>NZ_JBMWDO010000001.1:838745-968224 GCF_049545475.1 Stenotrophomonas sp. NPDC077461
GCGGGTCAGCTCTGCGGTTTCCTTGGCGAAGTCGGTATCGCGGATGCGGCTGCGCGATGCGGACAGGTTCTCCGTGGAGGTCTGCAGGTTGGCAACGACCGAGGTGAAGCGGTTCTGCACGGCGCCGAGGTCGGCACGGGTGTTGTTGATCGAGCTCAGCGCGTTGTCGACCAGCGACAGTGCCTTCTGCGCACCGGTCACGGTGGACACGTCCAGGTTGGCGACGTTGGCGGTGGTGACCACGGCATCGGCGGTCTGCGCAAAGCCGGCGGCGCCGGTCAGGGTGATGTCGGCGTCGGCCATTGCCACGCCGTCCTTGACCTGGGTGACCACGATCTTGCCGGTGTCGTCCAGCTCTGCCAGCACGCCGGTTTCGCCGAGCTTGGAGTTGATGGCGGTGACGGCGGCCTTGTTCTGGTCGGCCACGGTGGCGCCGCTCTTCAGTTCGATCTTGTCCAGGGTGACGGTGGCAGTGCCGACCTTGATGGTGCCGGTCAGGGTGGCATCAGCGGCCAGCGGCGCAGCCGCGTCGCCGACCTTGCCGGTGGCGAAGGTCGACGTACCCAGCTTGGCGGTCGTGGCGTCGACGATCTTGTCGATGGCAATCGCCTGGCCGGCGTTGGCACCGACCTGGAACAGCTGGCTGGAGAACGAGCCGTCCAGCAGCTTGGTGCCGTTGAAGTCGGACTGCTTGGCGACGCGGTCGATTTCGCTGACCAGCTGGGTCACTTCGGCCTGCAGGGCCTTGCGGTCGCTGGCCGAGTTGGTGGCGTTGGACGACTGCACCGCCAATTCACGGACGCGCTGCAGATTGTTGCCGATTTCGGTCAGCGAACCTTCGGCGACCTGGGCCAGCGAGATGCCGTCATTGGCATTGCGGATGGCCACGTCAGTGCCGCGGATCTGGGTGCCGAAACGCTCGGAGATGGCCAGGCCAGCGGCGTCGTCCTTGGCGCTGTTGATGCGCGAACCCGACGACAGGCGCTGGATGGTGGTGGCCAGCGAGCTGCCGCTGGTGCTCAGGTTGCGCTGAGCATTCAACGACATCGTGTTGGTGTTGATGACTTGTGCCATGGAAGTTCCTTCAGGCGTGGGTGGAGCGTTGGACGTCGGTATCGATGGCGGCGCCGGTCACACCGGCGCCGACAGGGCAGGCGTGGATCAGCGCAGCAGGCTGAGCACGTTCTGCGGCACCTGGTTGGCCTGGGCCAGCATGGCCGTACCGGCCTGCTGCAGGATCTGGGTGCGGGTCAGCTCTGCGGTTTCCTTGGCGAAATCGGTGTCGCGGATGCGGCTGCGCGAGGCCGAGAGGTTCTCCGTGGAGGTCTGCAGGTTGGCAACGACCGAGGTGAAGCGGTTCTGCACGGCGCCGAGGTCGGCACGGGTGCTGTTGATCGAACCCAGCGCCTTGTCGACGATTTCCAGCGCCTGCTGGGCGCCCTTGACGGTGCTGACGTCCAGGTCGCTGGCGTACTTGGCAGCCGGTGCGGCGGCGGCCAGCGTGGGGACGAACGTCGGGGTGGTGGCGCCGCCGGTCCAGGCGCCCGGGGTGGCGGTGATGGCCTTGAAGGCACCATTGGCGTCGACGCTGTCCTTGACCGAAGTCAGGGTAACCGCGTTTCCGGCGGCGTTGACTTCAGCGTAGACGCCGGTTTCGCCGATCTTGGCGTTGATCGCGCTGACCACGGCCTCGCGCGAAGCCTTGCCGGTGGCGGCCTCGTCGGCGCCCTGCTTGACTTCCACGGTGGCGATGTCGACCCCGTTGATCTTCATGCCGGTGATCTTGAAATCGGCATTGGCGGCCGGGTCGGCCAGGGCCAGCGCGTTGCTGTCGAACTTGGCGCCGCCCAGTGCGTTGGCCTTGGCGTCCACCACCTTGTCAATGGCGATGGCCTGGCCGGCGTTGGCACCGACCTGGAACAGCTGGCTGGAGAACGAGCCGTCCAGCAGCTTGGTGCCGTTGAAGTCGGACTGCTTGGCGACGCGGTCGATTTCGCTGACCAGCTGGGTCACTTCGGCCTGCAGGGCCTTGCGGTCGCTGGCCGAATTGGTGGCGTTGGAGGCCTGGACAGCCAGCTCACGGACGCGCTGGAGGTTGTTGCCGATTTCGGTCAGCGAACCTTCGGCGACCTGGGCCAGCGAGATGCCGTCATTGGCATTGCGGATGGCCACGTCGGTGCCGCGGATCTGGGTGCCGAAACGCTCGGAGATGGCCAGGCCGGCCGCATCGTCCTTGGCGCTGTTGATGCGCGAACCGGACGACAGACGCTGGATGGTGGTGGCCAGGGAGCTGCCGCTGGTGCTCAGGTTACGCTGAGCATTCAACGACATCGTGTTGGTATTGATGACTTGTGCCATGGGAAGAGGTCCTTGAGCGGTTGCACGTGATTGGGGTTAGACGCTCATGACGTGCTTCAGGAGCGGCTTATGTCAGCGCTGCAACAGGCTGAGCACGTTCTGCGGCACCTGGTTGGCCTGGGCCAGCATGGCCGTACCGGCCTGCTGCAGGATCTGGGTGCGGGTCAGCTCTGCGGTTTCCTTGGCGAAGTCGGTATCGCGGATACGGCTGCGCGAGGCAGACAGGTTTTCCGAGGACGTCTGCAGATTGGCGACAACGGAGGTGAAACGGTTCTGGATGGCACCCAGATCGGCGCGAACGCTGTTGACCGATTCCAGTGCCTTGTCAACGATTTCCAACGCTTTCTGGGCGCCGACGTAGGACGAGACGTCCAGATCCTCCACGAAGCTGGAGGTGGCGGTGGCAGCAACCGAGCTGGGCGCGGCGGCGGTGGAGTCAGCCAGGCCAAGCTGGGTGGCGCCGTCGATGACGAGGTCGCGGTCGGCCTGGACGGAGGTCAGCTTCAGGCTGTGGGTGTCGGGGGTGCCAGCGGTGGTGACCACTTCGGCATAGACACCGGCTTCGCCGATCTTGCTGTTGATCTGGGCAGCGGCGGAGGCGGCGAATTCGGCGGTGGTCTTGCCGGAGATGGTGCCGATGGTGGCGCCGTTGATGACAACGTCGCTCAGGTCGGTGATCGTGCCGATGTCGGTGCCGTTGACCGGGGCGGCAAACTTGGCGTTGCCCAGCGAGCTGGCCTTGGCGTCGACGACATTGTTGATGGCGATGGCCTGGCCGGCATTGGCGCCGACCTGGAACAGCTGGCTGGTGAAGCTGCCGTCGAGCAGCTTGGTGCCGTTGAAGTCGGACTGCTTGGCGACGCGGTCGATCTCGCTGACCAGCTGGGTCACTTCGGCCTGCAGGGCCTTGCGGTCGCTGGCCGAGTTGGTGGCGTTGGAGGCCTGAACGGCCAGTTCGCGGACGCGCTGCAGGTTGTTGCCGATTTCGCTCAGGGAGCCTTCGGCGACCTGGGCCAGCGAGATGCCGTCGTTGGCATTGCGGATGGCGACGTCGGTGCCGCGGATCTGGGTGCCGAAGCGCTCGCTGATGGCCAGACCGGCGGCGTCGTCTTTCGCGCTGTTGATGCGCAGACCGGACGAGAGGCGCTGGATGGTGGTAGCGAGCGAGCTGCCGCTGGTGCTCAGATTGCGCTGAGCGTTGAGCGACATCGTATTGGTGTTGATTACCTGTGCCATGGGTCGTCTCCCTTATTGGAATCCCGGTGGTTGATGGAACGAAGCCCCGCCGTTTTTTTTTGTTTGGCTGTGTGCTTCGCTGTTGCCAAATCAATAACGGCGCTTTGTCAACAACCTTTAGGCGGAAATCTCGCCGGGGTGCCGGTGCTGCCGTCCGGGGCCGTGGCTGAGCTCCCCGATAGAAGGGTTAACGGCACCGGAGGTGGAGATTGAAGGGCTTTTTGCCCGTCAAGCCGGGCTCTGCCTGGCGGCCCCGGGGTCAAGGTCCCGGCCACGCTCACAGCGGCAGCCACCGCGCCGGATCGCGGAGACAGGGCGCCCGCGGCGGCCCCGGCTCACGCTCTCCGGCGCGCGCCCCTGCCAGTGGGGCGCGTGCGACGGGCGTGTTTGGCGACGCATAACGAGAAAGGCCGCGATGCTGTTCGCATCGCGGCCTTCGAGGCTTTCCGTTACGGGATGACGCGCCGTCAGCGCAGCGTGTTGAACAACGACATCTGCTGCATCTGTGAGAACAGGGTCTGCGCGGCCTGCAGGGCAGTGCTTTCCAGCTGGTACTGGCTGATGGCGTCGGCGTAGTCCAGGTCGCGCATCTGCGACAGCGTGCCCTTGAGGGTGACGGTGTTGGATTCACGCATGTCCGCGGCATTGTCCAGCGCTTTGAGCTGGGCACCGCCAGCGGCGCGCGAGTCGATCATCCGTTCGGAGGCTCGGGCGATGTCGCGCAGTCCGCTCTGCAGCAGGTTCTGCTGGGCGGCGGACTGGCTGGCACTGCCGGTATCCATCTTCAGCGAGCCGATCAGGCTGTCCAGGGTACTGAAGATGTCGCGGCTGGTGGCCGGGGCCACGTTGAAGGTATCACCGGCAGCAGGCTTGCCATCCACGTGCAGGCGCACGCCGTTGAGCACCAGGTCGTCGCCGGCCTTCATGGTGCCGCTGGACACCACCGTACCGGTGTCGTCGACCAGCTCATACTGGTCGGCGGCGGTGAAGCGCACGCTGAAGGCCTTGCCGTCCCAGCTGTTGCTGCCATCGCGGGTGACATTGGTGAGCACGCCGGTACCGGTGTTGCCGCTGGCCGCGGCACCATCCACATGGCCGTCGCCGGTGCCGATGCGCAGGAAAATCTCGCTGCCGGGCAGGGCATCGAGCACGTAGGTGTCCGGGCCCACCTCCACTTGGCGCTGGTTCTGATCGCCGTTGTAGACCACCTTCCCGTCAATCTGGCTGAAGGGAGGGCTGCCGTCGGCCGTGCCGCCGAACAGGTAGCGGCCGGTGCCATCGGTGCTGTTGGCAAGCGCGAGCAGGTTGCCCCGGATGGCCTCGATCTCGGTCACCATCGACTGCTTGTCCGACGCCGCCAGCGCCGGGTTGTTGGCGTAGATGGTCAGTTCGGTGATGCGGCCCATCATGTCGCCAACCTGGGCCAGCGCGTTCTCCTGCAGGCCCAGGCGGTTCTGCACATTGCCGGCGTTGAGCTGCATGCGCTCCAGGGAAGCCAGGGTGCGGTCCAGGCCCACGGCGGCGCCGGAGGCGACCGGATCGTCCTTGGCGGTCACCAGGCGGCGGCCGGTGGCGATCTGCTGCTCCAGGTGGCTCATTTTGGCCTGCTTGGCCATCATCAACGAGACCGACTGGTTGAACATCATGCCGGTGGAAATACGGTTGTTCATCGGCCTACGGCTCCGAGGATGGTCTGGAACATGGTGTCGGCAGTGGAGATCAGCTGCGAGGCGGCCTGGTAGGCCTGCTGAAGCCGCAGCATGTCGGCGGCTTCTTCATCCAGGTTCACCCCTGACACTGCATCGCGCGCGGACTGCGCCTGGTCGGTGATCACCTGCTGGGCCTGCAGGGAGTAGTCGGCCGAGCGGGCGGCGGCGCCGACCTGGGTGGTCAGCCCGCCAAGAGCGCCGCTCAGGGTCACGGTGCCATCGTTGAAGGCCTTGGCCTGTTCCACCTTGGCCAGCAGCAATGCGTTGCTGTTGTCCGAGGAGCCGGCCGGCGTCGGACCGATGCTGAAGGTGTCGCCGGTCTTCGGCGCGCCGTCGAGCACGAAGCTCCAGCCATTGGCGCTGATGGTCTGGCCTGCGGTGTAAGTGAACGGGCCGGCGCCATCCAGGGTGTACTGGGTGCCACTGGTGAACACGATCGCCGCCGGGTTGCGCAGCGCGGCATTGCCGTGGTCGGTCACCTTGACGCCGCTGAGCTTGCCGGTGCCACTGTTGGACAGTGCTGCGGTGCCCTTGATCGGAGCGGCGGCGGCAATCCGCGAGGTATCGGTGATCGCTACGGACATCGTGCCGGCCACGCCCGCCGTGGGCTGCAGCAGCATGCGGTCGTTGAGCGCCGGCGTGCCGGTCATCACCAGCTCCACGCCATTGAGCACCAGCGGGTCAGCGGCAGTACCGGTACCGGTCATGGCCACCGCCACGCCGGTATCGGCGCGGCTGGCCTGCCACTGGGTGCCGTCGAACTTCAGCACGACGTTCTGCCCGTCCAGCTTGGACAGGTCGCCGAAGCTGGCGGCCATGCTGGCCGTGCCTGCATTGCCGGCGTGGCCGGTGATGCGCGGCGCGCCGATGTTGAAGAAGTCGCCGCCGAGGTTGCCATACAGGTCCGCACCCTGGCGGTGCACGTCATTGAAGCTGCTGGCCATGCCGATCGCCAGCTTGCCCAGTTCGGCCTGGGTGGGGGTGAGCACGGTATCGCGGAACTCGAGCAGGCCGCCGATCTGGCCGCCCAGGGTCTTCGATTCCAGGGTGATCTTCTGCCCGGCGCTTTCCAATGCCAGCTGCAGGCGCTCGGGCATGTACGGGTCGGTCACGGTAGTGACCTTGGACGCGGTGGTGCCCACCACCAGTGCCTGGCCACCGGC
This sequence comes from Stenotrophomonas sp. NPDC077461, assembly GCF_049545475.1. Classification (NCBI taxonomy): domain Bacteria; kingdom Pseudomonadati; phylum Pseudomonadota; class Gammaproteobacteria; order Lysobacterales; family Lysobacteraceae; genus Stenotrophomonas; species Stenotrophomonas sp. NPDC077461. The sequence continues at coordinate 845,212 of NZ_JBMWDO010000001.1, forward strand.
CGTGTAGACATTCATGATGCCGCCGTCCTGCATCACCGCGTTGCCGCCGGTGTAGCCGACCAGGTTGGCGATCAGCTGGTCGCGGCGGTCCAGCAGATCCGGCGCGGCATTGGCCGCATTGCCGCCGATGGCGCCGTTGAGCTGGGCAATCTCCTTGGCCAGCCGGTTGATCTCGCTGGCACCGGCGATCAGGCCGTTGTTGACCTCACCGTTGAGCGTGTTGAGCTGACCGTTGAGCTGCTGGAAGCGGTTGGCGAGGGTCTTGCCACCGTCCAGTACGTTCTGCCGGTCGGCGGTGCCCGAGGCATTGGAGGACAGGCCGCTGACCGTATCGAAGAAGCTCGACCACACCCCGGCCACATTGGTGGCCGTGTCGGAGAACATCGCATCGACGCGGTCGGCCATCGTCGACAGCTGCTTCAGGCGCGCCAGTTCGCCGCTGCCGTCGAGCAGCCGCGATATCGCCAGCTGGTCGGCGACGCGCCGGATGTCGGTGATGCGGGTGCCGTTGCCGACATCGCCATAGCCGAAGTTCTGCGGGTTGGCGGTGGCGAAGTCGACCTTCTGCCGGCTATAGCCGGGGGTGTTGATATTGGCGACGTTGTGGCTGGTGGTGGCCAACGCCCGCTGGAACGCGAGCAGGGCACTGGTGCCGGTGGAAAGTACGCTGGACATGGGTTACCTCAACGACGGATGACACCCAGCCCGGTCGGGCTGGCGGTACTGGCAAAGGTCTGGCCCAGGCGCCGGCTGGCGTCGCCCACGGCGGCGATGGCGCGCTCGATGGTGGGGCCGCCGGCAATTGCGGCGATCTTGGCCGCATAGCCGGGATCGGTGGCGTAGCCGGCCTTCTGCAGGCCCTGCGCAAAGCCGCGGACATCGCCGCCGGCCTGCAGCGCGTTCTGGTAACGCGGGCTGTTCTTGAGCAGTTTCACGTAGTCGGCAAAGCTGTCGCCCACCGACGTATACGCGCGGAAGCTGGCGGTTTCGTTGCGGCGAACGCCGTCAACGTATTCGTGGGTACCGCTGCTGGCACGCTCACCGCTCCACCCGGTGGCCTTGATCCCGAACAGGTTGTGCGAGCTGCCGCCGCCATTGCGCTGCACCAGCTTGCGGCCCCAGCCGGTTTCCAGGGCCGCCTGGGCGACGAGGGCCTTGGCATCGACGCCCAGCTCGCGCGCCGCCTGCTGGGCATGGCCCCAGATGCTGGCGACGAAGCCTTCCGGGGTGTGCGGACCCAGCGTGGCGGCCGCCGTACTGGCGGCCAGCGTGTCCACGGCACCGGTGGTACGCGTGGCACCGTCATTGACGCCGCTCCAGCGGTCGTTGGACAACGCGGCCCAGTTTTCCCCGGCGGACCCGCTCACGGCCGGCGGCGTGGCATACGGATCGTTCCGCCCGAGCGCTTCGTGCATCTGGCTGCTTTCGCGCCCGGCGATCAGGTCCAGCGCACGCTCCATAGGCTGCAGTACTGCTGACGGATCAGCGCCACGCAGGTGCTGAAGCACGTCCACCTCGCTGGGCACGGCAGTCGGCGCAGTGCCCGCGGGCAACGCCATCGGCGCGGCCGACGGCGCATTGAGCCGGTACGCGCGCAGGGCGGCGGCCGGGTTCAGCGCGGTATCGACCGGCGCGGCCGCCTCGCCTTCGGCGGCCCCAAGCTGGCGGGCGATCATCGCCGACAGGCCCAGGCCACGTCCCCGCGTCATCGCCTCGGCGATCTTCTGGTCGTACATTTCGCGGAACATGGTGTTCTCGGCAGGGAAGAGCGAATCGCCGAAGCTGGCATCGCGCATGCTCTTGACCAGCATCTGCGCAAACTGGCCTTCCAGCTGGCGTGCCACCTTGTCGACCTTGGCCGGGCTGTTGGCCTGGGCCGGGTTGAGTTCCAGTGCGGGTGTAATGCGCATGTCAGATCACCTCGAGTTCGGCGCTCAGCGCGCCGGCCTGCTTGAGGGCTTCCAGGATGGCGATCAGATCGCCGGGGGCGGCGCCCACCGCGTTCACCGCATGCACGATTTCATCGAGCGTGGTGCCGCCAGTGAACTTGAACATGCGGCTGCCATCGTTGGTGGCGGTAATGGTGGACTGCGGCGTGGCCACCGTCTGGCCGTTGCCGAACGCATTGGGCTGGCTGACGTTGGTGTTCTCGTTGATGGTCACAGTGAGCGAACCATGTGAAATGGCCGCTGCGCCCACCCGTACCTGCGAGCCGATCACCACCGTGCCGGTCCGCGCATTGACCACCACCTTGGCCGGCGCGCTGCCGGGGGTGAGTTCGAGGTTCTCGATGCGGGCGAGCAGGCCGATGCGCGCGCCAGGGTCGCTGGGCGACTGCACGGACACCGTCACCCCGTCAATCGCGCGTGCCGCACCATCGCCGAACGCCTGGTTGAGCGCGGCGACCATGCGCGACACCGTGGTGAAGTCATTCTTGTGCAGATTCAGGGTGATGTCGCCGCCGCCGTTGAACACGTCCGGCAGCGCCCGTTCCACCGTGGCGCCGTTGGGAATGCGGCCCACGCTGGGCACGTTCACGGACACCCGCGAGCCGTCCTTGCCCTGCGCCCCAAAGCCGCCGACCACCAGGTTGCCCTGCGCGATCGCATACACCTGGCCGTCGGCGCCGCGCAGCGGGGCCATCAGCAGCGAGCCGCCGCGCAGCGACACCGCGTTGCCGATCGAAGAGACCGTGATGTCGATCGGCTGACCCGGCTTGGCGAACGGCGGCAGTTCGGCGTGGATGGCCACGGCGGCCACGTTTTTCAGCTGCGGGTTGACGTTGGCAGGCACATTGACGCCCAGCTCGCCAAGCAGGTTTTTCAGGCTCTGCACGGTAAAGGGCGCCTGGCTGGTGCGGTCGCCGCTGCCGTCCAGACCCACGACCAGGCCGTAGCCGACCAGCGCGTTGGTGCGCACGCCGCCCACCTGCGCCAGGTCCTTGATGCGCTCGGCGTAAGCGGGGGCAGCCAGGGCGAACACCGCCAGCAGCGTCGCCGCCGCACGCAGCGCGTAGCGCGACGCGGTGCGTCGCTGCCCAGCAATGAAGAAGGAAAAGGTCATGTCAGGCTCAGAACGGCGTCAACGCCGAGTTGAAGAAGCGGCTCAGCCAGCCCATTGCATTGGACTGGGCCACCGGACCGCGACCGCCGTAGACGATGCGGGCATCGGCGACGCGGCTGGACGGAATGGTGTTGTCGGGGAAAATGTCCGCGGCACGCACGATGCCCTGCACCTGCACCAGTTCATCGCCCTGGTTCAACCGCAGGTTCTTGGCACCCTGCACCACCAGGTTGCCGTTGGGCAGGCGCTGCACCACGGTGACGGTGACACTGCCGAGCAGGCGATTGCTCTGTGCGCTGGTGCCTTTGCCGGCAAAGTCGCGCGAACCCTTGGCGCTGGCGCTCAGGATGTCCTTGCCGCCCAGCGTGACCGGTGCGCCGAAGACCGTCGGGGTGCCGATACTCAGGTCCGATTCCTTGGCCGTCGTGGTATTGGCGGTGGTCTGCGCGGTGGTGTTTTCGGTCAAGGTGATGGTCAGCAGGTCGCCGACATCACGCGCGCGTCGATCCGAATACAGCTGCAGGCCAGGGCCGGCGGCGTAGATCGCACCGGCGGTGGCCTGAGGGGTAGGCGCTGCGATCGGGACAACCGGCGCCATCGCCGGATAGGGCCGGACATCGCCAGCGATGACGCAGCCGCCGAGCAGGGCAACCAGGGAGCCGGCAAACAGCAGGCGAAGGGTAGGGCGCAGGGGCGACATGGCAGGGCTTCCGGTTCGGCCGATCAGACGTTCTGGTTGAGGTAACCGAGCATCGCGTCGGTCGTGGAGATCGCCTTGGCGTTCATTTCGTAGGCGCGCTGGGTTTCGATCATCGACACCAGCTCTTCGACCACGTTGACGTTGCTGCCTTCCAACGCGCCCTGCACCACGCTGCCCAGGCCGTTGAGACCGGGGTTGCCGTTCTGCGCGGGGCCGGAGGCGGTGGTTTCCAGGAACAGGTTTTCACCCCGTGCCTGCAGACCGGCCGGATTGACGAAGTCGGTCAGGGTCAGTGCGCCGATCTCCACCGAGGCGGCGTCGTCGGCCATCTTCACGCTGATCGTGCCGTCGGTACCGATGGTGAGCGACTGTGCACCTTCGGGAATCTGGATGCCCGGCTGCACCGGATAGCCGCTGTTGGTGACCAGTTCGCCCTGCTGGTTGCGCTGGAACGAGCCGTCGCGGGTATAGGCCGAGGAACCGTCGGGCATCTGCACTTCAAAGAAGCCACGCCCATTGACCATCACATCGAGCGCGCGACCGGTCTGCTGCTGGCTGCCCTGCTCGAAGTTCTTCGAGGTGGCCACCACGCGCACGCCGGTGCCCAGCTGCAGGCCGGTCGGCAGCTGGGTCTGCGCTGAAGACGCACCGCCAGGCTGGCGCACCTGCTGGTACAGCAGGTCTTCAAAGCTGGCGCGGTCCTGCTTGAACCCGGTGGTGTTGGTGTTGGCGAGGTTGTTGGACACCACCGACATGCGCGTCTGCTGCGCATCCAGTCCGGTCTTGGCGATCCACAATGCCTGGTTCATGGCGATGTTCCTTTGTGTTCTGCGGGTGGCCGCAGGGGGGCGGCCGTTACAAGAGGCAATGCATGGCGCGTGCCAGAACCGCGCCGGAATTCCGTCGGGGGCGCGTCACCGCGCCGTCGACAGGGCGATCAACCGCCCAGGCGCAACAGGCTGTTGGCACTGCGGGCGTTGTCGTCGCCGTGCTTGATCACCTTCACCTGCATTTCGTACTGGCGCTGCAGCTGGATCATCTGCACCAGCGCACCGGCGGCATCGACATTGCTGCCCTCCAGTTGGCCGCTTTCCAGCGACTTGCCCTGGGCCTGCACAAACGGCTGCTGCGGATCGGTGTTGCGCATCAACCCGTCCAGGCCGCGTTCCAGGCGGTCGTCGGCGGCGGCCACCACGCGGATCCGGCCGATATTGGCCATCGTCTGCGGGCCTTCGCCGAGCGGAATGATCGAGATCGTGCCGTCGTTGCCGATGTCCATCGCCTGGTGAGGCGGAATGGCGATCGGCGCACCGTTCTCGTCCAGTACCGGATGGCCGCCGGCAGTCACCAGCTGGCCATTGGGCGTGATCGAGAGTGCCGCACCGCGGGTATAGGCTTCACCGCCACCGGCCGGCGGCTGCACCGCCAGCCAGTTGCCCGACTGCAGCGACAGGTCCAGCGGGTTGCCGGTGATCTGCTGGGCACCCATGCGCCGGTTGAACCCGGCGTCCACGTGCAGGGCGTCCACGCGCGAGGCGTAGCCGGTGCCCTTGACCGGGAACGCCTCGGTGTTGGCGAGCGCTTCCTTGAAGCCAGGGGTATCGGTGTTGGCCAGGTTGTGCGAAAGCGTGCCCTGGGCCTGCAGCGACGCGCGTGCACCGGTCATCGCTACGTAGAGCGCCTTGTCCATCGTTGTCGTCCCGTGATGCGGTCAGTGGCTCATCAACGGATGTTGATGATGGTCTGGGTGATCTGGTCCATGGTCGAGACCATCTGCGAGTTGGCCTGGAAGTTGCGCTGGGCGGTGATCATATTGACCAGCTGCTCGGTCAGATCGACCGTGGAGGCTTCCAGTGAACCGGCCTGGACCTTGCCAAGGTTGGAGCTGTCCGGTGCCCCGGTGCGGGGGGTGCCCGAGCCGAAGGTCTCCACCCACAGATTGTTGCCCTTGGCTTCCAGGCCCTGGGTATTGTTGAAGGTCGTCAGTGCCACCTGGCCCAGCGCCTTGTCATCGCCATTGGAATAGCGCGCGTACACCACGCCTTCTTCAGACACGGTGATCTCGTTGAGCTTGCCGGCCGCGTAACCGTCCTGCTGGGTATTGCGCAGCGCGAACTTCTCGCCGTACTGGGTGGACCCGGAGATGTCCAGGGTCAGCGCGAGCTGGCCGGCACCGGTGCTGGGGGTGAACGGCGTGAGGGTGATCTGGCCGTTGGCGGGCGAGGTGAGTGCACCGGCATTGTTGAAGGTCAGCGTGGTGGGCGCACCCTGTGCCTGGCCGTCCACATAGTTGTAGACCTGCCACTCGTTGGCGGCGGCACCCTTGACGAAGTACGACGTCTGGGTGTGGCTCACGCCTAGCGAGTCGTACACCGTGATGCCGCCGGTGGACTGGCTGTAGCTGTTGGAGTCGGTCGGGCTGAACGGAGTGACCGTAGGCTCCTTGGCGTCGGCCGGCAGGGTGAAGCTGACGTTGACCTTGCTGGTCTGCTTGGGCGGGCTGTCGGTGGTGAGCAGCTGCAGGTCGACCAGGCGACCGGCGTCGAAGCTGGTGCCGTCCGCGTTCGGGGCGAACACCTGCAGGCGCGCACCCTGAGGGTTGATCACGTAGCCGGCCTGGTCGGTCTGGAAGTTGCCGGCCCGCGAGTACACGCGCGCACCGTTCATGGTCATGGTGAAGAAGCCCTCACCGGAGATGGCCATGTCCAGACTGCGCCCGGTCTGCTCGTTGTTGCCCTGCGAGAACTGCTGGGCCACGTTGGTCAGGCGCACGCCCTGGCCGATGGCGTTCTTGGACAGACCGTAACTGGTGGCCGAGAACAGGTCGGCGAACTCGGCGCGCGACTGCTTGAAGCCGGTGGTGTTCACGTTGGCGATGTTGTTCGCGGTGACGTTCAGATCGGCATTGGCGGCGTTGATGCCGGACAACGAGACATTGAAGCCCATGAGATTGCTCCTGGTATGCGGGGTGGGGCGGCTCAGCTGATGCGGAGCACGTAGTCGATCGGGGCCGTACCCAGGCCCTTGAGGTTGAGGTACAGCCCGTCGGAGCCGACCGTGACGCTTTCCACAGGTGCTTCGACGTAGGTATTGGCCTTGGTCTTGGCGCCGGCGCTGTCGGTGAAGGTGGCGGCGAGGGTGTAGCTGCCGGGCGGCATGCGGTTGCCGTTGGCGTCCTTGCCGTCCCACTCGAACGTGACTTCGCCGCTGGCCTTGGCCTCCACGCTCAGCGTGTTGACCTTGACGCCGTTGGCGTCGGTGATGTCCACATTGACGAAGCCGGCGCCGGGTGCCGCGACCATGCCGCTGGTGCTGCCTTCGGTTTCCAGCGACCACGTGGTCGAAGGAACCAGCACGTCGTGGCCCACCAGTGCAGCCCCGCGCAGGATCTGGTCACCGGACATCTGGTCCTGGAAACCCTTCACCGTGGCGTTGAGGTCGGTGATGCCCTGCACCTGCGACAGCTGCGCCATCTGCGCCACCATCTGGGTGTTGTCCATCGGCTTGAGCGGGTCCTGGTGCTGCAGCTGCTCGGTCATCAGGCGCAGGAAGTCGGCCTGGTCCAAGGTGCTTTTTTTCTTGCTGGTGTCACTGTTGGGTGCGTTGAGGCCGAGCGCGGTATAGATATCGCTGCCCTGGCCGACGCCGCTGGTGCTGCTCATGACGGTATGTCCTGCAAAAGTGGGGGTCAGCGACCCATGCTCAGGGTGGCCAGTGCCAGTTCCTTGGCGGTGGTCAGCATCTCCACGCCGGCCTGGTAATTGCGCGAGGTGGAAATGAGGTTGACCATCTGCGCCACCGGATCGACGTCGGGCTGGTAGATGTAGCCATCGCCATCGGCCAGCGGATGGCCGGGCTCGTAGCGTTTGATGGGTGCCGCGTCGCTCTGGTTGATTTCCTTGACCTGGACGGTGGTGATGTTCGGGTCTGTCCGGCTGGTGACGGACTGGAAGATCGGTTCAAGCGGTTTGTAGACCGCATCGGCCGACCCGGCGACGGTATCGGCGTTGGAGAGGTTGGACGCGATGGTGCTCATGCGCACCGACTGGGCCTGCAGGGCCGAGCCGGCGATGTCGAAGATCGGCAGATTGCTCATGGCTTATTGGCCCGTGATGGCGGTGAGCATGGAGCGCACCTTGGATTCGACGAAGCTCAGCGAGGCGCGGTACTCCAGCGCGGCGCGGCCGTAGGCGGCACGCTCGGCGTCCGGGTCGACGGTGTTGCCGTCGATGCTGGGCTGCACCCCGTCCTTGGCAATCTGGAAGGGGTTCAGGCCGCCGCCGATGGCGAAGTGCTGTTCGTTGGTGGTTTTCATGAGTCCGTTGGCGTCCAGGCCCTGGGCGTGGCGCAGGGCGGCGTCGAAGTCGAGGTCCTGGGCCTTGTAGCCGGGGGTGTCGGCATTGCTCAGGTTGCTGGCGATCAGCTTCATCCGCTGCTCGCGCAACGGCATGGCCTGGGCATGGACCCCCAGATAGTCGGAAATCAGATTGGGCATGGCGCGCTCCCACGGGACGATGCGGGGGAGGCTGCAAGGGCTGTGCCAATCGGTATGGCGTCGGGGCATATGGCCCGGGTCGACAGCGCGCGGGCAAGGCGGCCCGGACGCCCACAAAAAAGCCCAGCAGGTGCTGGGCGTGAGGATGAACGATGCCGCTCCGGCCTTCCCGGGGGAGCGTGGACGTCGGCGGTCGCGTGCGACCGCCGTGTCTCAGGCGGCCATTGCCACCTTGCGCAACCGGTCCAGCACGAAATCGGCCAGTTCGTGCGGGGAATACTTGGCCACGAAGGCGTTGGCGCCCACCCGCTCGACCATCGCGTTGTTGAATACGCCCGACAGTGAGGTGTGCAGCAGCACGTACAGGCCGGCCAGACCCGGGTGGCGCCGGATTTCCGTCGTCAGGGTGTAGCCGTCCATCGCCGGCATCTCGATGTCGGAGATCACCATCGCGTAGCGCTCGGCGGGATTCTCCCCGGCCGCATGGATCTGGATCAGATGGTCCAGCGCCTGCTTGCCGTCCGACAGCAGGGTCGCGCTCACGCCCAGCTGGTCCAGCACGCTGCGGATCTGCTGGCGGGCCACGCGCGAGTCGTCCACTACCAGTACCTGCATCGGCGGGGCATCGGCCGGCAGGGCCATCGACGGGTCCAGCACGGCTTCGCCGCGCACCTGGGCGATATCGGCCAGGACGCTTTCCACGTCGATCACCTGGATCAATTCACCCTGGAAACGGGTGACGGCGGTCAGGTAGCTCGATTCGGCACCCAGTTCCGGCGGCGGGTGGATGTCCTCCACCGCGATGTTGACGATCCGTTCCACGCCGCTGACCAGGAAGCCCTGGATCGAGCGGTTGAACTCGGTCACCACCAGATAGCCTGGCGCGGTATCGGCATCCGGTTCGCGTTCGGGGTGGCCGATGGCCAGGCCCAGGTCCAGCACCGGCACCGAGCGGCCGCGCACGTCGGCAACGCCGGCGAACTGGCTGGGCAGGCCGGGGACCTGGAACAGGGACGGGCGCCGAAGCACCTCCTGTACCTTGAACACGTTCACGCCAAAAAGCTGACGTCCGCCAAGCCGGAACAGCAGCAGGGCCAGACGATTGTGGCCGGCCAGTCGCGTACGCTGGTCGATGCGGTTGAGCAGGTCATGGGACATGGGTCTGGTATCGGCGCCACCCGGCGCGACTTGAGCGCGGCGCGCCCGGGAGCGACGGTGGGTTGCGGCACGCACCTTGCATCGCCCTGCGCATGTCCGTTGCCCCTGGAGTCTGCATGCGTTCTGTCCTGGTCGTTCTGTCCCTGCTGCTGGCATTCCCGGCCGGGGCTGCCGCCGGTTGGCAGCCGGTGGAGAGCATCCGCGGTGCGGCGTTGTCGACGCTGCCGGCCGGCACCGAAGGCGACACGTCGCTGGACTCGGCGCTGCGCCTGCCGGCCTGCGGTCAAGCCCTGCGCGCCCAGCCGACCGGTACCAGTACGGTGGAGGTGAGCTGCCCGGATGCCGGCGGCTGGCGGCTGTTCGTGCCAGTCAAGGTCCGCCGCAACCAGCAGGTGCTGGTCCTCAACCGCGGGATCGCCGCTGGAGAAACGTTGACGGCGGCCGATATCACCACTGCCCAGCGTGACGTGGCGCGCATTGCCGGCGCCGCACTGGCCGACCCCCAGGTGGCGGTCGGCCGGGTAGCCCGCCGGACCCTGAGCGCCGGCAGCCTGCTGTCGGCCAACGACCTGGTCGCCCAGCGCCTGGTGCGCCGGGGCGACAGCGTCGCCCTGGTCTCGCGCCGGGGCGGGGTGGAGGTGCGGGTGGCCGGGCGGGCGATGGCCGACGCGGGCGAGCACGAACGGGTGTCGGTGGAGAACCTGTCGTCACGCAAGATCGTTCAAGGTACCGTGGACGCCAGTGGCGACGTTTTAGTGACGCGTTGATCACAATGCTGACCGGCACCCGTTTGTGCTGAAAAACCCTGCCATTTCCCCCTAAAGGTGGCGGCCTCTGTGCCGTTATCCCTTGTGAACCGAACACCCAGGACATCTCCATGAGCCAGAAAATCGACGGCAACCTGCAGGCCACCGCCCATCTGCGCAGTGTCGCCCTCGGCACCAAGCCCAGCGCGGGTACCGATCCCCAGGCGCGCCCGGTGGAAGCCGTGGACAGCCTGCGGCTGACCGGTGAAGCCACCTCGCTGCAGGCCATGCAGCGCGAGCTGAGCACGGCCCCGGCGATCGACGCGGCCCGCGTGCAGGCCGTGCGCGAGTCGCTGCAGAACGGCACTTACACGATCAACCCTGACGCCATTGCCTCGCGGATGCTTGAGCTGGACCAGCAGCTGCAGGGATGACGCTGGCGATGAGCGAGCCGTTGCAGCGCCTCAGCGATGCCTTGGACGTCGAACGCCTGGCCTTGGTCGAGCATGATGTCCACGCGCTGATTCAGGCGACCGGCGCCAAGCTGGAGGCGCTGCGTGCGCTCGAAGCGGCGCTGCCGGTCGGCCAGGCCGAGCGTCTGCAGGAACTGGCCGAGCGCAATCGCGCCAACGGCGTGCTGCTGGCGCGCCGCCGCCGCGAGGTCAACTGGGCATTGCGCCAGCTGGGCCGCAGTGAGGAGGCGTCGGCATATGACGCCAAGGGCCAATCCAGCACGCTTCACACGCGCCGGCCGCTGGCCGTCGCCTGACCGGCCCGGGCAGCACGTGCCGGGCCGGGGTTTCCGGTTCGCGTATATTGGGCGCCTGTTTTCACCTGCCCGATGTGACCGTGACCGCCGATATCTCGTTTGTTACCGCGCCGTTGCCGCCCCAGCCGGTCCTGCTCGCCCTGTTCGAGCACACCCGTGAAGGGGTGCTGTTGTTTCGCGAGGACGGCAGCGTGGCAGTGGCCAACGCGGCCCTGCGCGCCATCGTCGGCCAGGCCGAGCCCGATGCCGGCCTGAGCGCGACCCAGTGGCTGCGGCAACGCCTGCCGCCGGACGCGCTGGAGCATGCACGGCAGCAGGGCCACTGGAATGGCAGCCTGCCGGTCGGCGAGCGCATGGTCATCGCCCACGTCTACCATCATGAGGCGGCAGGTGAGCGCCACTATCTGGCCCTGTTCCACCGCATCGAAGGCCAGGAAGACTATGAGCGTGAGCTGCAGCAGCGTCACGCCGAGCTGCGGCAGGCCTACCTGCGCTTGAACGGCACGCAGGAAAAGCTGCTGCAGTCGGAGAAGATGGCGTCCATCGGCCAGCTGGCGGCCGGCGTGGCGCACGAGATCAACAATCCGATCGGCTACGTGCACTCCAATCTGGGCAGCCTGCAGGAATACCTGCGCAGTCTGTTCACGGTGATCGAAGCCTACGAGCGTGCCTTGCGTGCGCCCGACCCCAAGGCGTTGATCCCGGAAATCGACGACATCCGCAACCGGTTCGACATCGACTTCATCAGCCGCGATCTGCCGCAGCTGATGGCCGAGTCGCGCGAGGGCATCGAGCGGGTGACGCGTATCGTGCGCGATCTGAAGGACTTCTCGTACTCCGGCCGCGACGAGTCGTGGAAGCTGGTGGACCTGCACGCGGGCCTGGAATCGACGATCAACATCATCTGGAACGAGCTAAAGTACAAGGTCACGCTGCACCGCGAGTTCGGCCAGCTCCCGCTGGTGGAATGCCTGCCGTCCGAGCTCAATCAGGTCTACATGAATCTGCTGCTCAATGCCGGCCACGCGATCGCCGAACGCGGCACGATCACCGTGCGCACGGGCGTGGACGGCGACACGGTCTGGGTGGAGTTCGAGGACACCGGCGGCGGCATTTCGCCGGAACTGCGCCAGCGCATCTTCGACCCGTTCTTCACCACCAAGCCGGTGGGCAGCGGCACGGGTCTGGGCCTGTCGATCTCCTACAGCATCATCAACAAGCACCACGGCCGCATCGACCTGGACAGCACCCCGGGCGAGGGCGCACGTTTCCGCGTGGTACTGCCGATCAAACAGCCGCGCTGAACCCGGCGCTGGCGAGATCGGGTGATCGGGTGATTGCGTGACGCCCGGCGATGGCCGGGTGGGCGGGGTCTGCGCGAACAGCCTGTGGCCGATGAACGTACCTTGCGGTGCTGACGGGTGCGGGTGTCCCGTAAGCCCGCCCCCGTCGGCCCAGCCAGCGGCAGGCAGATGCCGGGGGCTGTTCGCGCTGGCGTCAGGTCACTCGTCTTCCGGCGCTGCAATCGCTACCGGCGGGGCGGTATTGGCGCGGCGCTGCTCTTCGTGCGTGCGGAACGCCTGGTGGATGTGCTTGCGCAGCTCATCGTCGTTCCACGGCTTGGTCAGGAAGCGGTAGATCGCGCCGCGGTTGATCGCGTCGGTGACGGTGTTGAGGTCGGTGTAGCCTGACAGCACCAGCCGGATCGTGTCCGGGTAGAGCATCTTCACCCGGCCCAGGAACTCGGTACCGCTCATGTCGCTCATGCGCTGGTCGGACAGGATCACCTGCACGTCGTTGATCGCCAGCAGGTCGAAGGCATCGCGCACGTTGCCGGCCGCCAGAATCCGATAGCCGTCGCGGCGGAACAGGCGCACCAGCGAGCGCAGCACGTTCTCTTCGTCGTCCAGCAGCAGCAGCGTCCGGTCCGGGCGGGTTTCGGCGAAGGCCTCCGGGCGCAGGTAGCGCCGGCGCAGCGTCATCCCGGCCGCGTCGGCCGACATCGGTTCGCCGAACAGATAGCCCTGGAACACGTCGCAGTCGTTGCGGCGCAGGAAGCCGAGCTGTGCCTGCGACTCCACGCCATTGGCGATGACGGTCATGCCCAACTGGTGACCCATCGCGATGATCGCGCGGGCGATGGCCGCCTCGCGGTTGCCGGCCGGCGCGCTCTTGATGAAGCTGCGGTCGATCTTGAGCTTGTCGACCGGGTAGCGCACCAGCGCGCTCAGGCTGGAGTCGCCAGTGCCGAAGTTGTCCAGGCTCAGGCTGATGCCTTCATTGCGCAGGTTGACCAGCGTTTCGTGCACGAAATTGACGTTGTTGGTCAGCGCGCTCTCGTTGATCTCCAGCGTCAGCATGTGCGCCGGCACCCCGGCGGTCTGCATCAGCGCCATTACCTCGGCAAAGAAATTCGGGCGCAGCAGCTGCAGGGTGGACACGTTCACCGCGATGGTGAAATCGTCGAAGCCCTGGTCGCGCCACAACCGCGCCTGCTTGAGTGCGCCTTCCAGCACCCACGTGCCGATCTGCACGATGATGCCCAGGCGCTCGGCCGTGCGCATGAAGCGCTCCGGCACCAGCATGCCCAGCGTCGGCGACTGCCAGCGCAGCAGCGCTTCCATGCCCACCACGTGGCCGTCGCGTGCGCTGACCAGCGGCTGGTAGCGCAGCTTCAGTTCACCGTTGGGAATGGCATCGACGATCTGCCGGGCAATGATGCTCTCGCTGTGCGCGCTCGATGGCGTATCCACCGCATGGATGCGCACCGCATTGCCGCCTTCGCGCGCGGCCTGGTAGAGCGCGTCCTCGGCATGGTCGAGCAGCCGCGACGCACCGCTGGCGTGTTCGGGGCACAGGCTCACGCCCAGTTTGCCGGTCATGAACAGCGTATAGGGCAGCACCGACAGCGGCAGCTCCAGCTGCTGGCGGATTTCCTCGGCGAGGTCCTCGGGCAGCGGCACATCGGCGGTGCGCTGCACCGCGATCAGGAACTCATCGCTGCCATGCCGCCACAGCTTGCCGCGGCCACGCAGGTGGTGCTGCAGGCGCTGGGCGACCAGCACCAGGGCCTGGTCGCCCACCTCGGCGCTCATGTTCTCGTTGACCGATGCGAAATGGTCGATGTCCACGTGCATCAGCATCAGCGGGGTGCCGCCGGAGGCGGCCTCGGCCACCATCGCCTGCAGCTCGGGGTTGCCGGCGCCAAGGCGGTCCGGGGCATCCTCGATGCTGACCAGGGGCAGGGAAGGGTTCCACATGGGCTCAGTGTTCCAGGAGTTCAGCGGCCCTCACGCCGGTGGCGCGGTAGGGCAGGTACAGGTCGATCAGGGTGCCGGCGCCGTGCGCCGACTCGATTTTCAGGGTGCCGCCGACGCTCTGCGCACGTTCGCGCATCACAATCAGGCCCAGCCCGCGCGGGCCGTCCGGGTCAAAGCCTTCACCGTCGTCGCGGATCTGCAGGTGCAGGCCGTGGTCGTCCACGTCGCGCAGCTGCAGGCTGACCTGGCTGGCGCGCGCGTGGCGCAGCACGTTGGTCAGGCTCTCCTGGGCGATGCGGAAGCAGGCCTGTTCGATGTCGCCGGCCGGGCGGCGGGGCAGCGACTGGATGTCCGGCAACAGGTCGATGGCCGCCGATCGGAACAGTACCCCGGCCTGCCAGCGCAGGGCCGCCTCCAGCCCGAGCGCGTCCAGTTGCGGTGGGCGCAGCAGGGTGGAGAGGTCGCGCAGCTTTGCCACCGTGGTGTCGGCCAGCTGGATGATCTGCACCAGGTCTTCGTCCCGGCGCAGCGGGTCGGCCTCGTCCTGCGCCGCGTAGGCAGACAGTTTCATCGCGGTGATTGCCTGTCCGATGTCATCGTGCAGGTCGCGCGAGATGGCCCGGCGCTCGTCTTCCTGCAGCGAGAACAATCGGCCCGCCATCGCCTGCAGCTCGCGGTTGCTGGTTTCCAGCGCCGCGCGGATGCGTTCGGGTTCGCTCAGGTCGCGCACGATCAGCAGTTTGCAGTTCCGACCGCCATATCGCACATCGCCGACGGCCAGGCCGGCCTGGAAATGCTGGCCATCCAGTCGGCGCATGCCGATCACTTCGCCGGCGCCGGTCGATGGCACCGGAATGGGCGCGAACAGCTGGGCCCGTACCCGCGCCAGATCGGCGCTGGCCACCAGCACCGCCAGCGGTTCGCCGAGCAGGGTGTGGTTGGCATAGCCGAACTGTGCTGCGGCACACGCGTTGGCGTAGAGCACGTGTTCGTCGGAGAGGATCACCACGCCGTCCGGCAGCACCCGCACCAGCTCACGGAACTGTTCCTCGCGTTCGCGCAGCAGGCGACGCGACTGCTCGCGCTCGGTCACATCCTGCAGAGTGCCCAGTACCCGTGGCCGGCCGGCGTCGTCCAGGCCGCTCTGCGCGCGCAGATGCACCATCAGGGCGCGGCCATCCATCGCCAGCAGGGGCAGCAGCACGTCGATCTGCACCGGCTCGCCGGAGGTCATGTCGACCAGCAGCTGCTCGCTCAGCGCCGCAGTGGCCGGATCGGCAGGAACCAGCAGTTCCTCGAAGCGGTGCCAGCGCCGTGCCTCCGGCGGGCGGCGGCCCAGCAGCCGATAGACCTGGTTGGAGTAGCGGCCCTGGCCACTGGCCGGGTCCAGCTCCCACGCGCCGATGCGGGCCATCTCGTGCGCCTCTTCGACGCGGGCGAGGGCCTGGTCGCGGCGTTGCAGCGCCTGGTCCTCGCGGGTGCGGTCGATGGCGATCAGCAGCCGGGCCTGGTGGCCGTCGTAGTCAATCGCACTGCTGCGCATCTCCATGCGCCGGTGGCTGCCATCCTTCAGCCGCAGGTCGGCGGTGATCACGCACAACTGCTCGGGCTGGTCGCGGATCTGGGCCAGCTTGTCCGTCAGTGCGGCATCCTGGCCGGGCGGCCACAACGCATTCACCGGCAGCGCCATGAACTCGTCACGCGACCAGCCGAACAGACTGCACGCGGCCGGGTTTACATCCAGGATCGCCAGTGTGGCCAGGTCGTACACCAGGATCGGCCCCGGGTTGCCCTCGAACATCTGGCGATGGCGGGCTTCCGAGCCTTCCAGCAGCGCGTGGGTATGCAGCACGTGCTGGGCAAGCGGGCGCAGCAGCAGGTAGATCAGCGCGGCGCTGGCGATCACGAAGAAGGCACCCTTGAAGGTCTGCCAGCGGGCGGCGGTATGCATGTCCCCGGCGAGCACCTGTACTGCCGCGTCGCTGCACAGGATCCACACCAGCGCCAGCACCAGATACAGCCCCACCACCCGCCAGCGGTCGCGGCGCAGATCGCGCGCAAGCGGGCGTTCGGGCGGGGGCGACGGTGAGTGGCCGGAGGCGTCGACAGGCATGGGCACGGCGGGAGACGGTGGCGAGGGCGGCAACCATCTTAGAGGGTGCGGAGGGCTTTGAGGTGAGGGGGTGAGGACGCCTCGGGCGGGTCCCTATGCGGGGGGGCACTCAATAATCGGCCAAACCCGCCGCTAACGATTGCGTTCCCGGTTGTCGGGTGCGTTTTCGGAGTCATACCGCGTGGACCAAGGGATCATCGCCAGTCTGCTGCAGCACCCGTTGGCCTCGGCACTGGTCATCCTCGACCGTGCCGGTCGCCCACTGGCGGCCAATCCGGCCGCGCGCGAGCACGGCCTGCCGGCAACCCTGGCCGCGTACGGCGAGGTACTGGAAGACCTGCGGCTGCTCGCTGCCGACGGTGGCCTGGTGCCGTGCCAGCTTCCCGGCGGGCCACGCGGCCGGTTCGACGGCTGGATGCGCGCGGTCCACGATGCCGACGGGCAGCTGCTGGCCTTCACCCTGAGCGTGCCCGAGCCGGTGGCCGCCTATGCGGGCAGTCGCTGGGAGCTGGCCCTGGAGCATGCCGGACATGGGCTGTGGGACTGGGACCTGCCCAGCGACACGGTGACCCGCTCGCGGCGGTGGGACGGCGGGCCGATGGATGACGAGCAGGGCCGCGGCGACGCCGCCGGCGCGCTGCTCGACCACGTGCACCCGGATGACCAGGCGCATGTCCGCACCGCGCTGGACGCGCATCTGCGTGGCGAGGGCGCTGTCTACAGCGCGCAGTTCCGCGTCCGCCACCCGGATGGCGACTGGCGCTGGATGCTCGACCGTGGCCGTGTGGTCAGCCGTACGGCCGACGGCCAGCCGCTGCGGATGGTGGGCACCCACACCGACATCCAGGCCCAGAAGCAGATGGAAACCCAGCTGCGCGAACAGCAGGTGCACCTGCGCGAAGCGCAGCGCATCGCCAGCATGGGCAGCTGGTCCTGGGACCCCGAGGCGCGCCAGTTCTGGTGGTCGCCGGAGTTCCGCGCGCTGGTGGGCGAGGGCGACGATCCCATGCCGGTTGGCCGCCACTGGCTGCGCCGGCTCGAGCCACGCTCGCGCGGCCAGCTGCGCAGCGCCTGGCGGCGCATGTGGCGTGATGGACGTGCCACCACGCTGGAACTGGAACTGCCCCGGCCGCGGGAGGGCGCGCTGCACCTGCGGGTCTGGATGCAGCCCCTGGTCGGGCCGGACGGGCGCATGCAGCGCCTGCTGGGCCAGGTCCAGAACATCACCGAGCAGCATCAGACCGACGCGCTGATCCGCTGGCGCACCGAACTGCTCAACCGCGTCTCGGCCCTGGGACGCATCGGTGGCTGCGAGATCGAGGTGGCCACGCGCAGCATGCAGTGGACCGAGGAGTGCTATCGCATCCACGGCCTGCGCAAGGAGCCGATCAGCCTCGACCAGGCCCTGGCGCTGTACACCCAGGATTCGCGCGACGCCTTCGAGGCGGCGCTGGAGCGCATCGCCGGTGGCGGCCTGCCCGAGCAGCTGGACCTGTGTTTCTACCGCCAGTCCGGACTGCGCATCTGGGTACAGGTGCTGATCGAGCTTGACCACCGCGACGGCCTGCCGACGCGCTTTGTCGTGTTGTTCCGTGACATCACCCGCGAGCGCGAGGCCAACGAGCGCATCGAGCTGCTGGCCCACTACGACCTGCTGACCGGCCTGCCCAACCGCATGCTGCTGCGCGAGCAGACGGCCGATGCGATCGAAGAGGCCCGCGATCGCGACGCGCCGCTGGCGATGCTGTTCATTGACCTGGACGGTTTCAAGACCATCAACGACACCTTCGGCCATGCCACCGGGGATGCGCTGCTCAAGGCGGCCGCCGCGCGCCTGCACCAGAACCTGCGCAACAGCGATCTGTTCGGGCGCTTCAGTGGCGACGAGTTCATCGTGGTGCTGCGCGACCTTGCCGACCCGGAAGACGCCGGCCATGTCGCACGCAAGCTGATCGCTTCGCTGGCCGAACCGCTGCACCGTGGCGAGACCACCTTGAAGGTGGGCGCCAGCGTGGGCATCGCGATGCTCGACGACGGACGCTGCGATTTCGATTCGCTGCTGCGCGCAGCCGACGCGGCGATGTATGCGGCCAAGGAGGCGGGGCGCAATACGTATCAGTACTACAGCCAGGACGCGCTGCTGCGGATCCAGCGCAAGCTGGAGATCGAACATGCCCTGCTGGGGGCGATCGAGCGGGAGGAGTTCAGCCTGGCCTATCAGCCGCTGCTGCACGCCGACCACGGCGCACCGCCGGCGATCGAAGCGCTGTTGCGCTGGCATCGTCCCGGTATTGGTTACTGCAGTCCGGCCGAGTTCATCCCCATCGCCGAGAAGTGCGGGGAAATCGTACGGATCGGCGATTGGGTCCTTGCCGAAGCCTGTCGTCAGGCAGCGGCGTGGGACCAGGCCGGGCTGCAATTTGATCGCGTGGCGGTGAACGTTTCGGCGGTGCAGCTGCGTGATCGCGGGTTTGCCGAGCGCGTGATCGACATCTGCCATGCCCACGGCTGGCCACCGCAGCGGCTGGAGCTGGAACTGACCGAATCGGCGCTGATCCGCGACACCGACCTGCTGCGCCATTGCTTCGACGTGCTGGAGCGCCACGGCGTACCGTTGGCCGTGGATGACTTCGGTACCGGCTTCTCCAACCTGCACTACCTCAACCGGTTCCCGGTCGGCCGCCTGAAGATCGACCGCAGCTTTGTGCAGGGCATGCTGCACGACGCCGGCACCGCCGAGGTCACCCAGGCCATCGTGCACCTGGGCCACGCGCTGGGCATGAAGGTCGTGGCCGAAGGCGTGGAAACCGAGCAGGAAGAAGCCATGCTGCGCCGCCAAGGGTGCGACGAAATCCAGGGGTACCTGTATTCCCGTCCGCTCACACCGCGCGACCTGGCCCAATGGCTCAAGCAGGGCGGAGCGCAGATCGCCCCGCGCGAGCGCCTGCAGCCAGCGGCGCACGCAGTAACCTGATCGCCGGCAACACGGCGCGCCGCAGGCGTCTGCCGTCCGTTTCGACGCCGCAGGCGCTGCGCTCTTCGCGGCGGTGCGCGTTGCAGTCGATGCGCGCCACCCGACCCTCGCCATGCAGAACCGGCAGGCAGAAGCAGCCCAACCTGCGTCTGTTCGCCGGGGTATGCGCGCGATCCGGTAGTCGAAGCCGAACAGCGCGCTCAGACGTTCGCGATGGATGATCCGGTTGTCCAACCGCGGGAGGATCGTGACGCGCCCGGGGAGGGCCGGCGTGCGCTTTGCGGCAGCCGCGTCCACGTGGACGTCCAGATCGCCGGTCCCCTGCAGCCGCTGGACGATGCAGGCTTCAAGCCGCTCACGGACAACATCGCGCATGGCGCGCCGTGGCAGCGCGCAACGGTCGTCGCGCATGGGCGCAGCGTGGAACCGTACTCGACGATCATCCTGTCGCCGACCAGGCGGCTCGGACCGGACGGATCGTCCTCGGGCACCCGGTTCCTCAGCACGTGGGGGTGTGCCCGCTGGACCACGGACAGCGTGTCGATCTGGACTTGGCCGAGATGGGCAATGGCCTGGTGGGGGCCGTCGAGACCGGTGCCGAACCCCGCCTCCGCACCCAGTCCCCGATATGCAGCGCCCGCCGCTTCAGGCGGGTAGTTGATGGCGTGAGCGGTCCTGGTACGGCACCAGGAGCATCCTGCGCGTCGTGCACGAAAACAGCCCCGCGCCCGGCGGTACGGTTCAGCGGGTGGCGTCGAGTGCGTCGCCGGTCAGGCCGAGGTCCCAGGCCAGGCTGGCATGTGCCGGGTCGAGGGCATGTGGCAGTGCGGCCGGTCCGGGCATGGAGCGGGTGGCCAGTTGGGCCAGCTCCCGCTGCGCCAGCTGTTCCAGACAGGCGATCAGGGCGCGGCCCTGCGGCGGCGAGGGCGCTGCCGGGGCAGGGCGCGGGTCGCCGCCCGTGAGGGGCTGCGCCACCGGGCCGGGATCGGTGGTGGGGAGGGACGCGACGGCAGCTACGGAGGCGTTCAACAGCATCGGACGATCATCTGCAACGTGGGCGGGTGATGCAAGCGCAACGGCCCCGGGGATGCCGGGGCCGTTGCAGGTGCCGGTATGGGGGCCGGCACGCGACATGTCGATCAGAACAGTTCGACCGCGCCGGCGGCCATGCTCTGCTGGGCCACCGCCTTGTGCGGCGGGCGCTCCCACTCGCTGCGCATTTCGCGCAGGCGGCTGCCGGTGCGCTGCAGGGCAGTGACGACTTCCTCGTCGAACACGCCGCCGTTACGGTGCAGCAGTTCCTGCAGGGCCACCGCCTCCCGGTTGATCGCGGTCAGGCGGTCCAGGTGGGTGTGCACGCCGCCCAGCGCCTGGGTCGCGATGTCCTCGAACTGCAGGGCGCGGACGGCCTCTGCCACGCTGCTGTCGATGGCACGGCCGCACTCGGAGATCTCGCGCATGCCGTCGCCGAGCGAGGCATTGATCTGGGCCACGTTGTCCAGCATCTGCGCCGCTTCATGGCGGGCTTCGCGGGACCGGTCCATGTCGCGCGAGGCCATGTGCGAGACCGTCTCGCGCACCTTGGCGATGGCGTCCTTGGAGCTGTGCGCCAGCTTGCGGATCTGCTCGTTGAAGGTGGTGGACCGTTCAGAGAGGTTGCGCACCTCGTCGGCGACCACCGCGAAGCCGCGACCGGCTTCACCGGCACGGGCGGCTTCGATGGCGGCATTGAGTGCCAGCAGATTGGTCTGGTCGGCAATCGACTTGACGTCTTCCAGCAGGGCAAAGATGCCGTCCAGGTGCTGCGCCATCTGGTCGATGTGCTGCACGGTGTTGCTGCTCTGGCCGCTGACCTGCTCCAGCGCTTCCACCAGTTGTTCCATGCGGTGGCTGGCGTGCTGGGCGAAACGGGCCACGTCGACGCCGGCGCCACCGTCTTCACCGGCGCGGTCGACGATGCGGGCCAGTGCCTGGCTCTGCTGGCGGGACTTGCGGTTCATCGCATCGAAGCTGCCACCCAGGCCGCTGACGGCGTGGCGGATCAGATCGCGGGCGCGCTCGACTTCGCCGCGCGAGCCTTCGACCTCGTTGGCCACGAACGAGCGCAGCTCGGTCAGCAGTTGATCCTGCTCGCGCAGGATGCGGGCGTGTTCCGGCGACCGTTGGGTCTGCGCCCGCGTGGTCCACCAGGCAAAGCCAAGCCAGCTGAGCGTCATCGTGGTCAGGATCGCCCAACGCAGGGCGGCCGGCCACTCGAAGCCGATGGCGAAAGGAAGCAGAAGGGTCAGGACCAGGGGGGCGGCCAGACGAATGAAGATGCGTGAGTACATGGACGTTCTCGGGAAGTGCACGGAGAATGTATCGGCCGTACCCCCGTTTGCTTTAGCCGTCACACGCACATTCATCGATGTGACTGCGCTGTCCTCAGCGCAGCTGCCGGTCCACCGCCTCGATCATCGCCTTGCGCGAGAACAGGAAGTCCCAGTACTGGCCGCCGGTCTGGCGCCACAGGACCGCCGATCGCACGGCCGCCAGCAGCAGTGCGCGGATCTCCGCCACCACGCCGGCCTGGCCGAGGTAGTGCGGATTGCCCTGGACCATCACCCGTGGTTTCAGGTTGCTGATGGTGTCGGCATACACCCCGCCCAGCGTGGCCAGCACATCCGGGTGGGCGCTGTCGCCCAGCGACACGGCCTGGGCCTGGGCGCGTTCGATGCCGGCGCTGACCTTCTCGACCACCTCGTGCTCACGCACGAACCGGCGTTCCAGCTGCAGCACCGCCAGCGCCAGTCGGGGCAGCATCTCGTCCTGGCCCTGGCTGCGCAGGTAGTTGTGCAGCAGGCGCAGGCCGGGAGCGACGTTGGCCGCGCTCCCGTAGATATCCTGGGGACTGTCGGCATCAATGCGGAACACGCTGTCCACCGCCGTGCGGACCACAGCCGCTTCGGAGTGGCCGGTTTCGGCGATGCGGCGCACCTGCTGCAGGGCCTGGGCAATGCCGGCCAGTGCGAGAACGCGGTCGTCGATGGAAAAACTCATGCAGCAGATACCTCGAAAGGAGAAGGGGTGGTGCGCAGGCGCTGCTCCAGCGGCGCGTCGGTGGCGGCAATCACCGCGCCACCCAGGCAGACCTCATCGTCATACAACACCAGTGATTGACCGGGGGTGACGGCGCGCTGCGGGCGCACGAAACGCACCTCCACGGTGCCGTCGTCGCGCACCTGCACCGTGCACGGCTCGTCCGGCTGGCGGTAGCGGGTCTGCGCGGTGCAGTCGAACCGGCGGGCGGGCGGGGCGCCGGCAATCCAGTGCGCCACCTCCGAGTGCAGGCGGGTGGACTGCTGCCACGGGCTGTCGCGGTCCTGGTCCACATACAGCACATTGCTGGCCACATCCTTGCCGACCACATACCACGGCGCGGCCGGGCGGCCGCGCACGCCGCCGATGTTCAGGCCTTCGCGCTGGCCCAGGGTGAAATAGAAGACGCCGGGATGCTCGGCGATGACCACGCCGTCCGGGTCGCGGATCTCGCCCGTGCGGGCGGGCAGATAGCGGCCCAGGAACTCGCGGAAGTCGCGCTCGCCGATGAAGCAGATCCCGGTGGAGTCCTTCTTGGCGTGCGTGGGCAGGCGCGCGTCGCGGGCGATCCGGCGCAGGTCGTTCTTCTGCAGGTCGCCGATCGGGAACAGCGTGGCGGCCAGCTGTTCCTGTCCCAGCTGGTGCAGGAAGTAGCTCTGGTCCTTGCTGCGGTCGGCGCCGCGCAGCAGCGCCCAGCGTCCGCCCTGCCGGGCAATCCGCGCGTAGTGCCCGGTGGCGATGCGCTCGGCGCCCAGTTCGCGTGCCGCGTCCAGGAAGTGCTTGAACTTCACCTCGCGGTTGCACAGCACGTCCGGGTTGGGGGTACGTCCGGCCGCGTACTCGGCGAGGAAGTGCTCGAACACGCCCTGCCAGTACTCGCTGGAGAAGTCGCGGAAGTGGAACGGGATGCCGAGCAGGCCGCAGACGGCCACCGCATCGCGGCGGTCGTCCTCGGCGCGGCAGTCGCCGCTGCCGTCGTCGGCCCAGTTCTGCATGAACAGGCCGGCCACCGGCTCGCCCTGCTGCACCAGCCGCCACGCGGCCACGGACGAATCCACGCCGCCGGAGACCCCGACCATGATCCGCGGTGCGCTCATGCGGTCACCTTCACGAGCGACAGCGGATGGCGCTGTCCGCCGAGGTAGTCGGCCACGACCTCCCACACCAGTGGGCTGCGCAGCCGCGCCGGGTCGGCGCGCAGCGCGTCCGGGGACAGCCACAGGGCACGCTCGATGCCGGTGTCCAGCGCACGGGCCGGGTCATGGGCGAGGGGCTCGGCGGCGAAGGCGAACCGCACGAACGGCGTGCCATCCGGCGCGGTCCACTGGTAGGCCCCGACGAAGTGGGTCAGGTGTACCTGCCAGCCGGTCTCCTCCAGGGTCTCGCGGACCGCCGCCTCGGCCAGCGACTCGCCGGGCTCCAGGTGGCCGGCGGGCTGGTTGAGCACGGCCCGCCCGTCGATCCGCTCTTCCACCAGCAGCAGGTGCCCGTCGCGGACCACGATCGTGGCCACGGTGACGTGGGGCGCCCAGCGGGGGACCGGCACGGCAGTCACCTCAGTAGTCGTCCTTCTTGGTGAGCTCTTTTTCCATCGCATCGGCGGTGCGGATCGCCGCGTCGATGGCGTCGCTCAAGGCATCGGAGGAGGCGTTGGCGTCGACCTTGACCACGAACATGGCGAGCTCGCCCTGCTTGACCCAGCCGCCCAGCTTGGCGTCCTGGGAATCCTCGAGCAGGCGGTTGGCCACGGCGGCCGGGAACTGCTTGCCCGGAGAGGTGTAGCCCGGCGACCAGATCTCGCGGATCTTGTGGCTGCCGAACTCCTCGACCGCCGAGCGCACGTAGACCAGCTGGCTGCGGCCGTCCTCGACATCGAAGACCAGCTTGTAGTCGCCGTCCTCGTCAACCTCGTAGGTGTACTCCAGCGTATCCAGGGTGGCGCCGACAACCTTGTCGGGGTCGGCTGCGTGGGCACCGAAGGTGGCGGCGGTCAGCAACAGCGCGGCTGCAATCCTTTTCATGAAAGTCCTGTGAAAGCGGGTGTGGGAAGGTGCAGATTGTGAAGGGCCACGGGGGGCAACGTCCAATCCTGCAGGCAGGGCCCTATAATGGTCCGATGCCACGAGAGCCTTCCCACGACCCCCACCACGACCACGGCGTACTGCTGGAGCCTGCGCGCCCGGAAGTCGCACCGCCGCCGTTCTACCAGGTCATGCTGTTGAACGACGACTACACACCGATGGATTTCGTGGTGACGGTACTGCAGCATTTCTTCGCGATGGACCTGGACAAGGCCACCCAGGTGATGCTGCACGTCCATACCCGGGGTCGCGGGGTATGCGGGGTGTTCACCCGCGAGGTGGCCGAGTCCAAGGTCGCCCAGGTCAATGAATTCTCGCGCATGAACCAGCATCCGCTGCTGTGCACGATGGAAAAGACCGGCGCCTGAGCCACCGGCCCGTGCTCAGGCCTGCGCCAGCCGCTGCAGCGCCAGGTCCGCGACCGCCAGATCCACCGCCGCGTCGTCGCCATCGGCCAGGAACCATACCGCCGACAGGCCAGCGCTGGCAGCGATCCAGGCCAGCAGGCGGCGCCGCTCGATCCCGGCGAGGGCGCAGACCTGGCTGACCCGGGCGTCGAATATCTCCGGCCGGGTGGCCACGTGGATGTCCGGCCCGCACAGGTCCGGGTTGCAGAACAGCACGGTGTAGTCGAAGGCGCGATCGCCCAGCAGCCGTTTGGGGTCGATCGCCAGCCAGCCGCGCGCACCGCCATCCAGCACATTGTCATGGTGCAGATCGCCATGCAGGGGCCGTTGCTCGAACTGGCTGGCCAGCAGATGGATCGCGAGTGATCTGCACTGTTCCAGCAATGGCGACAGTGGCAGGGTCGGCGCCAGCAGATCGGCGAACCAGGCCTGCAGTGTCACCAGCCCGGGTGGCGGTGCGCCGCGCGGGCGATGCAGCCGGGCCAGCACGTCGCACAGGCGCGCCGTTGCCGCCGCGTCCTGCCCGTGCCGGGCCATCTCCCTCAGCGAGGTG
This sequence comes from Stenotrophomonas sp. NPDC077461, assembly GCF_049545475.1. Taxonomy (NCBI): domain Bacteria; kingdom Pseudomonadati; phylum Pseudomonadota; class Gammaproteobacteria; order Lysobacterales; family Lysobacteraceae; genus Stenotrophomonas; species Stenotrophomonas sp. NPDC077461. The sequence continues at coordinate 870,609 of NZ_JBMWDO010000001.1, forward strand.
CCGGGCACGGCGCGCTCCATCAGGAGCGCCTCGTCCTGCCATGCCAGTACCCGTACCGCACCGTCGCCGTCCCACCAGCGCAGCAGCCGGTGGCCGTTCTGTTCCTCTGGACACGTGCTCATTTTCAACATTGCCGGCATTCCGTCGGGGAGGCGGACCGGCCACACGCGGGCATGCGGGGTGGTGATGACGTCGCCATCACGTGCAAGCTGCCATTTCGTGAGCTGAAGTTCGGGCATCATGGGTCTCGCAGGCAGAGAAGGGCGATCGGTGGAGTGCTAACGCCGTCTGAACGCACCGATCCGCTAGGGTGATGGAAATCGTGAAGGTTGGCCGCATATTGTTCCCAACTGCCGCCGGAGTTGATCATGTTCAGTAAAGACCTCGAACACACCATCGGACAGTGCTACAAGCGCGCCCGTGAGGCCCGGCATGAGTTCATGACGGTGGAACACCTGCTTTTGGCACTGCTCGACAATCCTTCCGCCCAGGCCGTGCTCAAGGCCTGCGGCGCCGATGCCGAGCGCCTGCGCCAGGAGCTTGAGCAGGCCATCGAGGCCTCTGTCTCGCGCCTGGCCGAAGACGATGGGCGCGATACCCAGCCTACCCTTGGCTTCCAGCGCGTGCTGCAACGCGCGGTGTACCACGTGCAGTCCTCGGGCAAGAAGGAGGTCACCGGCGCCAACGTGCTGGTCGCCATCTTCGGCGAGAAGGACTCCCACGCGGTCTACTACCTCAACCAGCAGGACGTCACCCGGCTGGATATCGTCAACTACCTCTCCCACGGCATCGCCAAGCTGGGCGAGGAGGGCGAGGTGCCGCCGTCGGCGGATGGCGAGGGCCGGGCTGAAGGGGGCGAGGGCGAAAGCAAGGGCGATGCCCTGGCCGAGTTCGCCAGCAACCTCAACGAGCAGGCCCGCAGTGGCAAGATCGACCCGCTGGTCGGCCGTGCCGACGAGATCGAGCGCACCATCCAGGTCCTATGCCGCCGCCGCAAGAACAACCCGCTCTACGTGGGCGAGGCCGGCGTGGGCAAGACCGCGATCGCTGAAGGCCTGGCCAAGCGCATCGTGGAAGGCTCGGTGCCCGACGTGCTGGCCGATGCCGTCATCTACTCGCTCGACCTGGGCGCGCTGGTGGCCGGCACCAAGTACCGCGGCGATTTCGAGAAGCGCCTGAAGGGCGTGCTGACCGCGATGAAGAAGCTGCCCAACGCGGTGCTGTTCATCGACGAGATCCACACCATCATCGGTGCCGGTTCGGCGTCGGGCGGCACGATGGATGCCTCCAACCTGATCAAGCCGGCGCTGGCGTCGGGCGAGCTGCGCTGCATCGGCTCGACCACCTTCCAGGAGTACCGCGGCATCTTCGAGAAGGATCGCGCCCTGGCGCGCCGCTTCCAGAAGATCGATATCGTCGAGCCCACCGTCGGTGAAACCTACGAGATCCTGCAGGGCCTCAAGCCCAAGTACGAGGCGCACCACGGCGTGACCTACGCCGACGATGCACTGCAGGCGGCGGTGGACCTGTCGGTCAAGCACATCGGCGACCGGCTGCTGCCGGACAAGGCCATCGACGTGATCGACGAAGCCGGCGCCCGCCAGCGCCTGATGCCCGAGGGGCAGCGCAAGGAGCTGATCGACATCGAGGAGATCGAGACGATCATCGCCAAGATGGCGCGCATCCCGGCCAAGCAGGTCAGTGCTACCGACAAGGATGTGCTGCAGCACCTGGAGCGCAACCTGAAGATGGTGATTTTCGGGCAGGACCCGGCCATCGAGTCGCTGGCCTCGGCCATCAAGCTGGCCCGTTCGGGCCTGGGCAATCCGGAAAAGCCGATCGGCAACTTCCTGTTTGCCGGCCCGACCGGCGTCGGCAAGACCGAGGTGACCAAGCAGCTGGCGCTGCAGCTGGGCATCGAGCTGGTGCGCTTTGACATGAGCGAGTACATGGAGCCGCATTCGATCAGCCGCCTTATCGGCGCTCCTCCGGGCTATGTCGGCTTCGACCAGGGCGGCCTGCTCACCGAAAAAATCGTCAAGACTCCCCACTGCGTGCTGCTGCTGGACGAGGTGGAGAAGGCTCACCCGGACATCTTCAACATCCTGCTGCAGGTCATGGATCGCGGCGTGCTCACCGATACCAACGGACGCGAAGCCAACTTCAAGAACGTGGTGCTGGTGATGACCACCAACGCGGGCGCGGCCCAGGCCGCCCGGCGCTCGATCGGCTTCACCCGCCAGGATCACGCCACCGACGCGATGGAGGTCATCCGCAAGAGCTTCACGCCGGAGTTCCGCAACCGCCTGGATGCGGTCGTGCAGTTCCAGCCGCTGGGCTTCGAGCACATCCTGCGTGTGGTGGACAAGTTCCTGATCGAGCTGGAGATGCTGCTGCAGGAGAAGCACGTCAGCCTGTCGGCCACGCCGACCGCGCGCGACTGGCTGGCCCACCACGGCTTCGATCCGCTGATGGGTGCCCGCCCGATGGCACGCGTGATCCAGGACAAGATCAAGCGTCCGCTCGCCGACGAGCTGCTGTTTGGCAAGCTGATCAACGGCGGCAAGGTGAGCATCGACGTGCGCGACGACGAGCTGTTCATCGAAACCCAGGCCGAACCGGAGCGGCGCCTGCCGGCCACGGTGGAGTAAGAGTGGCATGACGACGGCCGTTGGCTGTCGGTGAGGACAGCGAAGCCCCCGCTCTGCGGGGGCTTCTGCTTTTTCGCCAGCCCGCGTCAGCGGCGGTTGCGGGCCTTGCGGGCGTAGCTCTCGGCCGAGATCGGCTCCAGTGAGGCGATCTCGCAGCTCTGGGTGCGGGTCTTGAGCACGCTGCCCGCGGCGCTGCACAGTTGGCCTTCCTGGCCGGGCGTCTCGAAGACAAGCGTGGGGGAGATGGCGGCACTGTCGCAGCTGTTGCGGAAGTGCACCACGAAATGCTGGTCGGCATTGCGCAGCAGGATGCTGCGGCTGGCGCCGGCGCGCACCAGTTGCTGGTCGGCCGACAGGGTGATGCAGTCCGCGGGCGCGGCGGCGGGTTCGGCGGCCTGCGCCGGGGCGATGGCGGCAAGGGCGAGCAGGCAGGTGGCGATCAGGGTCTTCATGGCAGGGGCAGGGGTGGCGGTCCGGACTGGACCGGCTGCCAGCTTCGGCCGTTTCCTGCCAGGGCGAATCTGCAGCAAGGCAGGCTGACCGATGTCAGGGTGCGTACGGTCAGGGTGCCGCATGGCAGGGGTGACGGCCTGAATTGCGCCCACGCAAAAAGGCCAGCTCCTGGCTGGCCTTCTGGCGGGGCTTCTTTAGTGAAGCCGCCCCGAACCGCTTACTTCATGCGGTACGTGATGCGACCCTTGGTCAGGTCGTAGGGCGTCATTTCGACCTTGACACGGTCGCCCGTCAGGATGCGGATGTAGTTCTTGCGCATGCGGCCGGAGATGTGGGCGATGATTTCATGCCCATTTTCCAGGCGGACGCGGAAAGTGGTGTTCGGCAGCGTCTCGCTGACGGTGCCTTCGAACTCGATGGAGTCGTCTTTCGACATGTAGTCCTGTGCAGTTCTGTAAACGGCCGAGCTGGCCTTAAGAGCGGGCATTTTACGCGCTCTTCCCCCTGGATGCAAAGTTTGTGTTAATCGCGCCGCCCCGGCAGTGCCGGCGCCTCGCCGGCTCCTGGCAAATGCCAGGCACCCTGGCGACAGCGTTACACCAGTGAAGACGCTGCCAGCGCCCCAAAGCGTTCGGTCCAGCACCCGAGGGGCTCTGGAACAGCCACCTGTCTGCGCACCACCTCCAGGAACCGCGCGCGCGGCCAATGCTCGGCGCCCATGCGCAGCAGGTGATCGTTCTCCACCTGCGCGTCGATCAGTGGCCAGCCCCACAGGGCCAGTTGCCGGGCGAGTGCGGCCAAGGCCACCTTGGAGCCGCCGCTGGCTGCACTGAACATGCTTTCGCCAAAGAACATCCGGCCGATCGCAACCCCGTAGATGCCACCGACCAGGCGGTCGCCGGCGAACACCTCGACCGAATGCGCATGGCCCAGCCGGTGCAGGGCCACGTAGGCCTCCTGCATGGATGGCGTGATCCAGGTGCCGTCCTGCCCCGGGCGTGGGCTGGCTGCGCAGGCCGCGATCACGTCGGCAAAGCAGGTGTCGGCACGCACCACCCAGCCGCTGCCGCGCGCGCTGCGGCGGAACCGGCTGGACAGGTGCACGCCATCGGTGCGGAACACCATGCGCGGGTCCGGCGACCACCACAACAGGGGCTGCCCGTCGGAGAACCACGGAAACACACCGCTGGCATAGGCATTGAGCAGGCGCACCGGGTGCAGGTCGCCGCCGATGGCCAGCAGGCCATCCGGCTCACGCAACGCGGTCTCGGCCGGCGGGAAAGGGGCATCAGGGCGCGGGTCCAGCTGCCAGGGCAGGCGTCGGCTCATGCGTCCGGCGCCTTGAATGGGCTGTGTGCGGCCAGCGTGCGTGCATAACGATCGACCTCGGCGCGCTCGTGCGCGCACCAGTCGGCCAACGCAGCGGCGAAGGCCGGCTCGGCGATCCAGTGGTGGCTGTAGACGCGCCGGGGCAGAAAGCCGCGCGCGAGCTTGTGCTCGCCCTGCGCGCCGGGCTCGAACCGGGCCACGCCTTCGCGCAGGCAGTACTCGATGCCCTGGTAGTAGCAGGTTTCAAAATGCAGGCCGGGCAGGGTGGCACCGCCCCAGTAGCGGCCATACAGCGTGTCCGCGCCGCGCAGGCACAGGGCGCCGGCAATGGGCGTCCCGTCGTGCAGGGCCAGGAAGATGACCAGGTGGCGTGGCATCGTCCGGGCCAGGTGACGCAGGAACGGCAGCGTCAGCGCCGGGGAGTTGCCGTACTCGGCGAAGGTCTGCAGATAGAAGCCATGCATGGCCTGCAGGTCGTCTTCGCTCGCCTCGTCGCCGTGCACGATCCGATACGTGACGCCACGGCGGGCCAGCCTGGCGCGTTCCTGGCGGATGTTCTTGCGGTGTTTGTGGTCCATTGCCGCGAGGAACTCCTCGAAGCAGTGCCAGTGGCCAGGGTTGTGCCACTGGAACTGGATGTCCTCACGGCGCATCCAGTCAGCGCCGAACACGGCGTTTTCCGCATCGGGATGGAAATTGAGATGCGCCGAGGACCAGCCCCTGCGCCCCACCTCGACGGTCAGCGCCGCCAGCAGGGCGGCGCGATGTGCATCGTCATGCGCCAGCAGGCGCGGCCCGGTCACCGGCGAGTACGGCACCGCACCAAGCCACTTGGGGAAGTAATCGCGGCCGTACTGCGCGTAGGCATGCGCCCAGGCATGGTCGAACACGAACTCGCCGTGCGAATTGTCCTTGAGGTAGCCGGGGATGGCCGCCACCAGGGAGTCGCCCTCCCACAAGGTGAAATGGCGCGGACGCCAGCCCCATTCCGGGCGCAGGCAGCCGTGCGCCTCCAGGCCGTGCAGGAACGCGTGGGACACGAACGGGTTTCGCCCATCGTGCAGTGCGTCCCAGGCGGCCGGGGAGACATCGGACAGGCGGTGCAGGAAGCGGGGGGCGGGCATGGTCAGAGGATAGGGTACAAAAAAGGCCGACGGAGGTTCCGTCGGCCTCGTGGGGTGGCCCGGGATGCGGCGTTGCCGATCAGGTCAGGTCGCCCTTCGCATCCAGGTAGCGCTCTGCGTCCAGCGCGGCCATGCAGCCGAACCCGGCCGAGGTGATCGCCTGGCGGTAGTGCTGGTCGGCGACGTCGCCTGCGGCGAACACGCCTTCCACCGAGGTCTGCGTGGCGTTGCCACCCAGGCCCGACCGGATGTCGAGGTAGCCGTTGTTCATGCTCAGCTGGCCCTCGAACAGGCTCGTGTTGGGATGGTGGCCGATCGCCACGAAGAAGCCGTGCGCCTCGATGTCGCGGGTGCTGCCGTCCAGCGTGGACTTCACGCGCACGCCGGTGACGCCGGCATCATTGCCCAGCACTTCGTCGACCTGGTGGTGCCACACGGTCTCGATCTTGCCGGCGGCAACCTTGGCAAACAGCTTGTCCTGCATGATCTTCTCCGCCTTGAGGGTGTCGCGGCGGTGGACCAGGTAGACCTTGCGGGCGATGTTGGACAGGTACAGCGCCTCTTCGACGGCTGTGTTGCCGCCGCCGACCACGACCACATCCTGGTCACGGTAGAAGAAGCCGTCGCAGGTGGCGCAGGCCGACACGCCGCGGCCCTTGAACGCCTCTTCGCTGGGAATGCCCAGGTACTTGGCGGTGGCGCCGGTGGCGATGATCAGCGCATCGCAGGTGTACTCGGCGCTGTCGCCGATCAGCCTGAACGGACGCTGGGACAGGTCGGCGGTATGGATGTGGTCGAAGATCACCTCGGTTTCGAAGCGCTCGGCATGTGCCTGCATACGCGCCATCAGGTCCGGACCCATCAGGCCATGCGCGTCGCCCGGCCAGTTGTCCACTTCCGTGGTGGTCATCAGCTGGCCACCCTGCTGCAGGCCGGTGATGACCACCGGCTTGAGGTTGGCGCGGGCGGCGTAGACGGCGGCCGTCCAGCCGGCGGGGCCGGAGCCGAGGATGACGAGCTTCTGGTGGCGGGAGGGCGTGGAATTGCTCATGTAGACTCGCGTTGAGGTGATGGGACGGTACGCGGGCGATGATTGCCTGGCGTCCGTGGCACGCCATAGAGTGGCGGCAGGGGCGGGGCGATTCAAGGCGGCCGATGGAACGGCGCGGGCCAGGGGAGGTGTCCTCCTTGCCCTGCGCCGGGGATTTGACGGTCTGGAGGCCGCTCTACGGTGCCGACCCTGGATATGCACCTATCGACAGGGCGGTGAGTCGTTTATTATCAAGCACTAACAGTGCATTCCCAAGGTCTGGTCTAAGGTGGCGAAACAGGTCCCGGAACGATCCAAGTCTCCCGACAACAAGGCGCCGTCGCGCAAGGCCGCGAGCGCGGACAATCCGCGCCGGCAGCGGTTGTGGCGGGATCTTGGCGTGATCGCCGTGGCGCCGGCGCTGCTGTATCTGGTGGCCAGTCTGTTCACCTATTCGGCCACCGATCCCGGCTGGTCGCATACCGGCAGCGTGGTCGCGCCGGTGCACAACATGGGCGGCCGGGTGGGCGCCTGGGTGGCCGATGTGCTGCTGCAGCTGTTCGGTTACATCGCGTTCGTGCTGCCGGTGGTGCTGGGCGCGCTGGCGTGGATCGCCATGTTCGGGCTCAAGCGCGAAGGCAAGGGCGAGCATGACCTGGACCCGGCGCTGCGCCTGATCGGTCTGGTCGGTTTCCTGATCGCCGGCACCGGTTTCATGCACCTGCGGCTGTACAACCAGGTGGATGTGGCCAGCGCCGGCGGCATTCTCGGCAAGCTGGTCGGCACCTCACTGACCGTTGGGTTCGGCGAACTGGGCGCGAACCTGTTCGTGCTGGTGCTGCTGCTGGCCTCGATCACCCTGGCCACCGGCCTGTCGTGGTTCACGGTGATGGAGAAGATCGGCCGGGCCGTGCTGGCGCTGCCGCCGCTGCTCAACCGCAAAAAAGAGCAGGCCAGCGAATGGCAGCAGACCCGTGCGCTGCGCGAGGAGCGTCAGGAAGTGCGCAAGGTCGATGCCGAGGTGCGCGCCAAGCGTGAGCCGGTCAAGATCGAGCCGCGTCCCGAGCCGGTGCTGGAGAAGAGCGACCGCGCCAAACGCGAAACCCAGATCCCGATGTTCCGCGGCGTCAACGGCGATGGGTCGGACGTGCCCCCGCTGGCGCTGCTTGACGATCCCAAGCCGCAGCCCAAGGGCTATGACGAGGAAACGCTGGAAACCCTGTCGCGCCAGATCGAGTTCAAGCTCAAGGACTTCCGCATCGAGGCCCAGGTGGTCGGCGCCTATCCGGGCCCGGTGATCACGCGCTTCGAGATCGAGCCCGCGCCGGGCATCAAGGTCAGCCAGATCAGCTCGCTGGACAAGGACATCGCGCGCGGCCTGTCGGTGAAGTCGGTGCGTGTGGTCGATGTGATTCCGGGCAAGTCGGTGGTGGGGCTGGAAATCCCCAATGTCACCCGCGAAATGATCTATCTGTCCGAGTTGCTGCGCTCCAAGGAGTACGACAAGTCGGCCAGCGTGCTGACCCTGGCGCTCGGCAAGGATATCGCCGGCCGCCCGACCGTGGCCGATCTGGCGCGCATGCCCCACCTGCTGGTCGCCGGTACCACCGGCTCGGGCAAGTCGGTGGCGGTGAACGCGATGGTACTGAGCCTGCTGTACAAGGCGTCGCCGAAAGACCTGCGGATGCTGATGATCGACCCGAAGATGCTCGAACTGAGCGTCTACCAGGGCATTCCGCACCTGCTGGCGCCGGTGGTGACCGACATGAAGGAGGCCGCCAACGGCCTGCGCTGGTGCGTGGCCGAGATGGAGCGCCGCTACAAGCTGATGAGCGCAGTGGGCGTGCGCAACCTGGCCGGCTTCAACAAGAAGGTCAAGGATGCGCAGGACGCCGGGCAGCCGCTGATGGACCCGCTGTTCAAGCCCAACCCGGAGCTGGGCGAAGCGCCGCGCCCGCTGGAGACGCTGCCGTTCATCGTGATCTTCATCGACGAATTCGCCGACATGATGATGATTGTCGGCAAGAAGGTCGAAGAGCTGATCGCGCGCCTGGCGCAGAAGGCCCGTGCGGCCGGCATCCACCTGATCCTGGCGACCCAGCGCCCGTCGGTGGACGTCATCACCGGCCTGATCAAGGCCAACATCCCGACCCGCATCGGTTTCCAGGTCAGCTCGAAGATCGATTCGCGCACCATCCTGGACCAGTCCGGCGCCGAAACCCTGCTCGGCCACGGCGACATGCTGTACCTGCCGCCGGGCACGGCATTGCCGGACCGTGTCCACGGCGCCTTCGTCTCCGACGAGGAAGTGCATCGCGTGGTGGAGCACCTCAAGGCCAGCGGTCCGGCCGACTACATCAGCGGCGTGCTCGACGAAGTGCAGATGATGGGCGATGGCGTGGTGGTGGGCCCCGGCGGCCTGCCCGAGGCCAGTGGCGGTGCCGGCGACGAGTCCGACCCGCTGTACGACGAGGCCTTGCGGATCGTGACCGAAACGCGCCGCGCCTCGATCTCCGGCGTGCAGCGGCGACTGAAGATCGGCTACAACCGGGCCGCACGCCTGATCGAGGCGATGGAAGCGGCTGGTGTGGTCAGCCCGCCCGAACACAATGGCGATCGCAGCGTGCTGGCGCCGCCCCCTCCGAAGTAACCGCAGCACGGCGGCGGCCCGGTGGCCGCGAAAGGATGTCGTCATGACGAGCATGTCGTGGGCAGCGCTGGGCCTGCTGGTGACGCTGTCGTTCCCGGCCGCGGCCGACGCGACGCCGGCCGCCGGGGCGCCCGTTGCCGGCCAGGATGCCGAGGCAACCACCAGCTTCAGCTTCGTGCGGTACCGCGCCGATTACGAGGTGCGTGCCGACGCCGGCAGCACCCAGACCGAGGCGTACGAGATCCTGCTCAAGACCAAGGCCGCGGTCGAGCAGTTCAGCCAGGTGCGCCTGAGCTACAGCGAAAAGATGGAAACGCTGGACGTGCTGGAGGCCTATACGCTCACCGCTGACGGCCAGCGCCGCGATGTGCCCGCCGACCGCATCTACACCCAGGAAAGCTATTCCAGCGCCGCCGCGGCGATGTACGCCGACCGCAAAGTGCGGGTGGTGGTGTTCCCCAACCTGGCGCCCGGCACGCGCGTGGTCTACCGCACCCGGCGTGTGCAGAATACGCCGTACTTCCCGGGTTATTTCGGCCTGTGGGAGACGTTCAGCGTGTTTGCCCAGTACGACGATGCCCGGGTCACGCTCACGGCACCGGCCGCCCTGCCGATGCAGGTGCGCCAGCGGGGCGTGCAGGGCAGCCAGGCGCCGGTCGTCCGCGATGGCGTCGCGCGCTGGGAGTGGCGTTACCAGCGTGCCGAGGCGCTGCAGGCGCAGAACTGGTCGGCGGCCGCGTGGGAGTTCAGTCCTACCATCATGGCCAGCACCTACCAGGAGTGGGCGCAGGTGGGGCGGGCCTACCAGATGAAAAGTGGTGAGGCGGCGGCGGTCACCCCGGGCATCCAAGCGCTGGCCGACCAGCTCACCGCCGGCATCGACGACCGGCGTGAGCAGGCGGCCACCCTCTACCGCTGGGTGGCGCAGAACATCCGCTACGTCGCCGTGTACCTGGGCAACGGCGGGCTGGAGCCGAACCCGGCGCAGAGCATCCTCGACAACCATTACGGCGACTGCAAGGACCACGTGGTGATCCTGGAGGCGCTGCTGGCCGCGCGCGGCATCGACAGCACGCCGGTGCTGATCGGCGCCGGCGGAGGGCCCAGCCTGCCGGAGATTCCGTTGCTCGGCCGCTTCAACCACGCCATCACTTACGTGCCCGAATTCGACCTGTACCTCGACTCGACCACGCCCTACGCGCGTTTCGGCCAGTTGCCGGAGGGGGACCTGGGGGCGCCGGTGCTGCACACCCGCCAAGCGGTACTGGCGCGCACGCCGGACAACGACGCGCGCCGCAATGGCCTGGCGATGTCGGTGGCGTTTCAGTTCGACCGCCACGGAAACCTGGTCGGGCAGACGCAGCAGGTGCCCGGCGAGGTGGCCGAAATTGCCATGCGCGGCTCGTTCGCGCGGCTCAACGCGCAGAACCGCACGCGGGTGGAGGAATCGATCATGGCGGCATCCGGCTTCGACGGCAGCGGGTCGCTGACCCTGCTGGGCGATCCGCAGGACCTGGCCCGGCCGTTCAACTACCGCTACGACTTCAAGGCCGAGGACTACGTGGACTTCAGTGTGGTCGGCGGCATGAAACTCCCCGATGCCCCGGGTGGCGAATCGTTCCGCGACCTGTATGCCAATACCTCTGCGGCGCAGAATGCAACGCCGTTCTACTGCAACGACAGCCTGCGCGAGGAGACCTACCGGCTGGTGTTCCCGGACGGCGTGCCGATCGTGGCGATCCCGCGCAGCCAGCAGTTCGGCAATGCGGCGGGGGAGTACCAGGTGGACTGGTCGCGCGAGGGCCAGGTCATCCGTGTGCACCACCGCCTGCACCAGCGCGCGGTGCGCGGTGCCGACGCGCTCTGCCGGCCGGCGGACTATCCGGCGTTCCGCGCGCTGTACCAGCAGGTGCGGCGCGGCTTCCGCGGCCAGGTGGTGTATGGCGACCTGGGGACGGTGCAGGCCTCGCCCTGAGAGCCGGCTCAGGCGTCGGTGCCGGTCGTGCGCTGCAGCGTGGCGACATTGAGCTGATCGGCGATGCGGGCCATGCACTGGTCCAGCGCATGGCGGTAGAGCGCGGGTTCGGCGGGATCGGCGCGCGCCAGCATCTCGATCGCGATCTCCTCCCACGCCGCGCGGATGATGTGAATGTCGGGGCAGCCGGCCAGCAGCAGGCGCAACGCGTGGTCCAGGCCGGCGATGTGTCCCCGGAGGGCGTGGAGCATCTGCTCCTGGGCGTCAAGTCGATCGAGGATGCTCTGCACTGCGTGGGGGGCTGGCGTCTGTGGGCGTGCGGCTGCGCGGGTAAAGCGCGGCGGGGAGAGCAGGGTGCCGCGACATCACGCGGTGGGCCATGCAATATGTTGCGTTGCAGCAACGCGCGTCAGGGCGGTGGCGCGCGGAGACGAGACGTCACTGCCGGCGCAGCGCATAATGACCGCCTGATCGCCCATTCAGGATGGAATGGGCACACTGGCCCCAACCCATTCACACGTCCGGATACCCGCATGCATACCACGCTCCGTCGCCACCTCGTCGCCGCCACCCTGGTCTGCGCCAGCGTAGGCTCGGCCACTGCATGGGCAGGTGCCCGCGACGACCTCAACCGGTTCACCCAAGGCCTGAAGGGGCTGGATGGCCAGTTCAGCCAGCAGGTGTTCGACAGCAGGGGCAAGGTCAAGGAAACCACCAGTGGCCGCGTGGCGCTGTCGGCTCCGCGCCTGTTCCGCTGGGAGTACATCAAGCCGCACGAGCAGCTGATCGTGGCCGATGGCAAGAAGGTGTGGGTCTACGAGCCGGACCTGGAACAGGCGACGGTGCGTGCGCAGGGCCAGGAAGAGCAGAACAGCCCGCTGACCGCGCTGATCAATCCGGCGCTGCTGGACCGCCAGTACGACGTCAGCGAGGAAGCGGTCGCACGCGATGGCCTTCAGTGGCTGTCGCTGACCCCCAAGCGTGAAACCGACACCGCCTTCCAGTACGCCGCGCTCGGCTTCAACACCCAGGGCCTGGCACGGATGGAAGTGGTCGACGCGGTGGGGCAGCGGACAGTGATCACCTTCAGCGGCTGGAAGCGCAACCCGGGCTTTGCCGCCGGCACCTTCAGCTTCACGCCAGCCAAGGGTACCGACGTCATCGGCGAGTGAGGGTCTCTGGCCTGCCACGGTAGAATGGGGCGTGGCCAGAAACCGAACGACATTCAATGGACCCGATCTGCTGACCGTGGATCGGGACACGCTGCGTCCGCTCGCCGAGCGGATGCGCCCCCAGACACTGGACGAAATGGTCGGGCAGAAGCGGCTGCTCGCGCCTGGCAGCGCGCTGCGCCGGGCTGTCGAGTCCGGTCACGTGCACTCGATGATTCTGTGGGGGCCGCCGGGATGCGGCAAAACCACGCTGGCGCTGCTGCTGGCGCACTATGCCGACGCCGAGTTCCGGGCGATCTCAGCGGTGCTGTCCGGGCTGCCGGAGGTACGTCAGGTGCTGGCGGAGGCCGCGCAGCGGTTCGCCGACGGCCGTCGCACCGTGCTCTTCGTCGACGAGGTGCACCGCTTCAACAAGGCCCAGCAGGACGCGTTCCTGCCGCACATCGAACGCGGCACCATCGTGTTCGTGGGCGCCACCACTGAAAACCCCTCGTTCGAACTGAACTCGGCGCTGCTCTCGCGGTGCCGCGTGCATGTGCTTGAGGCGGTGTCGCCGGGCGACATCGTCGACGCGCTCGAGCGCGCCCTGCGCGACGATCGGCGCGGCCTCGGTGGCGAGGCCGTGGACGTATCGCCCGACGCCCTGCTGGAGATTGCCACGGCCGCCGACGGCGATGTCCGCCGCGCACTCACTCTGCTGGAAATCGCGGCCGAACTGGCGGTTGGCGACGACGGGCGGATCACGCCGGAGATGCTGCTGCAGGTGCTGGCCGACCGCACGCGGCGCTTTGACAAAGGCGGTGAGCAGTTCTACGACCAGATCTCGGCACTCCACAAGTCCGTGCGCAGCTCCAACCCGGATGCGGCCCTGTACTGGCTGACGCGCATGCTGGACGGTGGCTGCGATCCGTCCTACCTGGCGCGCCGCCTGACCCGCATGGCGATCGAGGACATCGGCCTGGCCGACCCACGTGCGCAGTCGATGGCGCTGGAGGCCTGGGATATCTACGAGCGCCTGGGCAGTCCGGAAGGGGAGCTGGCCTTCGCGCAGCTGGTGCTGTACCTGGCCAGCACCGCCAAGTCGAACGCCGGCTACGCCGCCTTCAACCGTGCCCGGCAGGACGTCCGGGAATCCGGCACCCAGGAAGTACCCCTGCACCTGCGCAACGCGCCGACCAAGCTGATGAAGGAACTGGGCTACGGCAAGACCTACCAGTACGACCACGACGCCGAGGGCGGTATCGCGCTGGACCAGACCGGGTTCCCCGACGCGATGGGCGAACGGGTGTACTACGAGCCGGTACCGCGCGGGCTGGAGATCAAACTCAAGGATAAGCTCGACCGCCTGCGCGCCGCGCGTGCCGAGGCGCGCGCCGCCAGGGAGGCGGGGCAATGAGTGGCATGTCCGTGTGGTGGCAGCAGCTTGGGCTGGTGATGGCGGGCGGCGCTCTCGGCGCCGCACTGCGCTTCATGCTCGGCGATGCGATGCTGAGGCAGTTTGGTGCCGGCTTTCCGTGGGGCACGCTGACGGTCAACCTGGTGGGTGCATTCGTGGCCGGCTACGTCATGATCTGGCTGCAGAGCCGCGGCAGCGCGGCGCTGTACTGGCGCGCGTTCCTGATCGTGGGCATGGTCGGCGGGCTGACCACGTTTTCCTCGATGATGCTGGAAAGCCTGGTTTTCGTCCGCGCCGACCGCAGTCCGATGGTGCCGCTGTACCTCGGCATCAGCCTGGCCGGCGGCATGCTGCTGGTGTGGGCGGGCGCGCGCGTGGCCGAGACATGGCGTTGACGGCGGCGGGATGAAAAAAAGCGCGCGAAACGCTGGATTAAAGTGATGTCTCACGATATCGTGCGCGCCCCCGTTCGCATCCTCGTCTGTCATGCGCGATGAACAAGACCCCGGCACCCTGGAGCTGATGCTGCCGCGCAAGCGCGGCCGTCCTCCCACGTTCGGCTACGCCATGACCGATGCCCAGCGTGCGGCACGCTACCGCGCGCGCCGCGCCGGCCAGGCCGATCACGCGGATGTGCGCAGCTGCAGCGACATGGTTCTGCTCGACAAGATCCGCGCAGCGATCAGCAGCAAGGACCCGGAACTCACGGGGTTTCTGGTACATGTGCTGTGGCAGCGGTACCCGCTGCAGCTGAAGTGATCGCGCCGTCCGCGAGCGCGGCGATGCGCGGCTGCAGATAGCTGCACAGGCGCGCCGACTCGGCCCACAACGCCGGGTCGTCCGCATCCAGCTCATGCAGGTCGTTGGCGACATCGGCCAGATCGGGATGCCCCAGAATGCGCAGCACGCCCGCCAGCCGGTGGGCGCGGTAGCGAAGAAGCGGCAGCGTACCTGTTTCCACCGCCTGGGCAAGTGACGCCGCATCCTCCTCCATCGACGCGGCATAACGCGCCAGCAGCTGGGTCTGCGGGTGCAGGCATGCGGCCGCGGGATTGTCGCTGTCGGCCAACTGCAGCGCCGCCAGCAGGTCGGCGGTATGCAGTGGCTTGCACAGCACGGCGTCCATCCCGGCATCCTCGCAGCGTGTGGTGTGGCGGGAGGAGCGCGCAGCCGAGAAGGCCACGATCCGGCACGGCGCACGATCCAGGCGACGCTCGATCTCGCGCATGGTGGTGGCGACGTGGTACCCGCTGAGGTCGGCCAGGCCACAATCGAGCAGGACCGCAGCGAACGGGGTGACCGCGAACGCGGCCAACGCAGCCGTGCCTTCGCCCACCGAGGTGACGCGGGCGCCGAGCGCCGCCAGCTGCTCGGCCACGACCGCGCGGTTGATGGCGTGGTCTTCCACCAGCAGCAGTGTGCGCATCGAAAGCGGCAGCGACAGGTCCGGTCCCGGGGTGGCTTCGAGGGCGTCGCTGGCCGGCGACACCGGCAGGACGACATCGAAGCGACTGCCCTGGCCTGGCTCGCTGTGGGCGAGGATTTCGCCGCCGAGCGCGCGGGCGAGGTCGCGGCAGATCGACAGGCCCAGGCCGGAGCCGCCGCTGGTCAGTGCATCCGAATCGTGCGCCTGGGTGAATGCCTCGAATACGCGGGGCAACCGGTCCGGCGCGATGCCGATGCCGGTGTCGCTCACACTCAGCCGCAGTTGCATGCCGGTGGTGGGCGACTGCAGTGCCAGGCTCACCACGATCCGGCCCTGATGGGTGAACTTGAGGGCATTGCCGAGGAGGTTGTTCAGGAGCTGGCGAAGGCTGTCGGCGTCCAGCTTCAGCGTGGGCAGGGGATCGGGCGTCACATTCAATGTGAGGATCAACCCCTTCTTCTCGGCGAGCGGGCGCACCGACATCACGCACTGCCGGGCCAGCGCCTGCGCGTCATGATTGCCGAGGGACGGCTGGAATCGCCCGCTGCGCATGCGCGAATAGTCCAGGGCATGCCCCAGCAGGCTGCGCAGGCCGGCGCCTGCGGCGTGGGCGGCATCCACCAGTTGCCGCTGCGTCTGGTCCAGCCGCGACTGCCCCAGCAGGTCGATCGTGCTGACCAGTGCCTGGCTGGCGTTGCGCACTTCGTGGCTCATCACGCCGATGAAGCGTGCCTGGCGGCGTTGCGAGCGCAGCGCGGCACGCTGGGTGACATGCAGCCACAGGGTGGCCGCAGCGAGGAGCAGGACCGCGCAGACGATGCTGATCAGCGCCCAACGGAAATGATGCAGTACCGCCGTCGAGGTCGGCGGCATCATGTGCGTGGCCTGCGACCAGTGATGCAGCAGTCCGGTGTGCTGTTCGAGGGTGATGGCGGCCATTGCCACCTCGATGCGTCGCTTGATGTCCCTGTTGCGGTCGTGCATCAGCAGGTACAGGCTCGCCGGCACCGTATCGGGCAGAAGCTCCAGCGTCATGCTGCCGGCGTAGTCGCGGCGCACGATCGGATGGGTGGTTGCGTCCAGGCCCATGCTCGCATCCACGGCGCCGGCCTCCACCGCCGCCAGCGTTGCGCGCAGGTCGGGTAGCGGAACCCGTTGGACAGCGGGGTGGTGCCGTCGCAGCCATGCTTCGTGCCGGCCGCCTTTGACCACGCTGATCCGCTGTGTGGTCATCGCTTCCAGCGACGCAGGCACGGTGGTTCCGCGCCGGACGGCCAGCACCGCGCGTCCACGGTAGTACGGGGTGGACAACAGCAGGCCGCTGCACGGGTGCTCGTCGAGCGGGCCCACCAGGAGCATCACATCGGTCGTCCCGTCGCAGATGGACTGCACGGCGCTGTTGAAATCCGGTTGAGGTCGTTCGATGAAGCGAAGGCCGGTATGGGCTGCCACCAGTTGTGCATAGCCGTCAGCGAGGTTGGCGTGCCTGGCCGGCGCATCCGGCGCGGACAGGAGGTTGCGCTGCGCCGGGTCCACTGCCACGTTCACCTCGCGCCGGCCGGCGGTGGTGGTCTCGGTCGCATCGCGCGAGCATCCTGCCGCCAGCAGCAGGAGCCAGCAGGCCAATGCCTGTTTCACAGGTTGCCCAGCTGATGCCGCAGGGTGTAAAGGTCGCCATCGCTGCGCAGCCCCAGCTTGCGGAACGCGGCGTGCTTCTGGGTGCTGATGGTCTTGATGCTGCGGTGGCGTTTGAGTGCGATCTCCGACACTGTCATGCCGGTCATGCACAGTTGCAGCACCTCGCGCTCGGCGTTGGACAGGTGGCTCTCGTCGGGGTCGCAGCCATACTCGGGCGGCATGTAGCTCTCGCCCTGCGTGATCTGCACGATCGCGCGGGCAAGCTCGTCCAGGCGGTCGTTCTTGGTCACTACGCCATTGGCGCCGGCGTGCAGTGCGCTGGTGATGATCACCCGGTTGACGTGCGCCGAGAACACCAGGATGCCGACCCGGGGATGGCGTTGACGGATCTGCCGGACCAGCGCGAGCCCCTCGACATCGGTGGCCGACAGCGCGTAATCCACGATGGCGACATCCACGGGGCGGCTTGCCAGTGTGGTCAGCAGTGCGTTGCTGTGTCCGTGGCTGCCGACGACGTCGAAGCGCCAGTCGTTGGACAGATGGATGCGGGTGCCGTGGCGGACGACGTCGTGATCGTCCAGCAGGGCGATCTTGAGTGTGGCGTCGGCAGGGTGTCCGTTCATGCGATCAGGATGTCGTTGGACAAGGGGGTCGCGCGATCTGGGAGGTGACACATTCTCCCTTTTCCGCCCGATCCCCGAGACGCCCGATAGCGACTTTAGGACGATTCCTATGTGCTAAAGGAGGTGTCCGTCACTGTCCAAGTGCTTGCGCCTTGTGCAGGAAGCACTTCGCATCCGCACCCATCGGGACGATGCAGATGCGTGATCGCATCAGCGTGACGGGCGTTCCAGCAGGCGGGCGAGCCGGTCGGCCAGCGCCAGCACCAGCGGGTCGGCGTTGGTCCGGTGCAGCATGGCGATTTCGATGCTGTCCACCGTGCGCAGCCCCTGCCGGGCGCCAAGCGGAGTGTGCTCACGGGTGACCGCGCGGGCCGGCAGCAGGCTGATGCCCATGCCGTCGGCAACCGCGCCCTGGATGCCGCCAAGGCTGGAACTGGTGAAGGCGATGCGCCACCGGCGTCCCAGCGCTTCGATCGCATCGATCAGTTCGTCACGGTACAGGCCGCGCGGCGGAAAGGTCACCAGCGGCACAGGATCCTGCTGGAAGCAGGGGCTGCGCGCACTGTCCACCCAGCGCATCGTCTCGGGCCAGCAGGCGTTCGCGGCGCGGGCGTGCCGGCGCTGCTTGACCAGCACCAGGTCCAGTTCGCCGTGGTCGTAGCCGTTGGCCAGATCCCGGCTCAGGCCGCTGGTCACCTCCAGCTTCACCTGCGGGTGCCGGCGGTTGAAGGCCCCCAGCAGTTGTGTGACGCGGGCGCTGACGAAGTCCTCGGGCACGCCGAGGCGGACGGTGACCGCCACGGTGGCGCCGGCCAGCGCTTCGCGCAGCTGATCGTTGAGGGCCAGCATCTGGCGGGCATGTGCGAGCAGGGTCTGGCCGGCGTCGGTGGGATGAACGTCGCGATTGGCCCGGATCAACAGGGCATGCCCGGCCATGTCTTCCAGGCGACGGATCTTCTGGCTGACGGTTGACTGGGTCGAGTGCAGGCGCGCGGCGGCGGTGGTGAAGCTGCCGCAGTCGGCGACCGTGACCATCGCCCGCAGCAGATCCAGGTCGAACAGCGTTCGATTCGCTTTCGCACTGGCGGACATGGTGGCATCCAACTTCGGCATGGGCCTGCGTTCTAGCATGGGCACCGGCTGGCAGCAAATGGCGGCGCAGCTAGCGGCTGGCGTCTGTTGCGGCGTCCGCGAGACTGCGCGCCACGCGGTCACCCGCCTCGCGCAGACGCTCGCGCAGCGCCGGTGGGCCCACCACCTCGAACTCCAGCTCCAGGGCGAGCAGCCAATACACCACTTCGCCCATCGGGTAGGCCGTGCAGCGCAGCCGGCAGCGCTGCGCATCCACGGCGTCGAGCACGCCGGCCGATGCGGGAATGCGCTGGCGCATCTCCGCCAGCGGCGCATGCAGGATCACCTCGGCACCGTCGCTGCGGCCGCCGAGCGTCAGCGCACGATCGACAAATCCGCGCAGGTCGCCATCGTCGGGCGGGGGGCGGGGCCGGAAGTGTGCGCCGACCGATGGGGCCGCGGTGATGCGGTCGATGCGGAAGGTGCGCCAGTCGGTGCGGGCGGTATCCCAGGCCACCAGATACCAGCGGCGTTCGGCGTTGACCACGCCGTGCGGTTCGACGCAGCGATGGCTGGCGTGGCCCTTTTTGTCTGCGTAGTCGAAGTGCAGGTGCAGCTGGTCGCGGCAGGCGCCGGCCAGGGTGGCCAGCAGCGCGGCATCCACCACGGGGCCGCGCTGGCCCAGCGGCAGGATCGTCGATCGCAGCGCGTCGAGCCGCCGGCGCAGCCGCGGCGGCATCACCTGTTCCAGCTTGACCAGCGCGGTGATCGCGGTCTGCTCGATGCCACTGATGGTGCCGGTGACGGCGGTGCGCAGTGCCAGTGCTGCCGCCAGCGCCTCTTCGTCATCCAGCAGCACCGGCGGAAGCGCGCGACCGGCACGGAAAGCGTAGCCGCCCGCCACTCCGCTGCTGGCCTGGATCGGGTAGCCGAGTGCGCGCAGGCGGTCGATATCGCGGCGCAGGGTACGCGGGTGCACTGTCATGACCTCGGCGAGGCCGGCGCCGGTCCAATGCGGGCGGGATTGCAGCAGCGCGAGCAGGCGCAGGAGGCGGGCGGAGGTGGTGAGCATGGTGGCAGGGTGCCGCCTATCGAGGACAAAAGCTGTCCGCAATGGTCGCTAGCCTGTGCTGGCGGTGCAAGCCCATCGGCGGCGCACCTTTCCTCCGTTCCTGACCCAGGAGTTCTGCATGTCCCTCGTCTTCTATTGGCACCCCATGTCCAGCGCCACCCCGGTGGCCTGCGCGCTGGCCGAACTGGATGTGCCGCATGACCGTGTGCGCATCGACATCCGCAACGGCGAACAGCGCACCCCGGAGTATCTGGCGATCAATCCCAACGGCAAGGTGCCTTGCCTGGTGGTGGATGGCACCCCGATCTTCGAAGGCCTGGCCATCCATCTGTGGCTCGGCGCGCGATTCGGCGTGGCCAAGGGATTGTGGCCGGCCGAGGACACGCCGGAGCGTCTGCAGGCGATGTCCTGGTGTGCATGGGCCTATGTGACCTACATGGCCGCCATCCACGCGCTGCGGCTGGCGACGATGGACGGCCCCTTGCGCAGTGCCGACCACGCGTCCGTAGCGCTGCATGACGCACGGCAACTGCTCGACATCCTCGACGCGCGCCTGGCAGACAGGCCGTGGATGCTCGGGCCGGCCTATTCGCTGGCGGATCTGGTGGTTGCGCAGGTGGTCGGCTATGGCACGTATGTGGGGGCGGGCGTGGAGGGGCATGCGCATGTGCAGGCCTGGCTGGCGCAGGTTCAGGCGCGCCCGGCGATGCAGGGCGAAGCGTAAGCGCAGTGGCTGGCTGAATATGCAGCAGTGCAAAATTTAACTGGTGAATGGCCTCCCCGGCGCTTTAAGGTGCCGGGGAGTCTTCTTTCCCGGTAGCCATGAACGCCACATTCCGCCTTGCCCTGCCTGTCCTGCTCACGCTGTCCGCCTCGGCCGCCGCGGCCGAACATGCCGACCTGATGATCCAGCACGCCACGATCGTGGACGTCGAACACGGCCGCACGATCCCCGGCCAGAGCGTGGTGGTGCGCGGGGAGGACATCGTGGCGGTCGGTGAAGACCGTGCCATCGCCAGGGAGTGGACGGCGTCGCGCCGCGTCGAGGGCAGGGGACGCTACCTGATTCCCGGCTTGTGGGACATGCACGTGCACTTTGGTGGTGGTCCTGCGCTGATCGAAGAGAACAAGGCGTTGCTGCCGCTGTACATCGCGCACGGCATTACCACCGTGCGCGATGCCTCCGGCGATCTACCCGGGCAGGTGCTGGCGTGGCGCGGGCAGATCCGTCGCGGGGAGCTGGCGGGACCGCAATTGTTCACCTCCGGCGCCAAGATCGAGGGCATCAAGCCGGTCTGGAAGGGCACGATCGAGGTAGGCAGCCCGGCCGATCTCGATGCGGCATTCGTGCGGCTCAAGCGCGACCAGGTGGATTTCGTGAAGATCACCGACAGCACGCTTACCCCGGACCTGTTCCTGGCCGCCGTCCGGGGCGCGCGCGCCAACGGACTGCGTGCATCGGGCCATATCCCGATGGCGCTGACCGTGCAGCAGGCGGTGGATGCCGGGATCAGCTCGATCGAGCACCTCGACTATGCGTACAAGGCGGGCGTGAAGGATGAGGCGGCCATCGCGGCCGACGTTGCCGCCAAGCGCATCGACCGTGCGGAAGCCAACCGCCGGCTCGCGGCCGGATTTGATCGTGACACCGCAATGGCGGCCTATCGCGCTTTCGCCGCCAAGGGCGTGTATGTCACCCCGACACTCAACGGCGGGCGCATTCTCGACTTCCTGGATGAGGACGACCACGCGCACGATCCGTATCTGGCCTACATCGGCCCAAAGCTGCAGGCCACCTATGCCTGGCGCGTGGAGCGTGCGGCCAAGGCGACGCCGGCGCAGATCGAGGTGCGCCATCGGGAGTACCACCAGGTGGCCGCCGTGCTGCCGCTGCTGCAGGAGGCCGGCGTGACGCTCATGGCCGGCACCGATGCCGGCTTCCTCAACTCCTTCAATTATCCGGGCATCGGACTGCACGAGGAACTGGCGCTGTTCGTCAAGGAAGGATTGACGCCGACACAGGCACTCTCTGCCGCCACCCGCGCCGGCCCGGCGTGGTTTGGCAGGCTGGACCGCTACGGCAGCGTGGCCGCAGGCAAGGCCGCCGACCTGGTGCTGCTGGAGCGCAATCCGCTGCAGGACATTTCCGCCACGCGTGCCATCGATTCGGTGGTCCTGCGCGGCCGGATGTACGACCGCGAGGCACTGGATGCGCTGCTCGCCGCAGTGCGTGCCGACGTTGCAGCATGGAAGAAGGACGCCACGCAATAGCCGACGACTGCCACAGCCGCTGGAACGCGCCAACGCCCCGCATTGCGGGGCGTTTCTTTTTCTGGCTGCCTGACGTGAACGCCTTCGCCGGACTTGCAAGTAGTTGCAGTGCGCGTTGAAACAAATTGCATACGCACCCGCCGGGGCGGGGCGTACCGTGGCGCTCCTTGGCAAGGCTGCCGCCGTGCGCCGGCCTGCATCGATTTCTTTCTCTTTCGTGGAGTTTCCACCCATGAAGCGCCTCCTTCTGCTCGCGGCCTCGGCCGTGCTGGCTGCGCCGTCGCTTGCCGGCACGCCGTCGATCAATGTCGGTGCGATGTACGAGTACGCCGCTCCCGGACAGGGTGCGCTGCTCAAGCGCGTACGCAACACCGGCAATGCCACCGCGTTCGTGCGGGTGGAGATTGCTGAGGTGCGCTACGGACCCGATGGCAAGGCAACCGAAGTCCCGGTCGATACCGCGCGCGTGGACGGGCAGGGCAACGCTCTGATTGCCAGCCCGTCGCGTCTGATCGTCCCTGCGCAGGGGCAGCAGGCTACCCGCCTGCTGTTTCAGGGTGATCGCTCCGCCGAACGCTACTACCGGGTGCGCTTCGTTCCGGTGATGCCAAAGCGCGAGGACGAGTTCGCGCTGACCGACGCCGAGGCCGACGACTACCGCAAGGGGTTGCTGGCCGGGGTCAATGTGCTTACCGGATACGGGGTATTCGTGATTGTGCATCCCGATGGCACGACCTACGACACGCGCGTGGATGCCAGCGACGCTCAGACAGTCGTCCGCAATGCCGGCAACACCACCGTGGTGCTTGACGACGTGCGTCAGTGCGGCATTGACGGCAAAGCCGAGTCCTGCTCACCGCCGCGCAGGATCCACCTGCTGCCGCAGCGCGTGGAGACCTTCGCGCACGGTCCCGGTCAGACGCATCGCTTCGAGATCGTCGAGGGGGACGCCCGCAAGCGCGTCCTGCTCGACCCGTAGGTTCCGGGAGGAACCATCATCCGCCGTCCGGACGCACCGGCGGCACATTCCACCGTTGGAGAACACCGCAATGCGTATCAACACCATCACCCTGTCTCTCGTGGCTGCCATGATCATGGCCCCGTCCGCTGCAATGGCCGCACCGGAGCAGTTCCCGCTGCAGGTCACCGTCGAAGCCATCGTTCCTTCCGCCACCGGCCTGCAGATTTCGCCGGTCGGCGACTGGGCGGGCCAGGTCCAGGCCATGCGTTGGGATATCGCCGCGCAGCGACTGGACCCGATCCAGCAGCAGCTCGACATGAAGAGCGGCCTCGGCGCGATCAATGCCTACCTCAGCACCGACGCGATGCTGGTCAGTGCCGGTGACAGCATCGACATGACCGTGACCGTGGCCGGTCAGGCGCTGGAGGTCGGCGCGGCCAACGCAGTCGAGGTCGCCAGTGCGATCGAAGCATCGGCCAGCAAGCGCGCCGCCGTGGTCATCGCCGCCGCAGCACCCGCTGGTGCCGAGTACGCGCAGGGCAACTACCAGGGCAACGTTTTCATGATGTTCGAAAGCGGCACCCCGTAAGGCACGCCGCGTCACCCGGGCCGCTTCGGCTGCCCGTCTGGAGGGGCGCATGCGCCCCTCCCTCCATTCAGAGGAACTCCAATGCTGCTGCGTCTTCGTCCCCTTGCCACCGCTGCGATCCTGTATTGCGGCTGCGCGGCGGCACAGGCGGCGCCGGCTGCATTGGAGAGCATCAGCGTGATGGACCAGGCCGGCACGCTCCCCGACGACTTCCGCGATCACTTTTTCGACGTTCCTCTGGTGGTGCGTGTGGAGAAGGATGGCCGCCATCTCGGTGATGCGCGGGCACTGGTCTCGCGCGACAACACCCTGTCGCTGATCGACTTCGCCGCGAGCCACGACAGCCCCTTGCCGGAGCCGGAACGCGCCCGCTGGCTGGCCGTCCTGCGCGATCCACGACCGCTCGGTCCGTGCCACCGGGACTGCCGGGAAGGCCTGGAGCGGCTTCACTACAGCCTGGAAAGCTCGCTGGTGTCCATCGCGACCCGTGAGGGTGGCGCATCGGAGCGGCCGCGGCACCATGCCTTGCCGGACGGCGGGAGTCGCGGCCTTATCCTGCGGCACCAGCTCAATGTCCACGCTGGCGAGGGTGCCGATGCCGCAGGCCGCTATGCCCTGGATCTGCAGGGCAGTCTCGGCGCATGGACCACGGTGGGTGCCTACCAGGCGGACCGTGGCAGTGAAGGGCGCAACGGCATGCGCCATGCAGTGCAGAGCCTCTACGCCCAGCGCGAGCTGGGCGATGCGTTCGTGCGCGCGGGCTACTTTCTGCCGACCTACCAAGGGGTCACCCGGCAGCCGCGGGGGCCTGGCAGCAGCCGCCATACCGCCATCGGTGTCATGGCCGGCTCCTCGGACAGCCTCGTGGTGGATACCCGGGCGCCCAGCCTGTATCCGGTGTATGTCACCGCCAGTCGTGAAGGCGCGCTCGAGGTGTACCGCGACGGTGCCCTGATCCTGTCCCAGCCCTTGCAGCCAGGCCTCCAGCAGGTCGACACCCGCCGGTTGCCGGGGGGCATCTACGACGTCGAGCTGCGGATCATCGAAGACGGGCGCGAAACCTCCCGCGAAACCGCGCTGATTCACAAGCCGAGCCATTGGGGCGATCCGAGCCAGCGTTGGCGCTACAGCGCGTTCGTTGGACAGCAGCGGAGCCTGTTCGACAGTGCGGGAGACCCGGACAGGGGGCGTCTGGCGGCAGGTGCCATCGTCAACTATCTGGCCCATGCGCGGGCAGTGCTCGGGTTGTCCGCCCACCAGGTGGGCGATCACGCGGCAGTGGCCGCGTCGGTGGATTGGCACGCCAACGACTGGGCCAACCTGTACACCAATGCCTACGCCACGCGACACGAAGGGCGGGGGCTGGATATCCACGGGCTGCTGCGCTACCGGCGTGGCACCGTGACGGCATCACACAATCGCAGCTGGCAGGCGCGCCGGTCATCAGACGATCCATCCCCGGCGGCGCTGCCCGTGCAGGAGCGCGGAGCGGGTTGGCTGCAGACCAGTGCAGTGGGTGTGAGCCATCGCGTTGATGACCGCAGTCATCTCTCCGGCCGCGTATCGCGTCATCAGGGTGTGAGCAGGGGCGTGGGGATGGACCTGTCCTTCAGCCGGCGTCAGCAGCTGTTCGGCACGGACGGGACGTGGCGGACATCGATCTTCGAGCGCCCGGCCAACCTCGGCACCGGCGCGCGACGGGATCGCGGCGTTGACTTCACCCTCAGTCTGGCGCTGGGCGAGCATGGGCGCCGCTACAGCGGCAGCCTTGGCAGCCGCACCGGTACCGCCGGTGGCCGGGACCTGTACGCCGCTGCCGGTGTCCAGCAGACCTTCGAGGCGCATACGCTGCGCAGTCTCGCCGGGCAGGCCACGGTGGACCGCGAGGGCCTTGGGCTCAGCGGCAACGCGCGGTTTGAACACCCGCTCGTGCACGGCGATGCGTACGCGCAGAGGACGTCGCAGGAAGGGCATGTCGGGGGTGGGCTCAATCTGGAGAGCACCATCGCCCTCGGTGCCGGGCGGCTGGCGGTCATCGGCGCGGCACCGGGCGGAAGCGCCGACACGGGCATGATCGTGGACGTCAGCTCCGACCTTCCCGACGTAGCGCTTCGCGCGGACGACAGTCGGGGTGGCTCGCATGTTCTGCGGCCGGGACGCAATTTCGTGCCGGTCGCCGCCTACGGCAGTGGCGCGCTTCAGATCGACTTCGAGGGGCGCGCCGCGCCGGCCGCCGCTATCCAGCCCGGCCGTCTGTCCTACCATCTCAACAAGGGTGGGGTGGCCTATGGAAAGGTCGATATCGTCTCGACCGTCACTGTCATGGGACGGCTGCAGGATGCTGGCGGCCAGCCGCTCGCCGGCGCGCACATCCACAACCACGCCGGGCGCAGCGTCGCCGAAGCCGATGGCTTCTTCACACTGGAGTTGAGTGTGCGTTCTCCTGCTCTGCAGGTGCGCCACCCGCGCGTGCAGGACTGTACGTTCGTGCTGGATGGAACGGCCACGCGACCGCCTCACGATACCTGGATGGCCGGCATTCTCCAGTGTCCGGACAACCGCCTCACCGCGACCACCGTCGCATCCGATGCTTCCCGAGGAGACGCGCTGCCATGAATCGGCCCCAACCATCCCGCACGCTGATGCGCTGCCTGGCGCGCGTGCTGGTCGCCCTGCCGATCTGCTTGTTCCTGCCTGCCGCGCAGGCGGCCGATATTTACATCAGCGCCGAGTTCAAGCCGGACATCGGCAATCCCGACCAGCGTCAGTTCGTCAACACGACCCCCTGGTCGGGGGTATGCGCGGGCACGCATCTTCCCTCCTGCATCGCCAGCAACTGGTGGAGCATCGACACCAAGATCCGCGGTACCAAGCAGGGGGATGGGCGCAGTGGCTATGGTCGAGGGTCGTTCTACATCGGCATGCCCCCGCCGCGCATCGTACGCGTCACGTCGGAGGATGGTGCCCACAGCTTCGATCTTACCTTCCGGATCATCGGTGCAGCGATGCGACTTCGGGACACGGACGGCGATGGCCCGACGGAGCCGGCATCGACCGGTGGGGCACGCAACTGCACGTTCGGGCTGAGAAATACCAATTCGCACAACCGCACGATCATGCGGATGCTGCTTCGTCGCGACGGTGGCGAAGGGAGCGTGGCCTGTGGGCTGGACTGGATCACGGCGAACAACTACGACATGAACCAGTTCGACATCACCTACAGCCTGACCACGCCTGCTCCGTTGTCGATGCGTAGCGGTCTCTATACGGGACAGACGACGTTCCGGGTCGGCGGCACAGGGGAGGGCGCGGACTTCGATCTCGGCGACGGGGTGGTGCTCGATGATTCCGTCGTCAACATCCACTTTTCATTGGAGGTCCGCCACGCCTTCCAGCTCGATCTTGCGCCGGGCAGCGACCGCGCCGTTCTGATGCCGCGAGGAGGGTGGACCCAGTGGAGCGACCACGGCATCGCGCCCAAGGCACTGGAAAAAGAGCTTCCATTCCAGATCAGCAGCTCGGGCCGGTTCAGTGTTTCGCTGACATGCGAACACGTGTTCCCTGACGGGCGATGCGCGCTGCGGAACCAGACGGTCGCCGCTGACGATGTCCCGCTCGATATCCGGCTGACAATGCCAGGCTTCCATCGCCTCGGCGCAGGTGAGGAAGCTGTGCTTGTACCCCTGACGAGCATCATGACCGCACCGGTGTTTGCCGCCGATTCGTTCGTCATCCGTCGGCCCTCGCGCCTGGATTTTGCTGTCAACGGGGCGCCTGTACTGCGGATGCTGGATCATCCCGGAAGCCACTATCGGGGTGATGTCACCGTGATCTTCGACGCGGATCCATAACGGCGTCTGGATTGCGCACTGATGTTGGCCGGAGCGCGCACGCTCCGGCCGTTCACGTCACCATGCCGCCCGCAGGCCGATCTGCGCGGCGGCATCGCGATAGCCGTTGTTGCCGCGCTGAACCCGCAGGTCACCCCACGCCAGCCACCGCTGACCCAGCTGCAGCTGGGCGCCGGCCTGGGCCTCATAGCGGCTGTCAGGCAGATCCGCATCGAGACGTTCGGCATTGAAACGCAGCACTTCAGCGCGGGCGCTGTGCAGCCAGTTGATCGCCAGGAACGGTTGGACCCGGTTGCCCGCACCGATGCGATTGCCGAACAGGCGCAGGCCCACGCGGCTCTGCAGGCCACCGGCGGTGTCGTCTTCGACGAGGGTGCCGTTGGCCTCCTGCACGCGATCGCTGGTGATGTCGGTATAGACCAGCTGCACCTGCGGCTGCAGATACAGTTCGCCCTCATCCGAGGCGTGCAGCCGCCAAGCGTAGCCTGCTTCCAGCGATGCGCTGCGGCTGCGGGCGTCGTAGGTCTCCTTCGTCAGGCTGTCGCCCTGCACCTCGTTGTCAAAGCGCGCGTACTGGGCCCAGGCATCCACATACGCGCCACGACGGCTGTCGCTGTCCTGCACCCAGCCCGCGTACAGGCCGACCGCGTCGCCGCGGACCTTGCCGCGGGTGCGGTAACCGGAGAGCTGCGAGCGCGCCTCGGTCCTTGCCTGGCCGGTGGCCAGCATCAGTCCGATCTGGCCGCGTCCGCGCTGGCCCCACCGCCAGAGATCGGTACCCAGATGCACTGCGTCGGTGTGGGTGGTGGTGTCCACCTGGCCGGCGATGGTGGCCTGCAGCTGATCGCGCCTGCCCAGGATCCAGGTGCCGTTGCTTTCGCCATCCAGCCCCGGCGCGCCGCGGTCGTGGCGGCGCAGCTGGAACATCTGCACAGCGGCCGCCTGATTGGCCAGGTACGCCCCCGGTTCGGGGCGGAGCACCGGAACGGGGTCGGCAGGGTCGGGGTCAATGGGGTCGACCGGATCAACGGGGTCGACGGGATCCACCGGGATGACCGGATCCGACGGATCTACTGGATCGACGGGGTCCACGGGGTCCACGGGGTCCACCGGGTCCACCGGGTCCACCGGATCGACGGGATCCACCGGATCGACAGGTATCACCGGCACGCAACCCGGCGCATCCGGGTTGATATCGCAGGGGTTGCCGGTATAGGTCGAGCGCAGGTACCAGTTGCCATTGGCCGGCGCGGCATCGGTGCCTTTGTGCAGGAAGTACTCGTACATGCCACCGATGGCACGTCCCTGCAGCACGAATCGACCGTTGGAGGCTCCTTCGACCCGGACCAGGCGGATGCCGTTGACGGTCTGTGCGCCGGCACCGTTGATGTTGGTCACGGCGACCTGCGTGGTACCGCCCGTCGCACCGGTCACGCGCAACGTGGACGTGTCGCCCGCATCGTCGGCAAGCACGGTATTGAAATGCAGCGTGCCGCCCTGGCCGATGTAGTTGCCGACAACGGTGAGCTGTGCGAACTGGCCCGCGTCGCCCAGCAGGATGTCGCTGCCTGCGCCCAGGGTCAGGTTGCCGGTGTTGCTGTTCCCGCTGAGCAGCCAGCGGCCGCCCTGGTCGACGATGACGTCTGCGCCACCCCGCACGCGGCCCGTCAGCCGCAGACCGTCCAGAAACCGCAGCGTGGTGTCGCCGGCGGCGGCATCCATGATGAAATCGCCCGCGAGAGTGCTGGTGCGGGCCGTGAAGTCGAGCGCTGCATTGGCGGCCACCTCGACCAGGTTGCCGTTCCCGCCCAGCAGTGTTGCGTCGTTCTGCACCGTGATGCGCGCCAGTTCCGGCGTGAGGTTCGGGTTGACCCGGATGGCGCTGCCCGTCTGTCCCTGCACGGTGCTGCCATCGACGAGCACGTACCAGTCGTCGGGCGTGGAATTGATGGGCTGGTTTCTGGCCGTGACCGTCATCAGCAGGCCGTTGGTGCCGCCGATGACCCTGGAGCCCGCGCGGAACTCGGCGGAGCCTGCAATGGCACGGGCGCCGTTGGCGCCGCCGGTCAGCGTGCTGCCCGCCACGTTGACGATTCCGCCGGCGGCGAACTGCAGCCCGCCGGTGCCGCCGGTGATCTGGCTGTTGACCAGCGTGAGGACGCTTCTGGGCGCGTCGGCGCCGCCGCTTGCCAGGCCGTGGGTGATGGTGGCATAGCCGCTGGCCCCGGGGCTGGTGTCGGTGGTGGTGATGACCGAATCCCGAACGGTCACCGTGGCCTGATAGGACGCTACCCTGCCACTGGCAGTGGCTCCATCGAGGGTCACAACCGCGCCGCTGCCGTTGATGGTTTCGATCGCACCGACGCGTGCGCCACGAACGGTGAGGGTGCCGAGCACGTTGAAGTCGCGCCCTTCATTCGCGCTGCCCGGTACCAGCGTGACCGTCTGGCCGGGTTGCACCACCACTGCCTGGGCGGCTGCCTTGTGTACGAAGAGGAGGCTCAGGGCAATGGCCGAGGCAAGCGCGGTGCATCCGCGTATGGGGCGAAGGTCCCGGGTGATTGAGCGTGTGGGGGAACGCGGGTGCGCTGGTACCATGACGACGGGCTCCTGATGACAAGAACGACCGGTGCACAGTGATGTCGGCGACGCGATGCTGTGCCGCGTCGCTCGAAGATGAGCGAGGTGTGGCACGCCTCCCCCCGGCAGGCGCGAAGACTAATGCGCGCGTCGTCGTGATGAACGGGTGAACACGGCATGACGCCGCCACCGTGATTGCATCGATGCCAGTGATACCCATTCGCATTTGGGTTACACTGGCGTCATGAATTCCGCTCGCGCGTCACGGCGGGCGGTGCGATCCGCGCCCCTGAACGAGTGTCCTGTCGTGTCCAGAATCCTGATTGCCCCGTTGGCCGCATGGCACTGCTTTGCCGTGCTGGCGTGCGCCATCGGCCTGTCGGTTTCGACCCCCGCTGCGGCCCAGCAGCGCAATCCGCTGCAGAAGGTCGGCCACACCGTATTGGACGAGCCGGCGCAGAGCTATCGTTTCGAGCGTTTCGTGATCGACAACGCCGACCACACCCGTCGCTGGCGTATCCATCTGGGGGTGCCGACGGCATCGTCGACCGCACCCGCGCCGGTGCTGTACATGCTAGACGGCAACGCTGCAGCGATGGTGTTCGACCAGGGCATTCTCAGCGAGTTGGCCGCGGGCAAGGCGCCCGTACTGGTGTTCATCGGCTACGACAACGACCTGCGCATCGATTCACAGGCACGCACGCTCGATTACACGGCCTGGGTCGATACGGCCGACGACGGGAACGGCAGCGTGCAATCCGTTGGGGGAGGCGCGGCCGCGTTCTACGACGTGATCGCGCAGCGCATCAAGCCCGAGGTGCAGCGCCGCACGCCGATCGATACGCAGCAGCAGTCGCTTTGGGGCCATTCGCTGGGCGGCCTGTTCGTGCTCAGCACGCTGTACACGCACCCGACCGCATTCCAGCACTACATCAGTGCCAGCCCCTCGCTGTGGTGGAGCCAGGGTGCACCGCAGGGTGCGATGGAGCAGCAGTTCCTGGGGAGCTATCGCGGCACGCCGGCGCAGCTCACGCTGATGCTTGGCGGTGATGAGCGCCGCGGGAACCGCGGTGTGCGCGATCTCACCAACCCCCGCGTGGTGGCGCACCTGCGCCGCATCGGGGGGGCCGCGCCGGACGCGGCCTACCAGTTGAGCCGACGCCTGGAGGAGGTGCCTGGCCTTCACGTCACGTATCGCGAGTTCGCCGGTCTCGGCCACGGCCCGATGTTGCCGGCATCCCTGAAGGCCGCGCTCACCGCGCTGTACGGCATCGCCGACCGCAGCGCGATGCCTGCGGCGACGCCGGCGACGCACACCGACGATTGAGTCTTTCCTACCCAGGCAGACCCGTGGCCCCGTGCCACCGCCGCAATGGATCGCGGCCACGCCGAGGCAATCCCTGTGACAACGCGCCGGATGCGCGCCCCCAACAGAAGGTTACTGCCATGTACAAACCCAACTCCCTGCCGCGCCTGGCCACCCTGGCGCTCGCGCTGTCGATGGCCACCAGCAGCGCATTCGCGCAGCCGGTGTTCGACACGCCTGCCAATGGCTTCCGCGGCCAGGTCAGCAGCCGCGGCGAGAATGTGGTGCCTGGCACCCAGGCCGATGTGACCGGTCGCCAGTTCGTGCCGGGCCAGCGGGTGACCCTGCTGCGCGGCGACACCGTGCTCAACGCAACCCCGTACGTGGTCGATGAGCAGGGCAACTTCAAGGCCACCATCGCCATCCCGGCCGACGCAGTGCCGGGCCAGCACCCGGTGGTGGTGCGCGCCAGCCAGCCCGATGCGGCGGCCGTGCTGTCGCTGCGGGTGTCGCCGAACCTGCCGTTGAGTGGCCAGCAGGCATTCAACCAGTCGTCGGCGAAGCTCGTGCAGGGCCTGTATCAGAGCGCATACAGCCCGGCCAGCAACGCCGTGTTCGTCACGTCGGCAGTCGGCCGCCCGCCGGTCACCCAGTCGCAGCTGCTCAAGGTGGACCCGACGCGTCTGAACGTGATCAAGGCGATCACCCCGGCGCAGGTGCCCGACGCCAAGGGCGGCAGCGTGTTCGCCGTGTACGGCGTGGGCGTGGACGATGCCAATGGACATGTCTGGGTGACCAATACCCGCCAGGATACTGTGGCGGTGTACCGGCAGTCGGATCTGGGCCTGGTGCACCAGTTCCCGGTCGGCACCGTGCCGCACGCCCGCGACGTGGTCGTGGACACCAAACGCGGCAAGGTGATCGCCTCGGCTACCGGCGAAGACCATCTGTCGGTGTTCGATGCGAAAACCTTCAAGGCGCTGGAGCCGATCACGCTGGCCTCTGGCGTGGACGACGCGAAGTTCGTGCCAATGAGTCTGGTGCTCGACGAGGCCAGCGGCAAGCTGTTCACCGTGAGCATCGGCACGCCGGAAGCGGCGGTCATCGATGTGGCCAGCGGCAAGGTCGACAAGGTCATCGCGCTCGGCAATTCGATCAGCGCCTCCGGTGTCGCCTATGACGCCAGGCACGATCGCCTGTTCGTGGCCTCGCAGGGCAGCGACAACCTGCTGATCGTGGATGTTGCCAGTGGCAAGGTGCTGCATGACGTGCCGGTGGGTGCAGGCGCGCTCAATGTGGCCTTCGAGCCGGTTTCCGGCCTGGCCTATGTGACCAATCGCGGTGCCGGCACGGTGACCGTGGTCAATGGCGAGGGCAGGATCGTCGGCAACCTCGACGGTGGCACCTTCCCCAACCATGTGCGTGCCGATGGCAAGGGCAACGTGTTCGCTGTGAACAAGTCGCGTGGCGCCGAAGACCCCAAGGGTGACCGCATCACGCGCCTTGCTTTGCGCAGCCAGTAACTACCGTGCAGGGCGGCCGCCGGCCGCCCTGCCGAAGGAGCAATGATGAAAACGATGGGTTCCATGCGGCTGCTGCCGCTTGCGCTGGCAGTCGCATTGACGGCCTGTGGTGGAACGGCGACGCCGCCGGCGGCCGACACGGCTGCCGCCACGCCCCAGGCGACGACGGCCGAGGATGCCGGCGCCTTGCCGGCGGGCTGGACGCGTGTGGACGGCGGGGCGCTGCCGACCCTCGCAGGGCAGGCCGCCGTATTGCCGGCCACGGTGCAGTCCGACGACGGTGCCACGGTCACGGTCGACGACACCAGCAGGATCATTGTGGGCGGCGACGACGTGATCGCGGTGCTCGATGCGCTGGGACTGGGCAAGCAGGTGTTTGCCGCACCGAAGAACACCACCACGGAAAGCGGTCGCGCCGCGCCGCATCAGTTCCTGTTCAACCGCACCACGGGTGTGGAGGGCGTGCTGAGCCTGCAGGGCTCGCTGTTCCTGGGCAACAGTCTGCGCCGCCATACCGAACTGGCGCAGAAGCTGCGTGCGGTCGGTGAGCCGGCGGTGGTGGTGGACGATCTGCAGGCCGCGCCGGACAAGGTGCGCAAGATTGCCGCCGCCGTCGGTCTGGCCGACGCGGGTGTGCAGTTGGCCGGTCAGGTGCAGCAGCAGCTGGACGAGGCCGCCGCCATCGGCACGGCCAGCGGCCGCGCCGCGCGGGTCATCCATGTATCGGCGACCGGTGCCGGTGGCGCACCGACCGTCGCCGGTGCGGACAGCGCGTCGGCCAGACTGATTGCGCTGGCCGGTGGGGTCAACATCGGCACCGAGGCCGGGGTGGCGAATTACTCGGCATTGAGCAATGAAGGCGTGCTCGCGGCGGCACCTGAGGTGATTCTGGTGACCGGGCACGATCTGGCCCTGTTCGGCGGCGCCGAGGGCCTGTGGAAGGCGTATCCCACGCTCAGGCAGACGCCGGCCGGGCAGGCCAATCGCGTCTGGGTGATGCCGGACGTGCAGCTCAAGTACGCGAGCGTCGGGTCCGGCGTCGGGGCGCTTGCGCTGGCCAAGGCGTTGGCGGCGCTGCCGCCGGCATGAGTCCTGCCGACCGCCGTCGTCGCCGGGGCCGCGGCATGCTGCTGCTGGCTGCCGCGGCGCTGCTGCTGGCCGTGCTGGCCTCGTTCGCGGTGGGGCCGTTGCGCTTGCCGCCGCTGGAGGTGCTGCAGGCGATCGGGGTGAAGCTGGGGCTGGCGGACCCGCAATCGGTCAGCGCCCGGGATCTCGCGGTGGTCTGGCAACTGCGCATACCGCGCGCGTTGCTCGGCGCGATGGTCGGCGCGGCACTGGCGATGGCCGGCGCGAGCCTGCAGGGCCTGTTCGGCAACCCGCTGGCTGATCCGGGCATCGTGGGTGTCAGCCAGGGCGCGGCGCTGGGCGCGGTGGCCGCCATCGTGCTGGGCGCGGCCGGGGCGGCGGGGTGGATCGTGCCGGTAGCCGCCTTTGTCGGTGGCGCGCTGGCCATCGGTCTGACCTACGCGCTGGCGCGGCCGGGCAAGGGCAGTGGCAATGCCACGCTGTTGCTGGTGGGCATCGCGATGGCGGCGTTCTGCTCGGCACTGATCGGATTCCTTACGTACATCGCCAGCGAAAGCGAGCTGCAGTCGCTGGTGTTCTGGCAGATGGGTTCACTGGCGCGCGCAAGCTGGCCTGATGTGGTGGCGGTGGTGCCGTTCTTCGCGATCGGTGCGCTGGCCCTGCAACGTCTGGCGACGCCGCTGGACATGCTGGCTCTCGGTGAGCGCCAGGCGCAGCACCTGGGGCTGGACGTGGCACGCACGCGGCGGCGCCTGGTGGCCTTCAGCGCACTGCTGGTTGGCGCGGCGGTCGCCTTCGCGGGCTCGGTGAGCTTCGTTGGACTGGTGGTGCCCCACGTGGCGCGGATGCTGGTGGGGCCGGGGCATCGCTGGCTGTTGCCGGTATCGGGCATCCTCGGCGCGGTGCTGATCGTGATTGCCGATACCGCCGCGCGCACGCTGGATCCGCCGGCGGAGATTCCGCTTGGACTGTTCTCGGCCGCGCTGGGCGCGCCGTTCTTCCTGTGGCTGGTGCTGCAGCAGCGCCGCAAGGACACCCCATGAGCGCGCTGCTGCGGATGCGCGGAGTGATCGTGCGCCGCCAGCAGCGGGAGATTCTGCACGGCATCGCGCTGGATTTCGTGCCAGGCACGGTGACCGCCCTGGTGGGTCCGAACGGCGCCGGCAAATCGACATTGCTGGCGGTGGCGGCAGGCGACCTGCGGCCCGACGCGGGGGAGGTGCTGCTGCAGGGTTGGCCGTTGGCCGGCTATACGGCGGGCGCATTGGCCCGCGAGCGCGCAGTGATGCCGCAGGAGCACGGCGTGCGGTTCGCCTTCAGCGTCGAGGAGGTGGTGGCGATGGGGCGCTTGCCGCATCCGCCGGATCCCGTGGTGGATGATGCGCAGGTGGAGCAGGCCATCGACGCCGCCGAACTGCAGGCCCTCCGCCTGCGCGAGGTGCAGCAGTTGTCGGGCGGCGAATCGGCACGCACCACCTTCGCGCGCGTCCTGGCCCAGCAGACGCCGTTGCTGCTTTTGGACGAACCTACCGCGGCACTGGATCTGCGCCACCAGGAGCGCACGCTGCGCAGCGTGCGCGCCCTGGCCGACGCCGGTGCGTGCGTGATCGTGGTGTTGCACGACCTGAATCTTGCGGCGGGCCATGCCGACCGCATCGTGCTGCTGGAGCAGGGCAGGGTGGCGGCCGATGGCGCCCCGGCCGACGTACTGACCGAGGCGACGCTGGGTCGCGTCTACCAGCAACCGGTGATCGTGCTGCAGCATCCGCAGCGCGGCGTACCCCTGGTAGTAGTAGCAGACCCCACGTAGCGCCGGGCTCTGCCCGGCTGGGGACTTCAACGCGCAATCACCGTCCAAAGCAGCCGACCAGAGGGCGGCTCTACACCAGCACGACGCACCGCCACCCCGTAGAGCCGGGCTCTGCCCGGCTGCGGCCACCGACACACGATCACCGTCCACAGCAGCCGACCAGAGGGCGGCTCTACACCAGCGCGACGCGCCGCCAACCCCGTAGAGCCGGGCTCTGCCCGGCTGGGGCCTTCAACGCACAATCACCGTCCAAAGCAGCCGACCAGAGGGCGGCTCTACACCAGAGCGACGCGCCGCCACCCACGTAGCGCCGGGCTCTGCCCGGCTGCGGCCACCGCCGCACGATCACCGTCCAAAGCAGCCGACCAGAGGGCGGCTCTACACCAGCGCGGCGCGCTGTCACCCAGGTAGAGCCGGGCTCTGCCCGGCTGTGGCCACCGACACACGATCACCGTCCACAGCAGCTGACCAGAGGGCGGCGCTACACCAGCACGACGCACCGCCACCCCCGTAGCGCCGGGCTCTGCCCGGCTGCGGCCTTCAACGCACAATCACCGTCCACAGCAGCCGACCAGAGGGCGGCTCTACACCAGCGCAACGCGCCGCCACCCCGTAGAGCCGGGCTCTGCCCGGCTGGGGCCTTCAACGCACAATCACCGTCCACAGCAGCCGACCAGAGGGCGGCTCTACACCAGCGCGACGCGCCGTCACCCCGTAGAGCCGGGCTCTGCCCGGCTGCGGCCACCGACGCACAATCACCGTCCACAGCCGCCGACCAGAGGCCGGCTCTACACCAGCGCGACGCACCGTCACCCCGTAGAGCCGGGCTCTGCCCGGCTGCGGCTACCGACACACGATCACCGTCCAGAGCAGCCGACCAGAGGGCGGCGCTACCGGAAGCGCGGCGGTTACCAGCCGAACGTGGCTGTGGCCATCACGCTGCGTCCGCTGCCGTAGTAGCACGAGGACACTCCGGTGCACGTGGACACGAAGCGCTTGTCGGCCAGATTGCTCGCATTGAGCGCGAGCAGCACGCGGGTGCTGCCAACCTGACCCAGGTCGTAGCGGATCGCCGCATCGAACAGGGTGTACGACGGAATCCGGTACAGGTTGGCGCTGTCGCCGTAGCTGGCTCCGTTGTAGCGCGCGCCCGCCGCCAGACTCAGCCCGGCGAGCGCGCCGCCCTGGACGGTGTAGTCGGCCCAGAACGAGGCGGTGTAGTCCGGCACCATCGCCAGCTGCCTGCCCTTGTAGGGCGCCGAACGGATCATCTCCGAATCCATGCGCGATGCCGCGCCGATCAGACTGAAGCCCTCGATCGGCGTGATGCGGCCCTCCAGCTCGATGCCGCGCACACGTCCTTCATCGCCCTGGATGGAGCAGGTCGCGGTGCCGGTTGCACCGCAGTTGCGATGGCTGGCAATCGGATCGTCAACGATCATGTTCTGCTGGCGCAGGTCATACACCGACAGAGTCACCAGGCCATCCACGGCTGCCGGCTGGTACTTCACGCCCGCTTCCCACTGTGAACCGGTCACCGGCTCGAAGGCGGTGTGTGTGAAGCTGTCCAGCGGCGACTTGGTCGAGGGCTGGAAGGACTCGGCATAGCTGATGTACGGCGTCAGGCCGTTCTCAAACACATACAGCACGCCGGCACGGCCGGTGAACGCCTCGCTTTTGATCACGTTGCGCCCGCCGGGCTGGGAGATGCCGGTGGCGATGTTGCGATTGGCGCTGGTGGCGTCGTCCTTGGTCCAGTCGTAGCGGCCGCCCAGCGTGAGGCGCCAGTGGCCCAGTGACATCTGGTCCTGCAGGTATACACCGCTCTGGCGGTTGACGCCGGCCGTCGGCGTTTCCGTGGTGGCAGTGGGCCGGTAGGGGGAATGGACCGGGTTGAAGATGTCGATCGGGCGCGGGCTGGACATGGCCGTACGCACGCCCTCCCAGTCCGCACGCTGCCAGTCCCAGCCGAACAGCAGGGTGTGGTCCACGCCGCCCGTGGCGAAGCGGGCCTGCAGGCGGGTGTCGAACGTATCGCCGTCGGAATCGCCGGTGCCCTGCACACCACGGCGGTTCTGCGTGCGGCCATCGGCATTGAGCGCGCCGAAGGTGACCACGCCGCGGTACAGCGAATCGACATGGGTCCGGCGCGCGCTCTGGCTCAGCGTGATGTGGTCGTTGAACCGGTGCTCGACCATCCATCCAGCCGTCCACAGCGTGCGGTTGAAGGTGTTCCAGTCGGGCTCGCCGATGAAGGTGCTGTTCTTCATGTGGCCGTAGCGCGTGGCGTCGAGGGTGCCCGCCATCGGCAGGAACTGGTACGTCGAGCCGCCGTTGTCCTTCTGATACAGCCCGAGCAGGGTCAGGCGGGTGTGCTCGGCGATCTGCCAGGTGTAGCTCGGTGCCAGGAACCAGTGCTCCTGTGCGGTGTGCTTGATCTGCGTATCGCCGTCGCGGTACAGGCCCACCAGGCGTACCAGGTGATCGTTGCCGGTGCTGCCGGTGCCGACGTCGAACGCGGCGCTGTACTGGCCGTGGGCATCCAGCCCGAGACGCAGCTGCTGCACCTGGTCGGGGGTGGGCGTCTTGCTCACCTGGTTGACCATGCCGCCTGGGGCCACCTGGCCGTACATCACGGCCGAAGGACCCTTGAGCACTTCAACACGCTCGAGGTTCCAGCTGTCGAACATGCTGCGGTTCCACTGGCTGCCCTGTGGCGCGCGCATCCCGTCGAGGGTGACGTTGTTGGCCCAGCTGCCGGCGTCGAAACCGCGGATGCGGAAATCGTCGACACGATTGTCGATGCCGCTGCTTTCCAGGCTGACACCGGCCACATAGCGCATTGCATCGTTGAGCGACTGCACGCCGCGCGCATCCAGCTCGGCGCGCTCGATCACCGACACCGACTGGGGTGTCTCGGCAAGGGAGGTGCTGGTCTTGGTGGCGCCGCTGGTGCTGTTGGCGGCACGGTAGGCATTGACGCGGACGGCATCGAGCTCAGTGGCGCTCTGCGCCAACGCGGAGGCGACGGGCAGGCAGGCAAAGACGCAGGCCAGGGCGAGCAGATCGGGACGCAGTCTGCGGGGCGAGACGGGGGTGGGGGACATGGACGGAACTCGGGACACGGAAGGAGAGGGCGCAGACGCTGGCCATACGCACACGGCCAGCGGCCGCCACCAGCATCGATGCCGTCGTCGGATGACGCGGTCACCCTGCCATTCTAAGTTGTTGGGAAAGATATGCAATTGCGACCCATTCGCATATGCGGACCGGAACGGGTCGCATTTGTTCCACCTGGATCAATGTATGAGTTGAGCTGCACTCATTGTTCCAGTGGTGCGCGCAAAACTCACTTGCGTGTCGCGGGCAGAGGCCTACAATGCGCGCACACACCCCACCCGCCGCTGCCATGACCTCGATGCCGCTCCTGACGTTTTTTATCCAGACCCGCGAACACGCGGGACGGGCGCGTCTGCCCTGCGGCTCATCAGGCGGCTGACCGGTTTCCGGTCACCTGAAGACCCCCAGAGAGAGCGCCCATCGGGCGCTCTTTTCGTTTCCGCGTTACACAACCGATGCAAAGGAGAACGTGTCATGCACCAGACCGCCGAGCCCCAAACCTGGCCGCACGCCCGTTAGCCAACGGCGGCGTGCGGCTCCTTGATGTTGGCGACGAGAGCACACCCCATGAACACCCATTCTCTTTCCCACTGGCGCAACCTGGGCATCATCGCCCACATCGACGCCGGCAAAACCACACTTACCGAACGCCTGCTGTGGAAAACCGGCGAGATCCGCCGCGTCGGCGAAGTCCATGACGGCGCTGCCACCACCGACTTCTCGGCGATCGAACGCGAGCGTGGCATCACCATCGGTGCGGCCGCCGTGCAGGCGCACTGGTCTCCCCGCGGCGAGGGCGACCATCGCCTGACCCTGATCGACACGCCCGGCCATATCGATTTCGCCATCGAAGTGGAGCGTTCGCTGCGCGTCCTCGACGGCGCCGTGGCCGTGTTTTCTGCCGTGGACGGCGTGCAGCCGCAGTCCGAGACTGTCTGGCACCAGGCGCGCCGTCATGGCGTGCCGCTGATTGCGTTCGTCAACAAGATGGATCGCATCGGTGCGTCCTTCGAGCGCGTGCTGGCGCAGCTGCAGGACAAGCTGCAGGCGCGTCCGTGGGCGATCGGCTGGCCGCTGGGCGTGGAAAGCCGGTTCCACGGCTGGGTGGACCTGATTGCCCGCGAGATCGTCGAATGGGACGACACCGGCACGCCGGTGCGGACTGCCTGGACGGCCGAGCAGGCCGTGCAGTGGCAGCCCCGCCGGCTGGACCTGATCGAAGCGGTCGCCGACCACGATGACGCGCTCGGTGAAGCCTGGCTGGAAGGTCGCGAGATCGACGATGCGCAGCTGCGCGCGGCCCTGCGCCGGGCCACGCTGGCCGGTGCCGGCGTGCCGGTGCTGGCCGGTGCGGCATTCAAGAGCTAAGGCATCGACACGCTGCTGGATGCGGTCGTCGATTTCCTGCCGTCGCCCTTGGATCGCCCGCCGGTCGTGGCCATGCGTGACGGCAGCGAGGTGCTGTTGCCGCCGGATCCGAAGGGTCCGCTGGCCGCGCTGCTGTTCAAGATCACGCACCAGAGCCACGGGGCGTTGAGCTTCATCCGGCTGTACTCGGGCACGGTAAAGGTGGGTGACAGCGTGGCCAGTTCGCAGCATGCGCAGGGGCGTCGGATCGGCCGGCTGGTGCGTGTGCAGGCCGACCAGACCCATGACATCAAGGAAGCCGTGGCCGGCGACATCGTGGCGGTGATCGGGTGGAAGGATGCGGTGAGCGGCGAAACGCTCAGCGCCCCGTCCGCGCCGTTGCTGCTTGATGCCATCCAGGCCCAGCACGCAGTACTGGCCTGGCGGTTGAATGCGGACAAGGCGTCGGACCTGATCCGGATGAGCCAGGGCTTGTCGAGCCTGGCGCAGGAAGACCCCTCGTTCCACGTCTCCACCGACGCGGTGACCGGGGAAACCCTGATCTGGGGCATGGGCGAGCTGCACCTGGAGGTGATGGTCGAACGACTGCGCAGCGAGTGGAATGTGCCGGTACGCACCGGGGCGCCACGGGTGGCCTACCAGGAAACCCCTGCACAGGCAGTGCAGGGCGTGGAAGGCAAGGTCGCCAAGCAGACCGGCGGCCAGGGCCAGTTCGCGCGGGTGCTGATCGACGTGGTGCCCATCGACGGCGGCGAGATCCGTTTCATCGACCGGACGGTCGGTGGCGTGATCCCGAAGACGTTCGTGGCAGCGGTGGAGAAGGGTGTGCGTGCGGCGCTTGAAGAGGGCCCGCGTGGACATCCGGTGGTGGGGCTCGAGGTGACCCTGACCGACGGCCAGACCCATGCCAAAGATTCCTCGGACATGGCGTTCCATCGCGCCGGCAGCGAGGCGATCAAGGCCGCGCTGGCGAGGGCGGGCACACGTCTGCTGGAGCCGGTGATGGAAGTGGCCATCCATGCCCCGTCGGCCAACGTCGGCGACGTGGTGGGCGATCTCAATCGCCGTAATGGCCGGGTCGCGTCCATCGAAGACCGCGGCGCCCAGGTCGAGGTGCTCGGGTATGCACCGCTGGCCAAGCTGTCCGGCTACACCACGGCCCTGCGCTCGTTGACCCAGGGGCGCGCTTCCAGCGACATGCGCTTCAATGGCTATGAGGAAGTGCAGGTCGCGTAGGGTGCCATTGCGCGGTAAACAACAGGAGGCCGGACCACCGGCCTCCTTTTTTTTGTGGCGGCCCGCCTTTGCCGCGTCGGGCTCGTTGGTCACGGCCACGCCCTGGATCGTGGTGCGCGGATACAATGCGCGTCCAACGTACGGGAGTCTTCGATGAGCAGCGCGCATTTCTATCCGATCGGGACTCCCGGCCAGCCGTGGGGTGACGTCGAGCGCGCCGCCTGGCGTGCACGCCAGCAGCGCCAGCGCAGCTATCACGACGATGTCGTGGCGGCACTGGAGCGGCTTGGCGATCGTATTGAGATCGTCCAGTACGGGCAGCTCGACTACCCGCCGGACCATTACCCGCTGTTTGCCGCCATCAGCAGTGACTGGGACCCCGCGTTGCCGTCGGCGCTGATCACCGGTGGCGTGCACGGCTATGAAACCAGTGGCGTGCATGGCGCCCTGTTGTTCCTGGAGCAGAAGGCGGCCGACTATGCCGGGCGCATCAACCTGCTTGTGGCGCCCTGCGTCAGCCCGTGGGGCTACGAACGCATCCAGCGCTGGAATCCCGATGCACTGGATACCAACCGGGCCTTCCGCCCCGGCGACACCGCCGAGGAGGCCGGTGCGCTGATGCGCTGGATCGCCGCGCGTGGCGACACGCTGCTGGTCCACGTGGATCTGCACGAAACCACCGACAGCGACGCCAACGAATTCGACCCGGCGCTGGCGGCGCGCGACGGCAGGCTGCTGGTGCCGGAGACCATTCCCGATGGCTTCTATGTGATCGGCAACAGCGAAAATCCCGAGCCGGCGTTCCAGCGGGCGCTGATCGCAGCGGTGGAGAAGATCACCCATATCGCCCAGGCCGATGCCGATGGCAATCTCGTCGGCATGCCGCTGCAGTCCCCGGGCGTGGTGTGGGGGGCGTCGCGGTCGATCGGTGCCTGCGCCGGCTTCACCGATGCGCGCTTTGCCACCACCACCGAGGTCTACCCGGACAGCCCGCTCACCACCCCGGCGCAGTGCAATGACGCGCAGGTTGCCGCAGTGTGCGCGGCATTGGATTTCGCACTGGCCCACCGCTGAGGGGGCCAGCAGAGTTGCCGGCCCCAACCGACGGTTGGGGCCGGCCCCTCTGGCGGGCGATTCTGTCGCTGGGCCTGCTGGGCATCATCCGCACCTTCCCGAGCTGGTCGGTGGTGCTGGAGGTCGAAGGATTCTAGCCGTGGAGCGGGTCGAAGGCGCCGCGGGAACCGTGGCGGTTGCACGCACGTGCCGGCGCAAGCGGCGCCACCGACGATCGGCTATCGTAAGCGCCCCTGCCACCTCTTCCTTCGAGCGCCACGCATGAAATCCACTTCGAAGCGTGTTCGGCGGCGGTACTGCATCGTGCTGTCCGCCGCGCTGCTGGTCGCGGGATGCACGGGCACGACGACCCCGGCGAAGGACCTCGGCGCGGACATCGACGAGGTCGCCGCGACGCTGATCGAGCAGCCGCTGCTCCACTCGACCTCGATCGCCGTGGTGTACAGGGGCAAGGCATTCATTCGACATCGCGGCGACATGGAGGCGGGGACGCCGGGTCCGCCAACCGATGCGACGCTCTACGAGATCGGCTCGTTGAGCAAGACACTGGCAGGCACCCTGATGGCCAATGCCGTTCTGGAGGGCAAGGTGCGTCTGGACGATGATATCCGGATGTATCTCGACGACGCCTATCCGAACCTGGCGTACAAGGGCGACCCCATCCGCATCCGTCACCTGCTGTCGCATACGAGCGGCTTGCCGAACATGCTGCCGGCGGAGGCGAACACAGTGCTCGCGGACTTCACGGACCAGCGCACGCCCGGCGAGCTCAATGCCATCTACGCGCACTACGGCAAGGCCGACTTTTTCAGGGACCTGCATGGCGCCCGGATTCCCCGCATGCCCGGGAAGGAGTACGCATACTCCAGTACCGGCACGGAACTGGCCGCGCATGTTCTGGAGACGGTCTACAAGAGGGATTATGAGTCCTTGTTGCGCGGCTACCTGGCCGAGTCCGCAGGGATGACGGACGTCAGGATCCGGCTGAGCGACGAGGAGGCCCGCCGGCTTGCGATCGGCTATCACAGTGACAACCCGGTGCCCACCACGCCGATGCCGCAACTGCCTTGGGGCGCATCCGGGAACGCGAAGGTGACCGTGCCGGAAATGGTGAAGTACCTTCGGTTCCAGCTGTCTGGCGGGTCTGTCGTGACGGAGTCGCGTCGCGCGCTCGTCGAATTCGATCCCGGGTTCAGCATCGGTTATTTCTGGAACATCGTCAGCGGCGACCGGTTGAAGGGCACCTACTTCGCGCATCATGGCGGCGTGCCCCGATCGCAGTGCTACGTGTACATCCTGCCAAAGTACGACCTTGGCATATTCGTCATCACCAACCAGAGCGGCGACCAGACGGCGCGCGCGATGGAGGCGGCCATCACTACGCTGGTCGAACGGATTGCCGCGCGGGAGAGGGTGGCCGGGTTGTCCCGCCAAGGCGCGTAGCGCGCTGAGGGGGCAGGGGCCATCAGGGCTGTTTGCGTGACGCGTCACGGTCGCGCGAGGGCGCGATGGCCGGGACTGGACGCGGTCGCGCTACGGACGCGCGCGTGATCAACCGGTGCGCGAGCACATGGTTCACCGTGCGGTGCCCCGAAGACGCGGGGCGCCGGATCTCACGCAACAGGATGTCGATGGCGGTGTCGGCCATGTCCGCCACCGGTTGATGCACCGTGGTGAGTTCCGGCCATACCATCGTCGACGCGGAGGTGTCGTCGAACCCCACCACCGAAAGGTCACCCGGCACCACCAGGCCGCGGCGATGCGCCACCGACACCACGGCCGATGCCATGTCATCGTTGCTGGCGAAGATCGCAGTGGGCGGCGCGTCCACGCTCAACAACCGTTCTGCGGCGTCCAGCCCGGAGCGGTACGTGAAATAGCCGGCATGGACGAGTGCGTCGTCGTAGCCGATGCCGGCGTCGGCCAGCGCATCCCGATACCCCTGCCATCGGTGGGCGCTGGCGGTCTGATTTGGATCGCCCTTGATATAGCCGATGCGGGTATGTCCGTGGGCGATCAGATGCGACACCACGTCGTGGCTT
This sequence comes from Stenotrophomonas sp. NPDC077461, assembly GCF_049545475.1. NCBI lineage: Bacteria > Pseudomonadati > Pseudomonadota > Gammaproteobacteria > Lysobacterales > Lysobacteraceae > Stenotrophomonas > Stenotrophomonas sp. NPDC077461. The sequence goes on from NZ_JBMWDO010000001.1 coordinate 915,036, forward strand.
GCCTGCCGGTCATCGATGCGCACGCAGGACATCCTGTCGCTGAAATGGCTGGACGCGATGGACACGACGGCCACGCCTGCGGCAAGGAACTCGTCGACGATGGCCTGCGACTCGCACAGGGGCGGCGGCAGTATCACGCCTGCCACGCTGCCTGAAAGTTGCCGTGCCGCGTGGCGACGTGCCTGGGCGCCCAGGTCATCCCAGGTGGCGATCACCAGCTGCGCCGCTGCACGGGTGGATCCGCGCAACGCACCGACCAGGAGCTCGCGCAGGTAGCTGGAGCTTGGATTGGTATAGATCAACGCGATGCAGGTGTGCTGCGCCGCAGCCAAGGCGCTCGCCGCCAGGTTGGGCCGGTAGTCAAGTTCACGCACGCTGCGCATGACGCGCTCGCGGTTGTCGTCGCGTACGCCGGCATGGCCGTTGATGACGCGTGACACCGTCATGGCGGAAAGCCCGGCGTGCGCCGCGACGTCATCGATGGTGACTGCGCCTGCCTTTCGACGGACCGCTCTGTGGCTGTTTTTCACGGCATGGATTCCTTTGCTGCGCTGCATGATGACAAGCGCAACCCTGGATGATTAGGCTGCGCCCGTGACGTGATGGTAGCGCTACCACTCGGCCGGAGTAAGGCCGCCAGGTACCCCCCCCTTTACCACGCGGCTGTTCTGGCAAGTCTGAAAGCGAGTTGGCGTCGCAGTGAGCGCAACGCGCACTGCGATGTTCGGTGTGGAAGACGGGCATCGCCCGTACGTGCCCCCAGGAGGGGCGGTACATCCATTCGATCGTATGTCAGAGGGGAGAGTCATGAGCGCTGCTGCTTTCCGTCGTACCCCAGGCCGGAGGGCTCGTTCATGAGCCGGACGCTGGCGAAGTTCACATCCAGGGCCATGTTTACGTTTGTAGGCGGCGTTCTGGTCATCAATCCCGCATTCGCGCAGGACGCACCGACGCCGGCGTCCAGCGCCCAGTCGCAGGCTCAGCCAAGTCCGACGCAGATGGATACCGTCCAGGTCACCGGCATCCGCAACAGCCTCAGCCAGGCGATGGACATCAAGCGCGACTCGGCCGGTGTGGTGGATGCAATCAGTGCCGAGGACATCGGCAAGTTCCCCGACACCAACCTGGCCGAGTCGCTTCAGCGCATCACCGGCATCTCCATCGAGCGCCGCGACGGCGAGGGTGCCCAGGTGACGGCGCGCGGCTTTGGCCCGCAGTTCAACATGGTGACGCTCAACGGTCGCCAGATGCCCGGTGCCGATGCCTTCGGTGCAGCGGGGCAGGTCGCCATCGGCGGTGTCGACGGCGGTACCCGCGCGTTCAACTTCGCCCAGCTTGCCGCAGAAGCGATCAACGGCATCGAGGTCTACAAGACCAGCCAGGCGAACGTGCCCAGCGGTGGTATCGGCGCCACCATCAACATCCTGACGTCGCGTCCGTTCGACCACGAGGGCGTGGTTGCCAGTGCCGGGGCCAAAGTCGTCTCCGACAGGAGCCAGCCGTTCGACAACGACCTGACCCCGGAACTGTCGGGTATCTTCAGCTACACCAACCCCGACAGGACCCTCGGCGTCGGCGTGAGTGCGAGCTACCAGAAGCGCAAGGGCGGCTCGGTCCAGGCCACCGACAACTACTGGAACATCCAGCCGTGGACCGGCACGATGCCCGGCAACCCGACGGTGGTCAACGCCCCGGCGATCGGCGCGCTGTACGCACGGCCGAACGACCTGCGCTACGCGTTCTCCGAGTTCGAACGTGAGCGCATCAACGGCCAGGCCGTGCTGCAGTTCGCGCCGACAGACGCGATCACGCTGACCCTTGACTACACGTACTCGACCAACGAAATCACCGAGAATCGTGGCGAACAGGGCATGTGGCTGCAGAACAGCAACTACACCGACGTCACGTTCGATACCAGCGGAGCGGTTGCCACGCCGATCTACATCCGTGAGATCGCGGGCACCAAGGACTTCGGCCTCGAGCAGCAGCGCAGCATGCAGAAGTACAAGCTGGGCTCGCTGGGTCTGAACGCGGTGTGGAATGTCACCGACCGGTTCAAGCTCAGCTTCGATGCGCACGACTCGAAGAACGAGAGCCGCCCGAACGATCCGCTGACCGGCGGCGGCTCCATCTTCAGCAGTATCGCCGGCACCAACAACTGCACCACCGGACCGCATTGCGGCGGGTCCTGGGTACAGGAGATGGTCTTCAACAACGGCCTGCCGGTAGGCACGCAGGTCTGGTACCCCAGCACGGCCGACGCCATCGCCAAGACCAACGGCGTGGTCAACCCGGGCTTCGTGCCAGGCGAAATCGGCTCGCAGGTGCTGCGCATCAATTCGCAGACCCAGGTCAGCGAGATCAAGCAGGGGCGCGTCGACGGCGAGTGGAGCTTCGACAAGGGCCGCTTCCAGTTTGGTGTGGACTCGAGCAAGCAGACCACCCACCGCATCCAGGCCGCAGAGAACTACAACACCCTGGGCGACTGGGGCGTGGCCAACGTTGACGGGGACGTCGCGAACGGGTTGATGGACCTGCTGCAGCCGGTCAACATCGTCGGGCTGTTCAAGGACTACAGTGCCAACAGCTTCACTGCCTGGCGCGGCGATGCCGGCCGGATCGCGCAGTGGGCGGCCGACAACTACGGCGCCAGCCTGGGGGTGAGCCCGCAGCTCGCCGCCGACAACCGGGTGGAGGAGAAGACCCGGTCGGCGTACTTCCAGGTCGAGCTGGACGGCGACCTGGGCGGCCTGCGCACCAGCACGCGGCTGGGCGTCCGCTATGAGACCACCGATGTGGTGTCGACCTCGATCATTGCCATTCCGGAAGCCATCGAGTGGCAGTCGAACAACGACTTCCGCGTGCTGTTGTCCGATGAGCAGCAACCCTTCACCGAGAAGACCACGTACAGCTACGTCCTGCCCAACCTGGACTTCAGCATCGACCTGATGGACGACCTCAAGGGGCGCGTGTCGTTCGGCAAGAGCATCGCCCGCGCGCCGATCGGCAATCTCTACGCCGGTCCAACGGCACAGCAGCCGTTCGGTTCGGTACTGATCGACCCGTCGTCGAGGGCCAGCGGCACCGCGCAGAACCCGGCGCTGAAGCCCCTGGAATCGGACAACCTGGACCTGGCGCTGGAATGGTACTTCGCTGACGCCAGCTACGTGTCGGTGACCTTCTGGAACAAGCAGGTCGACAACTTCGTGGGCAACACCGTGGTGCAGGAGAACCTGTACGGCCTGCGCGACCCGAGTTCCGGACCGGATGCGCAGGCGGCACTGGCGTTCCTGACCAGCGGAGCCTGCATCACCCAGGTTGGGGCGGCCAATGCGGCAGCCTGCTCGGCCAACGACACCTCGCTGTTCACCGCGCTGGCCCTGCTGCGCAACAACCCGGCCGGGCTGGGCGCCTACAACGGCACGGATGCTCAGGTGCTGGCCACCGAGGCCGCGTACGATCTGTACGGCACCGCGGCCGATCCGCTGTACCTGTTCAACGTCAACCGCCCCATCAACCAGAACAAATCCAAGCTGCATGGCTGGGAGCTGGGTGGGCAGTATTTCTTCGGCGACACGGGGTTTGGCATCCTCGCCAACTACACCATTGTCAATGGCGACGTGGGGTTCAACAACGGCGGCGATCCGGGCATCGACCAGTTCTCGCTGACTGGACTCAGCGACACGGCCAATGCGATGCTGATGTACGAGAAGTACGGCTGGTCTGTCCGCTTGGCCTGGAACTGGCGTGACCAGTACCTGATCCTGGCCAACCAGGGAGCAAGCCGTAATCCGTACTACGTGGAAGCGTACGAGCAGTGGGATCTCAGCGTGAATTACACCCTGGATGATCACTGGTCGTTCGGCTTGGAGGCGATCAATCTGACCGGTGAGGACGTTCGCTGGCGTTCGCGCACCTCGCAGATGATCGTGAAGCTGGCCGATCAGAGTCCGCGTTACATGCTTGGCGTGCGTTACAGGTTCTGAACCGTGAGGGTGCCGCTGCTTGGCCAGCGGCACCCGTTCCAGGCTCCTGATGGGATTGGACACCACCATGCCGCGTTACGAAATGCTCAACAACATCGCCCACCGCGACCTGCGCGTGGCCACCGGTTTCGGGCCCGAGTTCGGCGACGCGGTGGGCATGGTGCCGGCCTACCCGAGCGAGTTCGCCGAGCTGCAGCGCGAGTACCCCATTTTTCTGCGCAGGGACCCGGCGACGGGGGACTGGCAGTCCGTTGCGCTGCTCGGATTCGAGCAGCACGAGAATCTGTTTCTGCACGATGGGCGCTGGAATGCCACCTATCTGCCGGGGGCCGCGGCCAAGGGGCCGTTCCTCATCGGCTTCCAGGAGAACCGGATCGATGGCGCACCTGTCCAGGAAGCGGTGCTGCACGTCGACCTCGACCACCCGCGCGTGAACGCGATGCAGGGTGAGCCGGTGTTCCTGCCGCAGGGGGGGAACAGCCCCTATCTTGACCATATCGCAGGCGTGCTGCGCGGCATCCACGATGGCCATGCCTTTGGCGCACACATGTTTTCCATGCTCGATACGAACGGACTCATCCAGCCGGTCTCGCTTGATGTGACGATCGACACCGGTCATCGGGTGGGCATCAACGGCCTGCATGCGATCGACCGTGACCGCCTGGCCCAGTTGGACGGTTCCGCGCTCGCCGACCTCAACCGCGCCGGGTATCTGGAAGGCGCGTACCTGATGCTGGCGTCTCTGCACAACATGCGGCGCCTGATCGCCGAGAAGCAGCGCCGCCTGCGCACGCAGGATGCCGCCGTGGCGGCGGGCAGGAACTGACCCATGTATGACGGCGTTGCCATGCGCGTTCTCGACGGTCTTGCGCCGGAAGCGCTGCCGCTGTCGGCACTGGCTGCCGTCGGCGAGCCGGTCGTGCTGCGCGGCATCGCGCGCGACTGGGGGCTGGTGCAGGCCGGGCGGCGTTCCACACAAGAGGCGCTGGCCTATCTGCGCGGTTTCGATGCGGGCGTGCCTGTGCCGTATTCGTACGGCGGGCCGGAGATTGAAGGGCGTCCGTTCTACAACGAGGACTTCACGCGGTTGAACGTCGAGGTCCGGCGCGGCCTGCTGACGCAGGTGCTGGGCGAAATTGCCGAGACCTTCGAGGACCCCAGGCCGCCTACCTACTATGTTGCCGCGCTGCTGATCGAGCGGGCGCTCCCCGGGTTCGCGCAGGCCAACGATGCCGGCCTGGCGGGGCAGGGCATCGAGGCATCGGCCAGCATCTGGATTGGCAACCGCGTAACGGCGTCGTGCCATTTCGACACCCCGGACAACCTGGCGTGCTGCGCAGTGGGCCGGCGCCGCTTCACGCTCTTTCCGCCGGATCAGATCGACAACCTGTATCCCGGGCCGCTGGAACCCACGCCGGGAGGCCAGGTGGTCAGCGTGGTGGATTTCGAGCGCCCGGATTTCGCGCGCCATCCCCGCTTCCGTGATGCCCTGGCAAGCGCGCGGACTGCCGAGCTGGAGCCGGGTGATGCCATCTTCATTCCGAGCATGTGGTGGCACCACGTGCGCAGCCTGGCGCCATTCAACGTGCTGGTGAATTACTGGTGGCGCAGCACACCCGGCTTTCTTTCCTCCCCGCTGCCGGCGCTCCAGCATGCGATGTGGGCGCTGCGCGATCTGCCTGCACGTGAAAAGCAGGCCTGGTCGACGATCTTCGACTACTACGTCTTCGGTCCGGGCGAGCGCGCAGGGCAGCACCTGCCTGAAGCAGCCAGGGGCGAGCTGGCACCGTTCGACGAGACGCAGGCACGGCGCACGCGCGCACAGCTGCTGGCTCGACTCAACCGCTGATGGGAGCATCGCATTGAACGTTGCGAACACACCACACGCACGGGTCCGCAAGGTCGTCATCGCCGGTGGCGGCACGGCCGGCTGGCTGGCCGGCTGTGCGCTGTCTCACCAGTTCCGCGACCAGCTGGACATCACCCTGGTGGAGTCCGAGCAGATCGGTACGGTGGGCGTTGGCGAGTCGACCGTGCCGCCCATCCGTGCGTTCCACCGCTTTCTGCAGATCGACGAGCAGGAATTCCTGCGCGCGGTCGCCGGCACGTTCAAGCTCTCGATCTCGTTTGAGAACTGGCGTCGACCTGGGGACCGTTTCATCCATCCCTTCGGCACGATCGGGCAGGGAACGTGGGCTGCGCCGTTCCACCATTTCTGGCTGGACAGCCTGCGCCGCGGCATGCCGTCGGAGCTGGGCGATTTCTGCCTGGAGAGCGTCGCCTCGCGCGGCGACCGGTTCTCGCTGGACACCCGGCCGCAACTCAACTATGCGTATCACTTCGACGCCAGCCTCTATGCGAAGTTCCTTCGACGCAGGGCCGAAGCGCAGGGCCTGCGGCGGGTCGAGGGCAAGATCCGCAACGTGCAGCAACATGCCGATGACGGCTCCGTTGCGGCACTGGTGCTGGAGGACGGGCAGATCATCGAGGGCGATCTGTTCATCGACTGCACCGGCTTCCGCGGCCTGTTGACCGAGCAGACCCTGCATACCGGCTACGAGGACTGGCACGACTGGCTGCCCAGTGACCGCGCGGTGGCGGTGCAGACCGGCTCGGTCTCGCCGCCGGTTCCGTACACCCGCGCCATCGCACACGAGGCCGGCTGGCGGTGGCATATCGCGCTTCAGCATCGGGTCGGCTGCGGCCTGGTGTTTTCCAGCCGCCACATGTCCGACGACGAAGCGCACGCCAAGCTGCTGCGTGACGTCGAGGGCCCGCCCCTGCGCGATCCCTGGCTGGTGCCATTCCGTAGCGGGCGGCGGCTGAAGGCGTGGAACAGGAACGTGGTGGCGCTTGGGCTTGCGAGTGGCTTCATCGAGCCGCTGGAATCGACCAGCATCCACCTGACCATCAGTGCCGTAGTGCGTCTGATCCAGTTGTTCCCGTTTGACGGCATCAGCCCGGCGCTGATGACGCTGTACAACGATGTCAGCCGCCAGGAGATGGAGCATGTGCGCGACTTCATCATCCTGCACTACCACGCAAACCAGCGCGACGAGCCGATGTGGAAGGCGTGCCGCGAGATGCCATTGCCCGAGTCGCTCGCCATCCGGCTGCGTGCCTGGCGCGAGCGGGCCCATGCGTGGCAGGACCCCGGCGAGCTGTTCCGGGTCGATTCCTGGACCAGTGTGCTGATGGGGCAGGGGATCCAGCCGGGTCCGCCGCACCCGCTGGCACGTGCCATCGATGACGCGGACCTGCGGACGTTGCTGGCGCGGATCCGCCAGCCAGTGCAGCAGGCGGTTGCGACGATGCCGTCGCAGACCGCCTTCATCGAGCGCTACTGCAGGGCGGGAGAGGACGTATGGCCGCGGGCGCCAGCCCTGACGTAACGCGGCAGCATGCTGTTGTCTGGAAATGGTAGCGCTAACTTCAATAACGGGCGGGAGTGCAGTACATGGAACTGGTGGCCGGAATCGACGCAGGGACGCAGAGCCTGAAGATCGTGGTGTACGACCCTGCCGGGCGTCGACTCGTTGCCAGCACCAGCTCGCCGCTGGACCTCACGTCCGGCGCCGATGGCAGCCGTGAGCAGCACCCGGCCGATTGGGTCGCCGCACTTCATGCCTGCTTCCATGCGATCGAACCCAAGGTTCGCTCGCGCATCACCGCGTTGGCGGTGTCGGGCCAGCAGCACGGGTTCGTAGCGGTCGACGCGGCAGGCGAGGTGCTGGCACCGGCCAAGCTGTGGTGCGACACCAGCACGTCGGCCGAGTGCGTGCAGATCATGGACGCAGTGGGCGGTGCAGCGCGCAGCATCGCGCTGGCGGGCAACCCTGTCCTCACCGGGTACACCGCCTCCAAGCTGCCCTGGACCAGGACCCATCGGCCCGAGGCCTACGCGCGGCTTGCCACGATCCTGCTGCCGCATGACTACCTCAATTTCGTGTTGACCGGCGAGCGCTTCTGCGAGTACGGCGATGCGTCGGGCACGGGCTGGCTGGACGTGCGTACCCGCACCTGGTCGAGCCCTCTGCTGCGCGCGACCGATCCCGAGCGCGACCTTGCCGCGTGCCTGCCACGCATCGCCGCGCCCGAGGAGATGCTGGACATCGACCCGGCCATCGCGGCGGCACTGGGGCTGCGTGCGACCGTGAAAGTGGCCGTGGGCGGTGGCGACAACATGATGGCGGCGATCGGCACCGGCTGCGTCGTGCCCGGTCGCCTGGCGATGAGCCTGGGCACCTCGGGCACCCTGTTCGCCTACTCGGACACGCCCGTGGTCGACCCGGACGGGAAATGGGCCGCGTTCTGCTCGTCCACCGGCGGCTGGCTGCCGCTGATCTGCACGATGAACTGCACGGTCGTCACCGAGCAGGTCGCCGATGCGTTCGGGTTCAGCACCCGGTATGCCGACGGGCACCTGCGGGCGACGTCGCCCGGTGCAGACGGCCTGGTGATGCTGCCGTTCCTCAATGGCGAGCGCACGCCGGACCTGCCGCTGGGCAAAGGGGTACTGGCGGGCCTGGACACGGCCAACATGACCCCGGCGCACTTCTACCGTGCGGCCGTCGAAGGGGCGACGTACAGCCTGAAGTACGGCTACGACGCCTTTGTCCGCGCGGGCATGCGGTTCGAACGCATCGTGCTGACCGGCGGCGGCAGCAACAGCGCGCAGTGGCGGCAACTGGTGGCCGATGTGTTCGGCCTTCCGGTGGACGTGCCGACCCAGTCCGAAGGCGCGGCATTCGGTGCGGCATTGCAGGCCCTGTGGGCGCTGGGTCACGCGCGTGGAGAGGGCGCGTCCATCGCCGAGATCGCAGACCGGCACGTAGCGCTCGACCCGCTGCAGTCCGCACAGCCCGATCCGGCGCGCACGGACGCCTACGCCACGGCGTATGCCCGATTCCTGCGCCATCTCGACGCCATCATGCCGCTGTATCGCGGCTGATCTCCCTCTTTCGCGACACCTCCCACACCAACAGGAAGACCCACCATGAGCAATCAGCCTTTCATCGGCGCCACGGAATACTTCCCCGGCATCGGCCGCATCCCCTTTGAGGGCCGGGGCTCGGACAACCCCCTCGCATTCAGGGTCTATGACGCGGACCGGGTCATCGGTGGCAAGACCATGCAGGAGCACCTGCGCTTCGCGGCCTGCTACTGGCACACGTTCTGCAACGCGGGGCATGATCCGTTTGGTCCAGGCACCCGCCGGTTCCCGTGGGAGGCCGGCTCGCCGATGGCCACCGCCGAAGCGAAGGTGGACGCCGCGTTCGAATTCTTCACCAAGCTTGGCGTGCCGTACTGGTGCTTCCATGACATCGACCTGGCACCGGACGCCGACGATGTCACCCAGTACGAGAAGAACCTCAAGCACATGGTCGGCCTGGCCAAGGCGCGTCAGGAGGCTACGGGCATCAAGCTGCTGTGGGGAACAGCCAATCTCTTCTCGCATCCGCGCTATATGAACGGTGCATCCACCAATCCGGATTTCGGCGTGGTGGCGCGTGCCGCCGTACAGGTGAAGGCGGCGCTGGAAGCGACGGTTGAACTGGGCGGCGAACACTACGTGTTCTGGGGTGGCCGGGAAGGCTACGCCTCGCTGGTGAACACGCAGATGAAGCGCGAGCTCGACCATCTCGCGCGCTTCCTCACGATGGCGCGGGACTACGGCCGCAGCATCGGGTTGAAAGGGAACTTCCTGATCGAGCCCAAGCCGATGGAGCCGATGAACCACCAGTACGACTTCGACAGTGCGACCGTGGCGGGCTTCCTGAAAGCGCATGGCCTGGACAAGGACTTCAAGCTCAACATCGAGGCCAATCACGCCACACTCTCCGGACACACCTTCGAACACGATCTGCAGGTCGCGTCCGACCACGGCTTGCTGGGCAGCATCGACGCCAACCGTGGCAACGGGCAGAACGGCTGGGACACGGACCAGTTCCCGACCGACCTGTACGACACCGTCGGCGCGATGCTGGTCGTGCTGCGGCAGGGCGGACTGGAGGGGGGGCTGAACTTCGATGCCAAGCTGCGCAGGGAGTCGACCGACCTGGAAGATCTGTTCATCGCCCACATCGGTGGCATGGACGCGTTCGCGCGCGGGCTGGAAGTGGCGCACGCCCTGCTGCACGACTCGCCGTGGGAGCAGTGGCGCGCCGAGCGGTATGCCAGCTTCGACAGCGGCGCGGGCAGGGACTTCGAAAACGGCACGCTTGGCCTGACCGACCTGGCGGCGATGGCCATCAAGCTGGGTGAGCCCGCGCAGGTCAGCGGCAAGCAGGAGCGCTACGAGAACCTCCTCAACCAGTATCTGCTGCGCTGACATCACACCGGGAGGGGAAGGGCAATGAACCAGGCAATGCGGAGTGGCGAGAACACGCGCCTGATCGTAGTGATCAGCGTGGTGGCGACAATTGGCGGATTCCTGTTCGGGTTCGACAGTGGCGTGATCAATGGCACGCAGGACGGCCTGCACCAGACGTTCAGGTCCGGCGAGTGGATGCAGGGGTTTGAGATCGCCTCGATGTTGCTGGGCTGCGCCATTGGTGCCTTCAGCGCCGGCCGTCTGGCCGACCGCCTGGGACGCCGCAACGTGCTGATCATCGCGGCGGTGCTGTTCCTGCTGTCGGCAATCGGTGCGGGGGCCGCGTCCTCGTCGATCATGTTCATCATCGCGCGGGTGATGGGCGGTTTCGCGGTGGGCGCGGCCAGTGTGATCTCGCCGGCGTATATCGCCGAGGTTGCACCGGCGCGCTATCGGGGCCGCCTCGCCACGGTCCAGCAGATCGCCATCATCAGCGGGCTCACCGTTGCCTTCCTGTCCAACTACTTGCTGGCGGCCTCGGCGGGTGCCTCGACCGAGGCGCTGTGGGGCGGCCACGCGGCGTGGCGCTGGATGTTCTGGATGCAGGCCGTGCCGTCGCTGCTGTTCCTGGCGCTGCTGTTGACCATCCCGGAAAGCCCGCGCTACCTGGTGGTGAAGCGCCGCAAGGACGAGGCGCTGCAGGTGCTCACGCGGCTGTTTGGCGGTGCCCAGGCGCAGGCCAAGCTTGCCGAGATCGACGCCTCGCTGTCCACCGACCATCACCGCCCGCGGCTGTCGGACCTGCGCAGCCGGGCCACCGGCAGGGTCCGGCCGATCGTGCTGGTGGGCATTGGCCTGGCCATCTTCCAGCAGCTGGTCGGCATCAACGTGGTGTTCTACTACGGCGCCGTGCTCTGGCAGGCGGTGGGCTTCTCCGAAAACGACGCGTTGCTGATCAATGTGCTGTCCGGTTCGCTCAGCATCGGCGCCTGCATCGTCACCGTGCTGCTGATCGACCGCATCGGCCGCAAGCCGCTGCTGTGGATTGGCTCGGCCGGCATGGCGGTGTCTTTGGCGCTGCTGGTGGCGGCGTTCGCCAGCGGCTCGCTGGTTGATGCCCACCTGCAGCTGCCCGGGCGCATGGGCACGCTGGCGCTGGTAGCAGCCAATGCCTACGTGGTGTTTTTCAACGTCTCGTGGGGTCCGGTGATGTGGGTGATGCTGGGCGAGATGTTCCCCAACCAGATACGCGGGTCGGCGCTGGCGGTGGCCGGAGCGGCGCAATGGACCGCGAACTTCGCCGTCACGGTGACGTTCCCCATTCTGCTGGCCGCCATCGGGCTGGCCGCGACGTACAGCCTCTACCTGGCGTCCGCGATCATCTCGGTCTTCTTCGTGCTGCGGTACGTGCACGAAACCAAGGGCAAGGAACTGGAGCAGATGGAAGGATGAACGCGATGACGACGCAACGGTTTGCGCGGGCCTGCAATGGGCTGCTGCCAGGTGTGCTGATCCTGGCGCTGGCGGCCTGCGGGAGCGGTGAAAAGGCGGTTGGAGCTGCAGCGGTCGACCCCGGGCCGTGGCCACAGGTCGCGTGGCCATTACCCGAGGATCCCGCGCTGGAATCGCGCATCTCCGACCTGATGGCCACCATGACGGTGGAGGAAAAGGTAGGACAGCTGGTGCAGGGCGACATCGCCAGCATCACCCCGGCTGACCTCCGCAACTACCGGCTCGGCTCGATCCTCGCGGGCGGCAATTCCGACCCCGGCGGCCATTATGACGCCTCGCCCGCCGAATGGCTGGCGCTGGCCGATGCGTTCTACGACGCCTCGATGGATACGTCACAGGGCGGCAAGGCCATTCCGGTGCTGTTCGGCATCGATGCGGTGCATGGGCAGAGCAACATCATCGGCGCGACCCTGTTTCCGCACAACATCGGCTTGGGCGCAACGCGCAACCCGGCGCTGCTGCGGCGGATCGGCGAGATCACCGCGCTGGAAACCCGTGCGACCGGCATGGAGTGGGCATTCGCGCCCACCGTGGCCGTGCCGCAGGACGACCGTTGGGGGCGTACCTACGAGGGCTACTCTGAATCGCCCGACGTGGTGGCCAGCTACGCCGGGGCGATGGTGGAGGGACTGCAGGGCACGGTCGGCTCGCCCACGTTCCTTGATGGCCGCCACGTGATCGCGTCGGTAAAGCACTTCCTCGGCGACGGCGGAACGGTCGATGGCAGGGACCAGGGCGATACCCGGATCAGCGAGGCCGACCTGGTGCGCATCCACGCGGCCGGGTATCCGCCGGCGATCGCCGCGGGCGCGCAGACGGTCATGGCGTCCTTCAACAGCGTCAACGGCGAGAAGATGCACGGTCACCGGCCGTATCTGACGGATGCGCTGAAGGGGCGGATGAACTTTGTTGGCTTTGTGGTGGGCGACTGGAACGGCCACGGCCAGGTCAAGGGCTGCACAACGACCGATTGCCCGGCCACCATCAATGCCGGGCTGGACATGGCGATGGCGTCGGACAGCTGGAAGGGCTTCTACAACACCACACTGGCCGCCGTGAAGGACGGCACCATCCCCCAACAGCGCCTTGACGACGCGGTGCGACGGATACTGCGGGTCAAGATGCGACTGGGTCTGTTCGAGGCAGGCAGGCCGTCGTCGCGCGCGGTTGGTGGACAGTTCGCGCTCGTCGGCGCTCCCGATCATCGTGAGGTGGCACGCCAGGCGGTGCGCGAATCGCTGGTGCTGCTGAAGAACCAGGGCGGCGTGCTGCCGCTGTCACCGAAGCAGCGCATCCTTGTCGCCGGTGACGGTGCCAATGACGTGGGCAAGCAGGCCGGCGGCTGGACGCTGAACTGGCAGGGTACCGGTACGCGCCGCAAGGACTTCCCGAATGCGGACACGATCTTCGAAGGCATCGCGCAGCAGGCCAAGGCCGGCGGCGGTGAAGCGGTGCTGGCGGTGGATGGCAGGTACGCGGTCAGGCCAGACGTTGCCGTGGTGGTGTTCGGCGAGAATCCCTACGCCGAATTCCAGGGCGACCTGGCGACCCTGGCGTACAAGGCGGGGGACGATTCGGATCTCGAGCTGATCAAGCGGCTGAAGGCTGACGGTATTCCGGTGGTCGCGGTGTTCCTGAGCGGGCGGCCGCTGTGGGTGAACCGCGAAATCAATGCCGCCGATGCATTCGTGGCCGCATGGCTTCCCGGTTCGGAGGGTGGTGGCATTGCCGACGTGCTGCTGCGCAGTCCCGACGGCAGCGTCCAGCACGACTTCAAGGGGAAGCTGAGTTTCAGCTGGCCGCGCACCGCGGTCCAGTACGCCAACAATGTGGGGCAGAAGGACTACGACCCGCAGTTCGCATTCGGCTTCGGGCTTACGTATGCCGACAACGGCGATCTCGCCGCGCTGCCGGAAGTATCGGGCGTGACCGGCAATGAAGGTGCGGCCGGTGTGTTCTTCGCGCGAGGTGACGCCGGGTCCGGCATCGCCCTGCGGCTGGAGAATGCCACGGGGCAGGGCGTGACCGTCACCAAGGTGCCGGAATCCCTCGACGGCGGCCTGCTGAAGGTCACCGGGGTGGATCATCTGGCGCAGGAAGACGGTCGCCGCTTTGCCTGGACGGGCAAGGGCGAGGCGATCGCCGCGCTGCAGTCGCATACGCCGCTGGACCTGCAGCGCGAGAGCAACGGCGACCTGATGCTGTTGACCACGCTGCGGGTCGAGGCCGCGCCCCGGGGCGACGCATGGCTGTCGGTGGGATGCGGCACGGGCTGCTCGGCACGCATTGCGCTCGGGCCAACGCTGGCAACGCTGCCGGTGGGGCAATGGACGCGCGTGGGCCTTCCCTTGAAGTGCCTGGCCGCGGCCGGCGCGGATGTGGGCAAGCTGGAGCGCCCCTGGTCCATCGGGACGGCCGATGCGATGACGCTCTCGGTGTCGCGCGTCGCCCTGGGGGCCTTGAACGAGGCGGAGACCACCATCGCATGTCCGGGCCGATGACCCCGCGACGTGCGCGGTCAGCGCGTGGGCGGGGGCGCGACCGAGTCGCGCACCACCAACCGGTGCGGCATGACGTGGTCGGTCAACACGCGCGCCTCGTCGTGCCTGCGGCGGATGGTGCGCAGCAGGATGTCGATGGCCGCATCGGCCATCGATGCGATCGGCTGATGAATGGTGGTGAGCTCCGGCCAGACCGTCGTCGCGGCCGAGGTGTCATCGAAGCCCACGACCGACAGATCGCGGGGGACCTCCAGGCCGCGTCTGTGTGCGACGGAAATCGCTGCCGCGCCCATGTCGTCGTTGCTGGCGAAGATCGCGGTCGGGGGCCGGCGGTGGGAGAGCAGCTTCTCGGCGGCGGCAAGCCCAGAACGGTAGGTGTAGTCTCCCTGCTGGACGAGGGCGGGTTCGACCTGCAGCCCGGCCTCGCGCAGGGCGGTGACGAACCCGTCGTAGCGCCGCGCGCTCGCGCTGAGATCGTTGCGGCCGCGGATGAAGCCGATGCGGCTGTGACCCTGCCGGATCAGGTGTTCGGCCAGGTCCCTGCCAGCCTGGAGGTCGTCGATGCGCACGCAGGAAATGTGGTTGCCGAGGTGGCCCGGTGCGATCGCGACCACGGGGATGCCCGCCTTGACGAGTTCGGTGACGGCAGGCTGCGATTCGCACAGCGGTGGCGGCAGGATGACGCCATCCACCCGGCCGGCCAGGGCCCGCGCGGCCTTGCGCTCGGCGGCGGGGTCAAGATCGTCCCAATAGTCGACAACCAGCTGGATGGCAGCGTTGGATGCGACACGCAGCAAACCGACCAGCAGCTCGCGCAGATAGGCACCGCTGGGATTGGTGTAGATCAGCGCGATGCGCGTGTGCTGTGCGGCCGCCAGCGAACTGGCCGCCAGGTTGGGCGTATAACCCAGTTCGCGCACCGCGCGCATCACGCGTTCGCGGGTGGCATCGCGCACCTTGCCCTGGTTGATCGCCCGCGACACGGTCATCGGCGAAACCCCGGCCAGGGCCGCCACCTCGTCGATCGTCACGCCACTGGTTTTGCGGCGGACCGACTTCTTCGGCTTCTCCAATTCGCGCTCCCGTTCTTCTCTGTGACGCTGACGCCTCCAACGCACGTCCCGAGCTTACAAGGTTTGCTGTCCGCGCTGCGGGCGTGCTCGGGTGTCAAGCGGTGTCATCGGATGCTGGGTGCCGCGATGGTGTTATTCGCCTGTGCGGGCAACGCGCACGCGGAGGATGGATACGCCCTGTGGATGCGCTATGTGCCGCTTGAACCTGCGCTCGCGGCGGACTACCGCAGGCACCTGGCACAGGTGGTCGCCCCTGATCAGACGCCGGCCCAGCGTGCCGCGCGCGATGAGCTGGCGCGCGGCCTGACGGGCCTGCTTGGCAGCGCGCCACCCATGCAGGGCGCGGCGGCCGGCGGCGCGACCCTGGTGCTGGGTACGCCGGACTCCTCTGCCTTGATCGCGCCGCTCCGCCACGAGATCGACACACTGGGTGACGAAGGCTATCTGCTTCGGCATGCACGGATGGACGGACGCGACGTGCTGGTGGTGGCGGCCCGCCACGATACCGGGGTGCTGTACGGCGTGTTCCACCTGCTGCGACTGCTGCAGACAGGCGCGTCGCTGGACGTGCTTGAGGTGCGCGAGTCGCCCCGGCTGCGGCTCCGCGTGCTCAATCACTGGGACAATCTGGATGGCCATGTCGAACGCGGCTATGCAGGCCGCTCGCTGTGGGACTGGCAGACGCTGCCGGAATGGCACGACCCACGCTACACAGACTACGCGCGCGCCAATGCCTCGCTCGGCATCAACGGCACGGTGCTGAACAACGTCAACGCGAGCGCGCAGAGCCTGGCGCCGGATTATCTGGCCAAGGCAGCCGCGCTCGCCGACACGTTCCGGCCGTACGGCATCCGCGTGTACCTGAGCGCGCGCTTCAGTGCCCCCGTCGAACTGGGTGGACTGCCCACCGCCGATCCGCTCGATCCCGGCGTACAACGCTGGTGGCGCGACAAAGTCGGCGAGATCTACGCGCGCATCCCGGATTTCGGTGGCTTCCTGGTCAAGGCCAATTCGGAAGGTCAGCCCGGCCCGCAGGATTACGGCCGAACGCATGCCGACGGAGCCAACCTGCTGGCCGGCGCGCTGGCGGCGCACGGCGGCGTGGTCATGTGGCGCGCCTTCGTCTATGCCCATGACGTGCCTGCGGACCGGGCCGCCCAGGCGTATACCGAATTTGCGGACCTGGACGGGGCGTTCCTGCCGAATGTGATTCTTCAGATCAAGAACGGGCCCATCGACTTCCAGCCGCGCGAGCCGTTCCACCCGCTGTTCGGGGCCATGCCGCGCACGCCGCTGATGATGGAAGTCCAGATCACCAAGGAGTACCTCGGCTTCGCCACCCATCTGGTGTATCTCGGCCCGCTGTACCAGGAAGCACTGCGGTCCGACCCTCGCATGCGCGGCCAGGGTGACACCGTGGCGCAGTCGCTGACCGGCATGGCGGGCGTGGCCAACATCGGCAACGACCGTACCTGGAGTGGCTCGCATTTCGACCCCGCCAACTGGTACGCGTTCGGCCGCCTGGCATGGAACCCGCATCAATCGGTCCGCGACATCGCGGCGGACTGGGCGACCATGACCTTCGCGCAGAATCCCGGCGTGGTGCAGCCCATCGTCGAGATGATGATGGGTTCGCGCGAGGCCGCAGTGAACTACATGACCCCCCTGGGCCTGCACCACCTGATGGCGCGCGGGCACCACTACGGGCCCGGCCCCTGGGTCGATGGCGGGCCGCGCGCGGACTGGACCTCGGTGTACTACCACCGGGCCGACCGCAATGGCATCGGCTTCGACCGGACCGCGCGTGGCAGCAATGCCGTAAGCCAATACGCACCGGAGGTGGCCGCCCACTATGGCGACCTGGCGCAGGTTCCGGAGCCGCTGCTGCTGTGGTTCCACCACGTCCCGTGGGACCACCGCATGGCCTCCGGGCGGCCGTTGTGGGATGAACTGGTTGGGCGCTATTCGCAGGGCGTGCGCCAGGTGCAGGCCATGCAGGCGCTCTGGGCAACCCTGGGCCCCGGTGCGCCCGACACCAACGCGCGGGGCGCCGCTCCGCCGCCGCACGGCGTGGACCCGCAACGGCACGAACAGATCGCGGCCTTCCTGCGCATCCAGTTGCGCGAGGCCCAGTGGTGGCGCGACGCCAGCGTGGCGTACTTCCAGTCGGTGAGTGGCAGGCCGTTGCCAGCCGGCGAAACCGCGCCGCCACACCCGCTGGCCTGGTACCAGGCCCTGCAGTTTCCCTCCGCACCCGGAGATGGGCGATGAACCCAGGAACGTGGTGGAACGGCATCGTGGCGGCCACGCTGGCGTGCTGCGCCACGCCGTCAATGGCACAGGATGCGGCCACCGCGTTGCTGCATCCG
The DNA here is from genome assembly GCF_049545475.1 of Stenotrophomonas sp. NPDC077461. Lineage (NCBI taxonomy): Bacteria > Pseudomonadati > Pseudomonadota > Gammaproteobacteria > Lysobacterales > Lysobacteraceae > Stenotrophomonas > Stenotrophomonas sp. NPDC077461. Next base: position 932,790 of record NZ_JBMWDO010000001.1, read on the forward strand.
CTCTTCCAGGACCACGCCGTGCTGCAGCGGGACCAGCCGATCGCCGTCTGGGGCCGCGCCGCGCCCGGCACCGTCGTGTCCGTGGCGCTCGCCGGGCGCACCGTCACCACGCGCGCCGATCCCGGCGGCCGTTGGCACGCAACGCTGCCGCCCACTGCCGCTGGCGGGCCTTACGAGATGTCCGTGCGGGCAGGGCAGGTGACCCGGGTCGTGCGTGACGTGCAGATGGGCGACGTCTGGTTGTGTTCCGGGCAGTCGAACATGGAGCTTCCGGTGTGGCGCACGCTCGATGCGGCCAGCGAGATCGCCGCCGCCACGCATCCGTCGATCCGTCTGTTCACCGTATCGAAGGCGGCAGCTGTCACCCCACAGCACGACGTCCAGGCACCCGCAGCATGGCAGCCTGCGTCGCCGGACACGGTGCGCGAATTTTCCGCAGCGTGCTTCTACTTCGCGCGGGAACTGCAGCAGACCGTCAACGTGCCGATGGGCCTGATCCAGGCAGCGTGGGGCGGCTCGCGCATCGAGGCATGGACCAGCAGCACTGCGCTCCGCACGCAGGGCGGCATGGACCCGGCGCTGGATGCGCTTGCGCTGTACGCGCGCGATCCCGCTGCGGCGACCCGGCGATGGGGCCGGCACTGGCAGCAGTGGTGGACGACGCGCGAAGGTGCCATCGCCGGCGATGCGCCCTGGCAGCCTGACGCGGGCGGCACCGGTTGGCAGGACGCACCGTCCACGCTGGGCGCGTGGGAGCGGTGGGGCATGCCGGCGCTGTCGGACTACAACGGCATGGTCTGGTACCGCACGCAGGTGACCCTGACCGCCGCGCAGGCGGCGCAGGGCGCGCGACTCGAGCTGGGGCCGGTTGACGAGACCGACATGACCTGGGTCAACGGCGTGGCGGTGGGCAGCCAGTACGGCCCAGGGCAGGCGCGCTCCTATCCCCTGCCAGCGGGCCTGTTGCACGTCGGCGTGAACAGGGTCCTGATCAACGTGCTGGACACCTATGGCGACGGGGGGCTGGCAGGCCCTGCGGATGCCCACGCAGTGCACCTGGACGATGGCACGCGCATCGTCCTGGACGCGCCCTGGCAGTACCGCGCAGCACCCGGTGCAGCAGCGCCGCCCCCTGCACCGTGGCAGGCCGCCGCAGGCCTGTCGACGCTCTACAACGGCATGATCGCGCCGCTGGGCAACTACGGAATGCGCGGCATGCTGTGGTATCAGGGCGAATCCAACACAGCGGATGGCCCGGCCTACGCGGCTAAGCTGCGCAGCCTGCGCGAGGACTGGCGCAGCCGGTTTGGCGCGCGGATGCCGTTGCTGGTGGTGCAGTTGGCCGGTTACGGCGCGCCGCCCGTGGCGCCGGCGGAGAGTGGCTGGGCACAGGTCCGCGAGGCACAGCGACGGGTCGCCGCGGAAGATCCGCACAGTGGGCTGGCGCTGGCCATCGATATTGGCGACGCCTACGACATCCATCCGCCCAACAAACAGGTGCTGGGCCGTCGCCTGGCGAGGCTGGCGCGGCATGTGGTCTACGGCGACCGGACCGTCGACCCGTCCGGGCCCACCGCACGCAGGGCCTCGCGCCTGCAGGGCGCGGTGCGGATCGTGTTTGACGACGTCACCGGCACCCTGGTCACGACCGGCGCGAACGGTCCCATCGGCTTCGAGCTCTGCGATGCCGAGGCGCGGCACTGCACCTATGCCGACGCCGTCCTGGACGGGCGCGAGGTGGTCCTGCGCAGTCCGCAGGCAGCGCCAAGCGCGCGCGTCCGGTACTGCTGGGCCGACGGCCCGGTCTGCACGCTGCGCGACAGCCGTGGCGCCCCGGCAGGGCCCTTCGATCTTTCCCTCACCAACGCGGAGGACCGCTGATGCGTCTGCTGATGGCCACACTGTTCCTGCTGATGTCCACGACGGCGGCGCCACTGCGGGCCGCGCCTGCGCCACCGGTGTACTTCGAGTGGTTCGAATACGTTGGCCGCGATGCGGCCTTTGAAGCACCGCTGCCGGCCGGGTACTACCGCAACCCGATCCTGGCCGGATTCCACGCCGACCCGAGCATCGTTGGCGCGAAGGGCCGGTTCTACCTGGTCAATTCCAGCTTCACCTATTTCCCGGGCATCCCGGTGTTCGAGAGCGTTGACCTCGTGCACTGGACGCAGATCGGCAACGTGATCGACCGTCCGACCCAGGTGGACTTCGATGGCCTGAGTGTGTCGCGCGGCATTTTTGCCCCGGCCATCGCGTACCACGACGGTGTGTTCTATGTGGTCACCACGGCGGTCGACAGCGGCGGCAACTTCATCGCCACCGCGCGCGATCCCGCCGGCCCCTGGTCCAACCCGCACTGGCTGCCGGGCATCGGCGGCATCGACCCATCGCTGTTCTTCGACGAAGACGGCCGCGTTTACCTGCTCAACAATGACCTGCCGCCCGGCCCGCCGCGCTACGAGGGCCATCGTGCGATCTGGATGCAGCAGCTGGATATGCCGTCGTTCGAGCCGGTGGGGCCGCGCCGGGTACTGATCGACGGCGGGGTGGACCCGGCCAGCAACCCGATCTGGATCGAGGGACCACACCTTTACAAACGCGAGGGCTGGTACTACCTCTCCGACGCCGAAGGAGGTACCGGGCCGCAGCATTCCCAGGTGGTCCTGCGCAGCCGCGACGTCTGGGGGCCGTACACCCCGTATGCGGGCAATCCGATTCTCACCCAGCGCGATCTGCCCGACGACCGGCCACGGCCGATCACCAATGCCGGGCATGCCGATCTGGTGGAAGGTCCGGACGGCGCCTGGTGGGCGGTGTTCCTTGCCAGTCGCAACTACCAGACACGCCACTACAACACGGGACGGGAGACCTTCCTGCTGCCGGTGCAATGGCGTGACGGCTGGCCCGTGATCCTGCCGGCTGGCCAGACCATCCCGTATGCGGTCAAAGCGCCGTCATGGATGCAGGGCGAGGCCAGGCAGGCACCCTCCACCGGCAACTTCATCGACCGCGACGACTTCGATGCCCCCACGCTTGGCCGCGGCTGGTTGCGCGTGCGCGTCCCCAGGCAGCCGTGGGCGGACCTGCGCGCGCGCCCGGGTGCCTTGGCCGTGCATCCCCTGGCGGAGAATCTGGATACGCTGCGCAATCCCGCCTTCCTCGGCCGCCGTCAGCAGCATCTGCGCTTCGAGGCCAGTACCGAGATGACGCGCCCGGCGGCAGGCGTGGCGGCAGGCCTTGCCGCCTTCCAAAGCGAGGCCTACTGGTACTTCCTCGGGGTGCGCACCCTTGGCGAAGACCGCGTGGCGGTCTTCCTTGAAGTGCGCGACGGAAACGGCGTACCGCGGACGCTGGCCAGCCGGACGCTGGACGCGACCGCATCGCTGCGCCTGAAGGTTGCCGGCAACGAGGGGCACTATGCGTTCGCGTTCGACACGGGCGATGGCCGGGGGTGGCAGACCCTCGCCGCTGACGTGGACGGAACGGTATTGAGTACGGATCGTGCAGGCGGCTTCGTTGGCGCGCTGCTGGGACCATTCGCACGCGACGAGCGTGCCTTGAGGAGCAGATGATGACGCGCAGGCTTTCCCTTTGCAGTGGCCTTCGCGGCCCCGTCTTCCGCACCGTGGTGCTGTGTGCCGCGCTCGGGCTGGTCACCGTCGGGCACGCCGCGTCGCCCCCGCCGTGGCTTGATCCCTCGGCCAGCTTTGAGGCCCGCGCCGCCGCGCTGGTGGCGCAGATGACCCTGGAGGAGAAGGCCGGGCAGATGCAGAACGCCGCACCCGCCATCGAACGTCTCGGCGTGCCCGCCTACGACTGGTGGAACGAAGGCCTTCACGGCGTCGCACGGGCAGGGCAGGCCACCGTGTTTCCGCAGGCCATCGGCCTGGCCGCCACGTTCGACGTGCCCTTGATGGGGCAGGTGGCGACCACCATCAGCGACGAAGCGCGCGCCAAGCACCACCAGTTTCTCCGGGAGGGCGCGCATGGGCGGTATCAGGGGCTGACCTTCTGGTCGCCGAACATCAACATCTTCCGCGACCCGCGATGGGGGCGGGGCCAGGAAACCTACGGCGAGGACCCATACCTCACCGCGCGCATGGGCGTGGCCTTCGTGCAGGGTCTGCAGGGCGACGACCCGGTGTACCGCAAGCTGGACGCCACGGCCAAGCACCTCGCCGTACACAGCGGCCCCGAGGCCGACCGTCACCACTTCGATGCGCGCCCCACCCGGCGCGACCTGTACGACACCTACCTGCCGGCATTCGAGGCGCTGGTGAAGGAAGGGCAGGTGGATGCCGTCATGGGTGCCTACAACCGCGTGTACGGCGAGTCCGCCAGCGCCAGCCGCTTCCTGCTGCGCGACGTACTGCGCCGCGACTGGGGCTTCAAGGGCTACGTCGTGTCGGACTGCTGGGCCATCGTCGATATCTGGAAGCATCACCACATCGTTCCCACCCGCGAGGCCGCCGCCGCACTGGCAGTGAAGAACGGTACCGAGCTGGAGTGTGGCCAGGAATACGCCACACTGCCGGCCGCGGTGCGCCAGGGCCTGATCAGCCAGGCAGAGATCGACGAAGCGGTGACGCGTCTGTTCACCGCCCGGATGCGGCTGGGCATGTTCGACCCGCCGGAGCGCGTGAGGTGGGCACGCATCCCCGCGTCGGTGAACCAGGCCCCCGCGCACGATGCGCTGGCCCTGAAGGCCGCACAGGAGTCGCTGGTGCTGCTGAAGAACGATGGCGTGCTGCCGCTGCCACGGACCCTGAAACGGATTGCCGTGGTCGGCCCGACCGCCGATGACACGATGGCGCTGCTCGGCAACTACTTTGGTACCCCCGCCGCACCGGTGACCATCCTGCAGGGGATACGTGACGCGGCGAAAGGCGTCGAGGTGCGCTATGCGCGTGGCGTGGACCTGGTCGAAGGGCGCGACGATCCCGCTGCGACCCCGCTGATCGAGGCCGCGTACCTGCGGCCCTCGGCCAGTTCACCGGAACGCGGCCTGCGCGGTGAGTACTTCCGCACCGCCGACCTGTCCGGAACACCGGCGCTGGTCCGCACCGATGCCCAGATCGGATTCCGCTGGGATCGGGGGTCACCCACCGACAACCTGCTGGCCCGCGGTGAAGCAGCGCCGGGGCAGGGCATTCCGAACGATGGCTTCAGTATCCGCTGGAGTGGACAGCTGCTGCCACCGGTGTCGGGTCGCTACCACATTGAGGCCGCCGCCGACGACGGCTTCCGCCTCTACGTGGACGGCAGGCGCGTGCTGGACCACTGGAAGCAACGTGATCGCCTGCATGGCGATGGCGTGGAGCTGGACCTGCAGGCCGGCAAGGCCTACGACGTGACCCTTGAGTACTTCGACGCCGAGCGCGACGCAGCCGTGCGGCTGGGCTGGCGCATGCCCGGCGCGAAGCCGCCGTTCGAGGAGGCACTGGAGGCCGCCCGGAGCGCGGATGTGGTGGTGTTCGTCGGCGGACTGACCGGCGATGTCGAGGGCGAAGAGATGACGGTCAACTACCCGGGCTTCGCCGGCGGCGACCGCACCGACCTGCGCCTGCCCGCCACCCAGCGTGCGCTGCTGGAAGCGTTGCACGCCACCGGCAAGCCGGTGGTGGTGGTGCTGACCGGCGGATCGGCGCTGGCCGTCGAGTGGGCCCAGGAAAACCTGTCCGCGATTCTGATGGCTTGGTATCCAGGGCAACGCGGTGGCACGGCCGTGGGTGACGCGTTGTTCGGCGACGTCAATCCCGCTGGCCGGCTGCCGGTGACGTTCTACACGGCGGACCAGACGATGCCCGCGTTTGACGACTACACAATGGAAGGCCGCACATACCGCTATTTCCGCGGCACACCGCTGTATCCGTTCGGTCACGGGCTGTCCTACACCCGGTTCGGCTACGGCACCGCCCGCCTCGACACGTCACGGATCGCCGCAGACGGGACGCTCAATGTGCAGGTGGAGGTGGCCAACATCGGCAAGCGCGCAGGCGATGAGGTGGTGCAACTGTACGTGCGGCGGCTGCAGGCCGCTCCGGGAGAGGCGCAGCAGGCACTGCGCGGCTTCCAGCGGATCCATCTGGCCCCCGGCGAACGGCGGACCGTGGCGTTCGTCCTGGATGCGCCCCAGGCGCTGCGCCACTACAACGACGCGCGCGGCGCATACGTCGTGACGCCCGGGGCGTACGAGGTGCGGATTGGCGGTTCAAGCGCCGATACCCGGGTGCAGGCCGGGTTCACCGTGGAGGCGGCGCGTGACTGAACCTCGCCGCGCGGAGCCCTCCAGCCACACGCTGTCGATCCTGGAAAAGCTGGGCTACAGCCTTGGCGACCTCGCTGCCAACCTGATCTTCCAGACCCTGATCACCTACCTGGCGTTCTTCTATACCGATGTATACCGGCTGCCGCCCGCCACCGCGGCCACGATCATTTTCGTGATCGGCCTGATGGGCGCCTTCGTGTTCACACCGCTGATCGGTATTGCCGCCGACCGCACGGTCAGTCGCTGGGGAAAGTTCCGGCCGTGGATCCTGTGGACAGCGATCCCGTTCGGCGCGCTGTCGCTGCTTGCCTTCAGTACGCCCGAACTGGGTGAGCGCGCCAAGGTCATCTACGCCGTGGTGACCTACGGGCTGCTGATGCTCGTGTACGCCGCCAACAACCTGCCGTACTCCGCGCTCAGCGGGGTTCTGACCGGCAGCATGGCCCAGCGCAACAGCCTGTCGGCCTACCGCTTCGTGGCGGTGATGATCGCGCAGTTCATCATCCAGGTCCTGCTGCTGCCGCTGGTGCTGATCCTTGGCGAGGGCGACCGCGTGCTCGGCTTCGAACGGGTGATGACCGTGTTCGCCGTGGTGGGGACGCTTTTCTTCCTGATCACCTTTGCCACCACGCGCGAGCGGATCGTGCCGGCCAAGGAGCAGACCGGTGGCGTGCTGCAGGATCTGGCCGACCTGGTGCGGAACCGGCCGTGGAAAGTGATGCTGGCCCTCACGGTGCTGGTCTTCATCAACCTGGCCCTGAAGGGCGGCACCTACGTCTATTACTTCCAGTACTACATGAGCGAGAGCGCCCTGGCGGGCTTCCTCGACAGCTCCGGCTTCAACCGCTTCATTGCAGGACTGAATGCGGTACTCAACGGATGGGGTCTGTCCGGTTTCACCTGGCCCACGGACCCGGCGACGTCGGCGTTCAGTCTGTTCAACGCCTGCGGCATCCTCTGCATGATCCTCGGGATCGGCATCTCCCGCCGCCTGGCCGACCGCTTCGGCAAACGCGATGTCTTTGGCGGTGCATTGCTGGTATCCACCGTGTTCCTGCTGGCGTTTTACTTCTTCCCGCCTACCGCCGTGGCCGTGGCCTTCGGCGCCTTCATGCTGCACGGCTTCTGCTACGGCATCACCATCCCGTTGCTGTGGGCGATGATCGCCGACGTCGCGGACTACTCCGAATGGAAGAACCATCGCCGCGCCACCGCGATCATCTTCTCCGCAATGCTGTGCGGACTGAAGATAGGGCTGAGCATCGGCGGCGCGCTGGTCGCCGGCATCCTCGCGCACCACGGTTACAGGGCCGGCCTCGAACAGCAGCCCCAGGCCGTGGTGGATGGCATCCGCCTGACTGTGAGCGTGTACTGTTCCCTGCCGTTCCTGGTGGCGGTTGCGCTGCTGTTTCTTTACAGGATCGACAAACGCATGGAGACCCGCATCGAGCAGGAGCTGCTGCAGCGCCGCCAAGGAACGACCCTTGACCATCTGGCGGCACATGCGATCTCCAAGCCACTGGTGACTCACATTTACACGGCCGACCCGTCGGCGCATGTGTTCGGCGGGCGCCTGTACATCTACCCGTCACACGACATCGACGGCAGCGCCCCGTTCGACGATGAGGGCGGTCACTTCGGTATGGAGGACTATCACGTATTCCGCATGGACACGCCCGAGGGCGAGGCAACCGACTGCGGCATGGCACTGCATCTGCGTGACGTGCCCTGGGCCGCAAAACAGATGTGGGCACCGGACGCGGCCACACGCGACGGCCGCTACTACCTGTACTTCCCGGCCAAGGACGGGCAGGGGACGTTCCGCATCGGCGTCGCGGTAGCTGATCGTCCGGAGGGGCCTTTCAAAGCCGAACCCGAGCCGATGGCGGGCACCTACTCGATCGACCCGGCGGTGTTTGAGGACGACGACGGTGCGCACTATCTCTACTTCGGCGGCATCTGGGGCGGGCAACTGCAGAAGTACCGCGACAACTGCCATGACGCGTCGCACGAGGAGCCCACCGGCGGTGCGGCAGCGCTGGGCCCGCGGGTTGGCCGGCTGGACGTGGGCATGACCCGGCTCGCGGAGCCCACGCGGGAAGTGATCGTTCTGGACGAACACGGGCAGCCCCTGCGCGCCGATGACCACGCGCGTCGGTTCTTCGAGGGCGCGTGGATGCACAAGTACCAGGGCCGGTACTACCTCTCGTACTCCACAGGCGATACGCACCTGCTGTGCTACGCCGTCGGCGACAGCCCGTATGGACCGTTCACCTATCGCGGCGTGATCCTCACCCCCGTGGTCGGCTGGACCACACACCACTCCATCTGCGCCTTCGAGGGGCAGTGGTATCTCTTCTACCACGACGCGCTCTTGTCCGGCGGCGTGACCCACCTGCGCTCAATCAAGGCCGCGCCGCTGCACATCGAGGCAGACGGCAGCATCCGGACCCTCGATCCCTATGGCGCCTGATACGCCCTCGCCGAAGGACGACGCGCGGGCCCCGCTGCCGGCTGGCCGGCTGCACGGGTTGCGGTCAGGCCTGCTGGAGGTCGTGCTTGCCCCGGACGCCGGCGGACGCATTGCCCAGCTACGCTACGACGGTGTGGCATGGCTGGTGGGCGAGCACGCGGGTGGGGCGGGGACGCCAGCCATCGCCTGGGGGTGCTATCCGATGGTTCCGTGGGCGGGGCGCATCCGGCATGGGAGCTTCACCTTTGACGGCAGGCGCCGTTCGCTGCCCGCGAACTTCGATGCCCACGCGATTCATGGCGTCGGTTTTACCCGGCCGTGGCACATCGACAGCCTCGACGCGGACACCGCCAGGCTGTCGTTGGCACTGCCCGAGGATGACTATTGGCCATTCGGAGGCAGGGCAACCCAGACACTTCACCTGCAGCCGGATCGCCTGCATCTCCACCTTTCCGTTGAGGCCGGCCATCAGGCAATGCCCGCCGTGATCGGCTGGCATCCCTGGTTTCGCAAGCCGGATCGCCTGCAGTTTGCCCCCGGCACGATGTATCCACGGGATCACGAGGGCATTGCCACCTTGCCGTGCGTGAGCCCGGCGCCCGGGCCGTGGGATGACTGTTTCATCAACCAGGCGGACGTGCTGCTCGCATCTGCCGGCCAGCAGCTACGGATTCGGGCCGATGCCGATCATTGGGTGATCTATGACGGCGCACCGCACGCGACCTGTGTCGAGCCGCAGACGGGCCCGCCTGATGGTTTTACGTTGGCGCCGAACCGACTGGAGCCGGGACAACGTCTGGAGATGGAGGTCGAACTCAAATGGGAGAATCGATGCGTGAGGTAGCATCGACGGTGCGTTTGGAGCTCTGGGGCTGGTCGGGGGAGTTCCGGTGAAGTCAGATGGGTTGGCGTCCAGGCGTTGGTGGAGAGCTGCTTGGCTCCATCTGTGAGTTTACATAATATACATTATGCGAAATGATGGGTGGCGCGTCTTGTGGCGTTTGCCGGCTCGGGCTGGAGCTGGCTCAAGCTCTGAATCGGCTCTTGCTTCCCCTCTCGTTCCCCAGACAAGGACGAGATTGCAGCATGACAGAGATAGATCCGCACGAGCGTATCGACCTGGCCGGCCCGTGGGCCGGTTTCTGCTTTCAGGGTAACCACATGTTCACACCTGAGGGCTACAGCCTTGAGCCTGTCGATATGACCAGGTGGTCGCTTACCTGCAACATCGCCCGGGAATGGATTCCAGCGTCGTATGCCTGCGCGAGTACGTCAGAACTCGCAGGGAACGGCGGCTGGACATGAGGGTCGGCAGGGAATCGTTACGTACAGGGCCAAAAGCTGCCTAAGCAATTGAAACGAAATGATAATTGCCTTATCCCGATAGCGGATCTCCCCGTCTATGGGGCCTGTTCAAGGACTTTCGCTGTATAGCTCAGCGGCGCCACTTCCCTATCAAGGTCGAGATGGTAGTCGCCGAAGCGATTGATGTGGCTGGTCCGATACGGCGACAGGCCGGCCAGGATCTCGGGGGTCAGTTCAATCCCCTCCTTCCGCATCTCAGCCAAGGTCCGGCTCATGCCTTCTACGTTGTGGAGGATGATCATGTTGGCGACCAGCTGGCTGTACTTGATGATCTTGCGCTGCTCGTGTTGGACGTTCTCAGCAATGATCCCCTGGCTGCCAAAGAACACCCATTTTACGAAGCCGTTGTACTCCTCGCTCTTGTTGGTCGCAGCATGGATCGTTTTCCGAATCTCGTTGTCGTCGATGTAGCGCAGCAAGAACAGCGTTCGGACGGCCTTGCCAACTTCCCGGAAGGCGAAGTACAGCTTGTTCTTCCGGCTGTAGGTGCCCAGCCGGCGCAGGATCGAGGACGCGGTGATCTTCCCCAATCGGATTGAGATCACCACCCGCAGCATGTCGTGGAGATGGGTCGCGATCAGTTGCCAGTCGATGCTGTCTCCGAACAGTGCCTGGATGTTCTTATAGGTCCTACCAGGTTCGGGCCGGAAGAATGTCAGATCCTTGATGTTTCGTATCCTGGGCATCAGCTGGATGCCCAGCATGTGGGCCAAACCGAAGACCGGATAGCTTTGGGCCTGCGTGTCGCCATGGACGATCTCGGGCTGGATGTCGGACGTGTTGGCCAGCAGGCCATCGAGGATGTAGATGCCCTCGTGCACGCCACAGGGAATGAAGTGGCTGAACAGCGCCACGTATTTGTCGGACACATGGTAGTAGCCGATGCCGCCGTAGCCGCCGTAGCGGATGTGGTACTCCGACAGCAGGTTGTCCTCGTACACGCTCCACTTGGTGCCATCTGCTGACGCGCTCTTGCCGCTGCCCCAATAGCCCGGCAGGTCAAATTTGTTGTAGGTATTGATGACCTCCACGATGGCCTTCTCAAGGACATCTTCGGTCACGTATTTGAGGTTGAGCCAAGCGACCTGGCGACGGCTGAAGCCCTTGATCGACCGCGCCGTCTGCGTCGGACCCAAGTTGCAGCCATAGCAAAACAGCGTGGTGATCACCCGTCGAGGGAGATCTTCAACCTGGCTCTCGGTGCCGGCGATCGGACGGAAGAATCGGTGCAGATCCAGCCATTGGCTGGCGTCGATCAGGACATCGACGATGCTGGACTCCGGGAGCCGTTCGGCGATGAGGCGGTCCACGGTGGCAATGGCGCTTGAGACCTCGGCGCGTTGCCCCTTCCGCAGTACCAGGCGTCCTTCCAGAATGTCCGCATGAACATTCTCGGGGAAACGCTCGTCAACTTCGTCGGCCAAGTCGGTCAGTTGTGCGCGCAACCCGGCCACGAAAGTCGCAGCGTCGGTGGGCAAGCCTGACACCTGGCCATAGGCTTCCAGTTCCTGGGCCAAGGTGGCTTCATCGACCAGCTGCTCGCGGTAGTCGTCAAATCGTTCGCTGCTCGGGATGAAGAGATCTCCCGACTTCAGTTCGTCCTTGACCTGCACCAGCACGGCCAGCTCGAAGTACTTACGGTGCATCCAGCCGGCGCCTGCCGCGCTGGCCCGCTTGCCAAACACGTGCTGACGCCAGAGCTTGGACATCCAATCGAAGTCCTTTTCCGGGTCCAGGCCGAGGGATGCGACCTCGATCAGCTCACGGCGTTGGTTGCGCAGCGACAGCACCGCTGCAATCAACGGCTCCATGCCGGCATCGTGGCTGGTTGCCCGCAAGTTCATCAGCTCCAGCCCATTGAACAGCAGCGGCCTGACCGCGCCGTAGGGTTGCAGCATGAAAGGCAGATAGTTCTTTCCTGCGTATGCCATATGTTCTTCGCATTCGGCCAACAAGGTCGACACTTCCGCTTCCAGACTGTTATCGATGGCATCCACGCGCTGACTATCGCTGCCGTCGAGCTGATAGGCCTGCAGGATTTCCTTGAGCTGGCCGATCAGGAAGTCGGCCCGCTTGGCATGTTCGAGCTGGTAGGCCAGCAGCTTTTGCTGGGCCGTGTTCTCCAGCCCGCGCACCTGCTTGATGAACAGCTCGGCTGCGTCATCCAGCGTCTTGGCATGCTGGGCGCGAATGAAGATGGTGGCCAACGCATAGCGCTTGTCCGGAGCCAGTTCGGCTAACTCGCTGGCGTCATAGGCGCGAGCCATTGCACGGAATTGCTTGAGCTTGGGCACCGGCACATCGATGGGAGGCAGCTGCTCGGCCAACTGCTGCAGCATGCGGATGTGCTGCAGATAGAACCGGACCTCCTTGTTGGTCGGTCGGCCAGGCTCGCGCTTGAGCGATTGCCAGCCAGTAAATCTGGAGCCTTCCGGTGCGCGCAGCAATTCGTCAATGAGCGTGCGCGTGGCAGGCGTCAGCGCGTGACTGATGCTGCGGTAGTAGCCCAGATTGACCCGCTCACGTGCGCCGATGGCGGCCAGCTCCAGGGTGCGGAAGCCTGGCAGTTCGTAGCGGTGGTGCACCAGCTCTTCGAGCAGGACGTTCACGATGTCCGGGATGGTGTGCTTGGTCTGGGCTGCTCCGGTGGCCACCGTGTCCAGCCAGGCCAAGCCTGATTTGTCCAGGGGATGTACCCCGATGAACTGCCGAAGCTGCGGCATATGGCGGCGCTGGCTACCGGAAGCGTCGTAACGTTCGAGCTGGTCGGTGTCCAATACGCGCCCGAGTCGGGCGGCCTTGGCGATGTGCTTCCGGATCCGCTCGGGCACTTCGGCTAACACCGTGAAGTAACCCAGGCGCTGGAAGAGCTTGAGATGAATCAGTACCGCCAGCTGCGGTCCCGGCTGGGTGGTCAGCTGCTTGGCGAATGCAATCTCAGCGGCGGTGGGGGTATAGATCTCCTCCAGTTCCTTGGCGGTGGGATCAGGCTTCAGTCGCGGGTAGGCGGTCTCGTGAAGGGTAGCCATTGGATCCGGAGGTTATGAGGGGATCAATCCCAGTGCCGGCCGTCGTCTGTATTGAGAGACGCTTCCAGGAAACACTGGTGCGTATCGGCCATGCGGTGCATGTCATCGAGCAACGTGGCCAGGATTTCATCCAGATCCCGGTCGGGATCGGTGGGAACAGTCAACTGGTACTCGCTGCTGGCAGTGTTCAGGCGCACAGCCTGGAACGGGGCCAAGCAGATCTCTTCGATCCGGCCTCGGGCCTTGGCCGCGCCGCGGCCCGTGCGGGCAAACGGGGTCAGCACCATGCGCAGGCGCAGCTGCAAGGCCGGTTTGCCCTCGGGCGCCGGCAGTGCCATCGCCGGTACCGGCGCGGTTGGACTGGGCAGGCTTGCTTCAATGCGGTCACGGGCAAAGGGGTCACGCCCGTCGAGATAGCGCATGGCCGACTGCACATCGCGCCAGCCCACGTACTCCATCAGCGCCTTCATGTCCCAGCCTTGGTCGTTGGCCCAGCTGGCAAAGCCGCGGCGCAACGAATGGCTGCTGTGGAGCCCCGCATCGGCAAAGCCGGCACTGGTCAGCAACTCGCGTAGCAGGCGCACCAAGCTGTTGGGATGCAGGCCCTCGGCGCTCACCTGGCCCCATTGGTTAACCGCCCGAAACACCGGCCCTTCGTGCAGGTCGGCCGCCTGCAGCCACACCTGGGTCGCCTCCACCGGGCACAACCGCGACAACGCCGGCACCTTGTAGGTGACGCCGGCGGCCTGGCGGTCGCCCTTGCTGCGCGGCAGGAAACAGGTCATCCCCTGTCCCGGCACCAGCGTGAGATGGGCCACGTCCAGACGCAGCAGTTCATCGCCACGGAAGCCCCGCCAGAATCCGAGCAGCACCAACGCTCGGTCGCGTTGATGGCGCAGCGCCGCCGCTCCGTCGCCCCGGGCATGCGCCGCCGCGATCGCGGCAGCCAACCAGTCATCGAGCTCGACCAGCCGCCGAATCTGCAGCGGCGCGGCTTGCTTGACCTGGCCCGGGTGCAGGGTCTGGATGCCTTTGAGCACCTTGCGCACCAGCGGCGACCGGGTCGGGTCGACAAAGCCGTGGTCGCGGTGCCAAGAGGCAATGGCGGCCAGCCGGTGGCGAAGCGTGCTGGCGGCTAGGGTCTGCGCATACGCGGCCAGGTACCGCGCCACGCTGTCCGGTGTCGCTGGGAGGTGGCCTTGCCATTCAACCTCGAAGTGCCGCAGCGCCGACGCATAGCTGCGCACCGTGTTCTGGCGCGTGGCTGCATCGAGGTAGCGGTCCAGTTCGGTCACTGGCGCGTGGCCTCCACAGCGACCGGCTGCCGCAGGGTCGACAGGATGGTGCATTCAGCCCGCTGCCCACCGTGGCAACTGGCAATCACCCGTTCCAACTCGGTGGCCATGCGCTCCAGGTCGGCCATGCGCGCCCGCACGTCGGTCAGATGGCTGCGTGCCAGCCGGTCCACGTCCCCGCACGAAAGCTCCTCATCGCCGGCCAGCTGCAGCAGGCTGCGGACCTCCTCCAGGCTGAAGCCTAGGTCCCGGCCGCGCGCAATGAAGCGCAGCCGCTCGATGTCGGCCGGGCCATAGACCCGGTAGCCATTGCCCGAGCGCCCCGGGCGCGGCAACAGGCCGATCCGCTCGTAATAGCGGATCGTCTCCAGGTGGCATCCACTGGCGTCGGCAGCCTCACTGATTTTCATTCGTAGTACGCTTGACTCCGTAGTAGCTACGGACTTTACACTCACCTGCTGTGTCATGCCAGCGACCCGCCCGGGCCCGGCTTCCCTGCGACTGGAGATGTTCCGATGAGTGATTGCGGCTGCCACCACGAGGCCAAGAATGCGCAGGAGCGGCGCGTCCTCTGGATCGCCCTAGCGTTGAACGCGGCGATGGCCGTGATCGGCGGCATCGCCGGCTGGATTGCCCATTCCACTGGCCTGCTGGCCGACGCTCTGGACATGCTGTCCGATGCCACCGCCTATGCCATTGGCCTGGTCGCTATCGGGCGCACGGCGCGCTTCAAGGCCAATGCCGCTTGGGTCAGCGGCAGCGTGCTGCTTGTGCTGGGTGTGGGCGTGTTGGTTGAGGTGGGCCGCCGGGTGATGTACGGCGCCGAGCCGGTCAGCGGCTGGATGATTGGCACCGCCCTGCTGTCGCTGGCGGTCAATATGGCGGTGCTGCGCATGCTGGCACCGCTAAAGTCCGGCGAAGTGCATCTGCGAGCGACGTGGCTGTTCACGCGGGCCGATGTGGTCGCCAATGTTGGGGTGATCCTGGCCGGTCTGTTGGTGTGGTGGCTGGCCAGCCCGTACCCGGATTTCGTGATCGGCGCCCTGATCGGCCTGTATGTGATCAAGGAAGCCTTCGAGATTTTAGGTGATGCCCGCCGGGCAGGTGCCGACGCGCGCAAGACGGCTGCATGACCAGGCTTGGCCGACTGAGCTCGGACTCTGGCGGCTGCGCTTGAACCCGGCACTGTCACGTGGCGCAGCTGGCCCCCGACCTAATCCGTCGCAGCTCAATCTGCGTGACCGTGCGGAAGCTCAGGCAAAACGTTAACTTTCTGTTCTTCGGATGCCGGATTCCGTCAATTTCCCGCGCCAGCTTTTGCCTGGCCACCTGACTCGCAGAGGCCACTCGAGCCCGCGAGATTGATGAATAAGCGTCAGCTTGCTGATGAGCGGTACCCAAGGTATCTTTCCGGCCTCAAATGTATCAGTCCTAGCCACACGTGCCTTCCATTGTCATCCATGCCAAGCGCTACGCTCTGGCACTGCTGCTCGCAGTGATGATCATCGTGCCTGTCGTTGATGCTTCGGTCTGCTTCTCTGAGGAGCAGTCACACCAGGAAGTGGCAGGGCCAGGCGATGGCCACCCCGATAAGGCGCATGCCGCTTGTGGTCACGGTCACTGCCACCACAGCAGCACTTTTGTGGCGTCCAACGGTTTCACCAGTGCCGAAGCCGCAAGAAATGAAGGCGGGCACACGTTCTACGAACAGCCCATGACGTCCCACATCCCGGACACGCTGATTAGACCTCCCAGGCTTTGATCGCATAAAAGGCGCAACGCGCCTGTCAGTCCTTCTGCGATCACCTTTGTGTAGGTCTTTCCATGAACACATCTTGTTGCTGGGCGCTCCGTGCGCTCGGCCGACGCGTGGCTGCACGTGCAGTCGCCGGCCAGTACTGCGCCGCCTTGAAGAAGGCGACCTGAATGCCCTTCTCAACATCTACCAATCTCCGAACTGCACGCGATCGAGCGGCACTACTGATGGCAACCTCCGTGCTTGCCATCGGCGCATCTCTTGGTGTGCGCGATTTTGGGCCTGTCGACGAACCGAGATTTGCCTTGGTTGCCACCCAAATGGTGGCAACCGGAAGCTCGCTGTTCCCGCGTCGGGGAGCGGAGCTGCACCCAGACAAGCGTCTCTTCATGTGGATCTCGGCTGCACTGCTGTCACTGACCCAAAACCTGCGGACCGCGGTCCTGGCCCCTTCGCTGGTGTCAGGCGTTGCATATGTGTGGATGGCTTTCCATCTAGGAACGCGCAATGGCGGCCGTGTGCGCTAGGGGCGCGCGCGGTGGTCAATAAAAAGGAATCACCAATGCATTACGTGAAAACAGAATTCAACCGAGGCAGTTCGCGCGGGGGCCTAGGCTCAGATCCACTGGGCCGTCTTGGCAAGCCCATCTGCGGCCCGCAGCTGGGCGTCAACACGTTGATTATCATCGTGGCGATGTACTTCACGTTCTTTCTCAACAGCGCGTTCTTCGCAGAAGTAATTGCGAAGAGTGGTGCGGACGGAGCAGCTCGTGCGCTACTTGTTATCTCTACGGGAGCGATCCTCACTGCCTTGAATGTGCTCATTCTCGGATTGCTATGCGTTCGATGGACGGTGAAGCCGGTTCTTGCATTGCTTCTCGTCGTGTCCGCTACTGCTGCCTACTATTCAGACAATTACAGCGTCTACTTCGACGCCAGCATGGTACGAAATGTGCTGAAGACCGACGGCGCTGAAGCCGGAGAGTTGCTGACCTGGGGCTTCTTTCTTGCGGTACTAATTAAAGGCGTCGTGCCAGCTATCGCGGTATGCATGGTAAGGCTCCAACGTTCTTCCAATGTGACGCGGGCGATACTTGCAAGAGTGCTTCTACTTGGCATGGCGGTTGTTGTAATCGTTGGCGCGGCAATTGCGTCATTCGACGACCTCTCATCACTCATACGCAATCACAAGCAAGTCAGATACCTTGCAAACCCTGGAAACTACATCGCTTCCATTGCGAAGGTTGTGCGAGAAGACACCCGTGCGGAGCGCGGTCCGATCCAAGTGGTTGGCCCCGATGCCATGATGACGCCTCATCCGCCAGGCGCGAAGCCCCACTTCTTGGTCATCGTTGTAGGTGAGACGGTTCGTGCGCAGAACTGGGGTTTGAATGGATACGGCAGACAGACAACGCCACAGTTGGCAGCGTTGGACGTCGTCAACTTCTCGGACGTGACTGCCTGCGGGTCAAATACTGAAGTTTCCGTGCCTTGTATGTTCTCGGTGTATGGAAGGCGAGACTACGATCGAGACAAGATCAGGGGCTCAGAGTCGCTGCTCCATGTGCTTGAGCGAGCTGGCATCAAGACGTTATGGCGGGACAACCAGACAGGTTGCAAGGGGGTTTGCGCGGACCTGGCGTTTGAGTCCTTCCGCGTGCCTACCAAGGATGGGTTGTGCGATGACCAAGCGTGTCGCGATGAGATCATGTTGCGGGGATTGCATGACGCTATCGATGACAATCCGGGTGATGTTGTGGTCGTTCTGCATCAGCTGGGGAACCACGGGCCGAGCTACTACAAGCGATATCCCGAGGATCTGAGGAAGTTCACGCCTGACTGCCGCAATGCAGATCTGGGCAAGTGCACGCGCCAGCAGATCGTCAATGCGTATGACAACGCAGTCCTTGCGACAGATGACTTCCTTGGAAAGACCATCCGGATGCTTGAGCAGGATCAGAGCCATGACACTGGATTGATCTACGTTTCCGACCACGGTGAGTCACTGGGAGAGGCGAACGTCTATCTCCACGGTCTCCCCTATGCCATTGCTCCCGACACTCAGATCAAAGTGCCCATGGTCATGTGGATGTCCGAGGGCATGAAGAGCAGCAACAACCTGGACCTTCAATGTGTCCGGGACCGATCAAACCGCCCGGCCAGCCACGACAACCTCTTCCATTCTGTACTCGGCCTCATGAACGTCCGGACGAAGTCGTTGGACGAAAGCCTGAATCTTTTCTCCGGTTGTTCCATCAACGCCGGGTCCACTTCATAACGGGCGACAACGAGCACGCTGCTGGAAGCGCCCAGCAGCGGCTCTTGGGGTCCTAAATTAAGGAAGCAACACAGTGGCAGATATGTACGGTCATCGTCCGCGGAGCATTGCCCGCGTTTTCAAGGCGCTCCGCTGGTCCCTCCAAGGACTACGATCAGCTTGGCTGCATGAATCCTCGTTTCGACTCGAGGTTGTCGCGGCCGTGGTGGCACTACCGGCAGCGATTCTGCTGGGCCACTCAGCGGTTGAGCGAGCACTTCTAATGGGGAGCGTGCTGGCTGTTCTGGCCTTGGAGCTGCTGAACTCCGCCATCGAAGCGGTTATCGAACGGTATGGCCCAGAGATCCATGAGCTGGCGGGTCGCGCTAAAGATATGGGTTCGGCCGCTGTGTTCGTGGCTCTTTGCAATGTCGCCCTCACATGGGCCGTTATCCTTGTGGGTTGATTCCCTGGGTCCCGACCTGAACGGGGCTAGGGTGCGTTCAAGCACAGCCACCGTAGTGTTTTTATGTAATTGTATCCGTCCAAAAGAGGTTGCTAACCTTTCCCAATGCGTCGCTCTCTGCCTGCTATTCGTATATACCTGATGCTGCTGCTTTTGGCGGCGTTCGTGGTCGTGCCTGTGGCCGAGGCATTGGCGTGCGCGCAAGAAGCGACGGTCAGCGTGGGCGATGTGCACGCCTTGCAAAGTGATTCAGACTCCGAGTCGAGCAAGAGCAAGGATTCGTCCAGTGCCGATGCCTGTGGCCATGGGCATTGCCACCATTCAACGGCAAGCCTCCCAGCTGCCGGTCACGACGATCTGTTCGCCGATGGCCGGATCTCGCTGCACAGTACCGAGCACGTGGACGTCTACGCGCTACGACTCGACGGTCCCATGCGCCCCCCCCGTATCTGATCTGGCTCTGCCTCGCACTTGCGGGTCGTTCGCTCAGATAATTTACGGGAGTTTTTATGTCGATTTTGCCAGGCCGGTCGCTTTCAGCGACCGGGTTGACTGTCGCTATTCTGTTGGCGTTGGTGCCAATCGGACATGTAGCTGCTCAAACTGCACCATCTTACGAATCGTTGCTTTCTCGCTTGAACCAGATGCCTGCGACGGTCCAAGGCGTCGCGCTGGCTGAGGCAGCCGAGGCGCGGGTACAACAGGCTCGGGCACTGCCCAATCCGACGGTCTCCATCGAAGCGGAGAACGCCTACGGCACTGGTCCCTACAAAGGTTTCTCAAACGCTGACAGCATTGTCACCCTCTCCCAGCCGCTGGAGATTTGGGGTCAACGAGGGGCCCGAGTGCGCGCCGCGCGTGCGGAGGCTGGGGCTGCAGGCTTGCGGGGTGATCTGATGCGCAGTGACGCAGCGGGTCGCCTGGCGGCGACATACGCCGAAGCAGAGGCTGCGCTGCGCCGATATGAGTTGGCCAGCGAGGCATTGGCCTTGATTGAACAGGACGCCAAGGCGGTAGCTGCGATGGTCAGCGAGGGACGTGAGCCCAACCTGCGCGGTGTGCAGGCACGGAGCGAGGTCGCCAATGCAAAGGCAAGCCTGGATGAGGCCGAGGCCTACCGGGATGCGGCGCTTGCTCGCCTGGCCGGCGTGTCCTTGGTGGACAGCCCCCTGACCGACATCGGTGAAAGCCTGCTTGACCGCGTGCCCTCTCACCCAGTCGCTATTGAGGTCGCCCCGCTTGCCGTTCGCATTGCCCAAGCTGAAGCGGAAGCCTCCGGCCGCCTTATCGATGTCGAGCGCAAGCGTGCGTTGCCACAACTGAGTGCATCCGTGGCTCAGACGCGCTTCCGCCAAGCGGGCGACCAAGCTTACAACGTGGGCATCAGCCTTTCGATCCCCCTATTCGATCGTAACCGCGGTGCGATCCAGGCGGCCTATGCGGAACAACGTGCTGCCGAAGCGGTTCTGGAGGCTCAGAGGCGTGACAGTGAGGCGGCCCGTTTGGGAGCGGTAGCGAGTCTCAAGGCATCCAACAGCCGCGTACGAGCAGCGGATGAAAGCGTACAGGCCGCAGATGAAGCCTATCGGCTGGCCCGCATCGGATTCGAGGCAGGTCGTATATCGCAATTGGAGCTGCGCAGCACGCGATCAACCCTGATCGCTGCGCGTGGCAGTGCTGTGGATGCCCGTCTTAGCCGGGTGGCAGCAGAAATCGACCTCGCCCGCCTTGAAGGGCGCGCACCGTTTGTGGAGGCAAAATGAACAAGTACGGAAACAAGACGCTCATCGGAGCGACGCTGCTGGCTACCTTGATGATGACCGGCGCGCTGACCTCATGCAGTGGCGGGGCGCAGGAGGATGCCAAATCCACCGGTACGGAGGCAGAAAAGCCGGCTGGAAAGGATGATGGTCACGACGATCACGCAGCTGACGCAAAGCCGGGCTCCGCCGAGGCGCACAGTGAAGGTGATGGTGATGGCGAACATGGCGAAGAGGAGTCCGAGGAAGGTGTAGTCAAGCTGACGCCTGACCAGATCAAGGCATCTGGCATCGGCGTGGTGGCTGTCGGCCGCGGCGGTGGCGCATCGACCCGCCTTGCAGGTCGCGTCGAGCCGGCCATCGGGGGGCGTGCTGCCATCGCCTCAACGGTCACCGGCCGCGTTGAGCGCGTGCTTGTTGCGCCGGGTACAGCCGTCAAGAGCAACCAGCCCCTGGTGATCATTGTCAGTGGAGAAGCTGCGACCTTCAAAGCCGCCGCCACTGCCGCTGCGGCGGAGGCCGAAGCCATCCGCCTGGCCTACGGCCGCGACAAGTCTCTTGTCGAGCAGGGCGTAGTGGCTCGCCAGGAGCTGGAGGCCTCGCGCGCGCGCTCTTTGGCCGCTGATGCCGCCGCTAGTGCTGCACGTGCACAGGTAGCGGCCAGTGGATCTCCGGACAGTTCCGGCCGGGTGACAATCTCCAGTCCTGTCGCTGGCGTGGTTGGCAACGTCCAAGTGACGCCCGGTGGTGTCGTCTCAGCTGGAACGCTTGTTGCGGAGGTTTCCAATCCGGACATGAATGAACTCGTATTCACTGCACCGCCAGCACTGGCCACTCTCGCGGTGCCCGGAATGAAGCTGGAAGTGACTGGCCCGGGCGGAAGCTTCGAAGCTGAGGTGATTGCCGCCGCTGCGAATGTGATGCAGCAGGGAGGCACCGCGACCATTCGCGCCAAACCAATTTCGGAGAAGTTGCCACCGGCCGGCTCCCCCGTTTCGGCCGTCATCATCGCCGATGGCGCAGCTGAAGGCATGAGCGTCCCGGCGGATGCGGTCCAAAGCGTTGATGGCAGAAGTGTTGTGTTCGTTGCTGTCGAGGGAGGCTTTAAGGCAACGCCGGTACTCGCTGGCCGTCGTGCAGGTAATCGAATCGAAATCCTTAACGGTCTGACAGGTAGTGAGCGCCTCGTAGGCGCCAATGCCTTCCTGCTCAAGGCCGAACTGGCCAAGGGCGAAGCCGAGCACGGCCACTAAGGGAACTCATACACCATGTTCAAGATCATCATTGAAGCAGCGGTCAAGTTCCGTTGGCTCGTGGTGTTTCTGGCTGCTTCGATTGCCTGCTTTGGCTTGTTCCAACTGAGCAAGCTGCCAGTCGATGCTGTACCAGATATCACCAACCGCCAGGTTCAGATCAATACCATCGCACCTGCCCTTACTCCGGAGCAGATTGAACGCCAGGTCACCTATCCTCTGGAGACGGCCTTGGCCGGCATCCCAGGTCTGAACACCACTCGCTCCCTATCACGCAATGGCTTCTCTCAGGTCACCGCGATCTTCACTGATCAGACCGACATCTATTTCGCCCGCCAGCAGGTGGCAGAGCGGATGCGGGAGGCTGCCGGAGATCTGCCCGAGGGCGTGTCCCCCATGCTCTCCCCGGTTACAACCGGGCTGGGCGAGGTTCTCATGTGGACGGTGGACTTCAAGCCATTCGACCCCAAGAAGCTGGCCAAGCCCGGCCAGGCTGGCTGGCAAGAGGGTGAGGTCTACCTGACACCAGAGGGCGATCGTCTTGGAACCGCCCAGGAGCGCGCAACGTACCTGCGTACTGTCCAGGACTGGATCATCGCACCACAGATGCGCTCCAGCCCCGGCCTGGCCGGTGTTGATACGGTGGGTGGGTACGTCAAGGAATACGGCATCTACCCCGACAGCGCTCGACTGGCGGCATACAACTTGGGTCTGGCCGATCTGGTCCAAGCACTGGAACGCTCCAACGTCCAGGCTGGCGCCGGATTCGTCCAGCGTGCGGGCGAAGGCCTGGTCGTTCGGGCCGACGGCCTTGCCCTTACGACCGACGACTTGGCTCAGTCGCCCGTTGCCACCAAGGACGGTGTGGTCATCCGGGTGGCCGATGTTGCCGAGGTCGGTATGGGGCGCGCCCCACGGCTTGGTGCAGCTAGCCGAAATGGTCATGAGGCGGTACTGGGCACGGCGCTCATGATCGCCGGCGGCAACAGCCGCACCGTCGCTCAAGCTGCAGCTGAGCGCCTGGCACAGGTCAATGAATCTCTGCCCGCCGATATCTTCGCAGAGCCAGTGCTGGACCGTAGTGTGCTGGTTAACTCCACTGTCAAGACTGTCGCCAAGAACCTGACCGAAGGTGCCCTGCTGGTCGTAGTTGTGCTGTTCCTGCTCCTGGGCAACCTGCGTGCGGCAGCCATCACCGCATTGGTCATTCCGCTGTCGTTCCTGTTCGCTGTTATCGGCATGAACAAGTTCGGTATCAGCGGCAACCTGATGAGCTTGGGTGCGCTGGACTTCGGAATCCTTGTAGATGGCGCGGTAATTGTGATCGAGTCCACCCTGCTGATGCTTGGCAAGCGGCGTGCCGAACTTGGCCGACCCCTCAATGCCATGGAGCGACTGCGTGTAGCCGCCGACTCGGCGAGGAAGATGGCGCGTCCTGCAGCCTTCGGTCAGGTGATCATCCTGTTGGTGTTCGCACCGATCCTTACCTTGGAAGGTGTGGAAGGCAAGACGTTCCACCCGATGGCCGCCACCTTCATGCTCGCCCTCGTTGGCGCATTCATCTTCTCCTTTACCTTCGTACCGGCGATGGCTGCCCTGCTGGTCAGGGAGCCCAAGCTCCACGCGAAGAAGGAAGGACACGAGGGCGACCAGGACGAAGAACATGAGACAGCCATCATCCGCGTCCTGCGCGGCCGCATCGAACCGGTGATCCAAGCGGCGATTCGTAGGCCCAAGGCAGTGTTCGCTGGCGCCCTCGTGATGCTCGCAATGGGCGTGGTCGGCTTTACGATGCTGGGTCGAGAGTTCATGCCAACGCTTGATGAGGGAAATCTCGCTATGCAAGCGTTGCGTGTGCCATCTACGTCGCTTGAGCAATCGTTGGCTATGCAATTGGCGCTGGAGAAGGCCATTGCTGCTGAACCAGAGGTTGTGACGGTCTTCTCGCGGACCGGTACTGCAGAAGCAGCTATCGACCCCATGCCGACCAACATCTCCGACAGTGTGATCGTACTTAAACCGAGAAAGGAGTGGCCAGACTCTTCCCTGAGCAAGGAGGATCTGATTGCAAGGTTTGAGAAGATCGCCGCCTCGCAGATAGGCAACAGCTTTGAATTCAGCCAGCCCATCGAGCTGCGCTTCAATGAGCTGATCTCAGGCGTGCGTACGGACCTGGCCGTCATGATCTACGGCGACAACTTCGAGCAACTGCAAGCTGTTGCCGATCAGGTCGCGCTGAAGCTGAGGAATGTCCAGGGCTCAGCGGATGTCCGTGTTGAACAGATTTCCGGCCTGCCCACGCTCAATGTGGCAATCGATCATCTTGCAGCTGCGCAGTATGGCCTCACGGCAGCGGACGTGAGCGACGCGCTTTCAACCGGTATTGGCGGCGCTGCGGCAGGCAAGATCTTCGAGGGCGACCGCCGGTTCGATGTTGTTGTGCGCCTCGGCGACGATGCACGCAATGACCCCGATCAGCTCGCGTCACTGCCGATTGCAACTCCAACTGGGGGCATCGTGCCGCTCTCCTCTGTCGCACGCATTGAGATCAGCGAGGGGCCGAACCAGATCAGTCGAAACAATGGAAGCCGTCGTGTGGTGGTGCAGGCAAATGTTCGCGGTCGTGACTTGGGCGGGTTTGTTGGAGAGGCCCAGGCGGCGGTGAAGGACGTACAGCTTCCGCCGGGCGCCCACATGACGTGGGGAGGTCAGTTCGAGAACTTGCAGCGGGCTGAAAAGCGACTCATGACAGTTGTTCCGATTGTCTTCCTATTGATCGGCAGCCTGCTGTTCATGGCATTGGGCAGCGCAAAGGAGGCGGGCCTGGTGTTCACCTGCGTCCCACTGGCCCTGGTTGGCGGAATTCTCGCGTTGCTGGTGCGTGGTATGCCGTTCTCGGTATCTGCCGCCGTCGGATTCATCGCGGTATCGGGTGTTGCGACCCTGAATGGATTGGTGCTCATGCAAGCCATCAGAGAGAGGCTTGATGCAGGTGACAGTCCATTGATCGCTGCAATGAACGGTGCCGGCAGCCGAATTCGCGCGGTGGTGACCACCGCGCTGGTGGCGATCGTTGGCTTCATTCCAATGGCTATTGCGAGTGGATCTGGTGCTGAGGTGCAGAAGCCTCTCGCCACGGTGGTCATTGGCGGCCTGTTGACCGCAACAGTACTGACACTTCTTGTGCTGCCGACATTTGCGGGGCGCTTGGCCAAGGCAGGCCCGAAAGGGCAACCGGAAACTGTCCACTGAATGATGGAGTGTTTGGGCCCGGCAGAGCATCTGCCTGCCGGACTTCCCGTTCCATTTTTATGACGTTGGAGGGAACAAATGAACCTGACCACAGAACTCGAACTGCCAGTAATACTCCCAGGTGTCTCTCGGGACGACAGCTGCGTCCAGAGGCTGGTCGCTGGTCTTCAGGACATGGAGGGAGTATCGCGCGTGCACATTCGCGAGGGTAGCGACGAAGCTCTCGGAACGCTCTGCATTCATTACGACCCCGAGATCGTCTCGCTTCAGCGAGTGCGAGAGGTGGCGGCATCCGTGGGCATTGAGTTGGGTGATCGGTATGGCCACCTTTTCTTGGAGCTTGGTTCGGCCGTTCACGCACGAAAGGCAAGGACAATTGCGGCGCAAGTGCAGGCCGTACCAGGCGTCATTGAAGCCACCACCAGCCCAGCTGGTGGCATAAGCATCGAGTACGAGAGAGCCAAGACAGGCGAGGCGGAGCTGAGAGCGAAGCTTGAGGCGCTGGGTGTAGCGCAAGAGCCACCGAGTCCGAGGGGAGATTTGAAGGATCAGCACGAAGGACACGATCACAAGGACCGACAGGACCCCGGTCATTCCCACGGGGGCACGCTAGGTGGCAATAGTGAGCTGATCTTCTCACTTGCTTGCGGCCTGCTCCTGATCGTGGGATTTGCGATTGAAAAGCTTGGGTTGACCCAAACGCCCTGGATCCCCACAGCGTTTTACGTAGCAGCCTACGTCTTTGGCGGCTGGTTCACGCTTGGCGAGGCGATCGGGAACATCAAGCTGAAGCGCTTTGAGATCGATACGCTGATGCTGGTTGCAGCGGCAGGCGCAGCCGCGCTCGGCGCATGGGCCGAAGGCGCCTTGCTTCTGTTCCTCTTCAGTCTCGGTCACGCCCTTGAACACTACGCGATGGGCCGGGCTAAACGTGCGATAGAAGCTCTCGCCAAGCTTGCCCCAGAAACTGCCAGGGTGCTGAGGAATGGGCAGGTCGTGGAAGTCCAGGTTGAATCGTTGATACCTGGAGATGTGGTGGTCGTACGTCCCAATGACCGGATGCCGGCGGACGGATTCGTTATCAAAGGGGCTAGCAGCGTTGACCAAGCCCCTGTCACCGGGGAAAGCATCCCGGTTGATAAGCTGGCAGTCAATGACGCTGCTCTAGCACGGGATCGACCTGATTCGGTGGTAATGGAGTCACGTGTTTTCGCCGGCACTATCAATGGCTCCGGCGCCCTGGAGGTTGAAGTCACGCGTCGATCAGGCGAATCGGCACTGGCCCGCGTCGTCAAGATGGTAAGTGAGGCTGAGACTAGGAAGTCGCCCACGCAGCGCTTCACGGACAAGTTCGAGAGAGTATTCGTTCCCGCGGTGTTGATTCTGGCTGTGCTCCTCCTTTTCTCCTGGGTTGTGGTTGATGAGCCATTCCGTGACAGCTTCTATCGTGCTATGGCAGTTTTGGTGGCAGCGAGCCCCTGTGCACTGGCCATAGCCACGCCAAGTGCTGTTCTGGCGGGCATCGCAAGAGCGGCACGTGGTGGTGTGCTCATCAAAGGTGGGGCGCCACTCGAAGAGCTAGGAATGATCCGCGCCATCGCGTTCGACAAGACTGGAACGCTCACTGAAGGCAAGCCGCGAATTACCGACATCAAAGTGATGCAGGGAACGACAGAGCAGGAACTGCTTCACGTTGCCGTCGCCGTCGAGGCTTTAAGTGACCACCCTTTGGCCGCAGCTATCGTTCGAGATGGTAATACTCGCCTGGGCGATGGACCGGTCATGGTAGCGACAGACCTCGCTAACTTCGCTGGAAGAGGCGTTCAGGCGAAGGTGAACGGCATTGACGTGTGGATAGGAAAGGCAGAAATGTTCGGTAACGACGGCATTGGCGCTCTATCCGCGGGTGCGGAGTCTGCCATTGAGGAGCTCCGTAACGCCGGCAGAACCACGATGGCCGTTCGCCTAGGTGATCGCGACCTAGGTGTCATCGGCCTTATGGATACGCCCCGGCCAGAGGCGCGTGAAGCCCTGGACAAGCTAAGGCGCTTGGGCATCCAACGAATGATCATGATCTCTGGCGACCACCAGACTGTAGCTCAAGCCGTGGCAACGGACGTGGGTCTAAACGAGGCATGGGGAAATCTCATGCCTGACGACAAGGTGAAGGCAATACGTCAGTTGAAGGAGACGGAGCGAGTGGCAATGGTCGGCGACGGTGTGAATGACGCACCCGCAATGGCTAGTGCCAGCGTCGGAATTGCAATGGGTGCCGCCTCTTCGGACGTAGCGCTGGAGACTGCCGACGTCGCGCTTATGTCTGAGGATTTGAGACAGGTTGCATTCTCTGTAGCGCTTAGTCGACGCACGAAACGGGTGATCCGTCAGAACGTGTATGTGAGCCTGGGCGTCGTAGCGTTGTTGGTTCCTGCGACCATCCTAGGTCTTGGCATTGGACCGGCTGTGGCAGTGCATGAAGGTTCAACCTTGTTGGTTGTATTCAATGCGCTGAGGCTCCTTGGCTTCCGTCAGTCGTGACATGCGAATTCTAGTGATTGAGCGCGATCGAGAAGTCGCTTTGAAGATTCTGGCCTACTTCGAGGCCCGAGGGCATCAGCTTGATACCATCGGGGACGGCATCGCCGGCCTTCACTTTGCGGCGTCCAATGGTTACGACGCAGTCATTCTTGATTGGATGCTTCCTCGCATGGAAGGCCCGGAGGTTCTGAGAAGGCTGCGGTTGAATCACGGTGTTTCAGTTCCTGTTGTGATGTTGGCTGCAAAGGTTGCGCTCTCGGACAAAATCATCGCTTTCCGCTCCGGTGCAGATGACTATGTGACCAAGCCTTTTGAGCTCCCGGAGCTCGAAGTTCGCCTAGAGGCGTTGGTTTCCCGTACGGAGGGACGCGTAACAAGGAGGCGGCTGCTGATCGGAGAGCTCACGTTGGACCTGAGAACGTTGGAGGCCACACGGGCTGGAAAACGACTGCATCTGTACCCAGCTTGCAGGAAGCTCCTTGAAGCGCTGATGCGGGCAAGTCCTGCCGCTGTGACCAGGCGGCAGCTTGAGCACACTCTCTGGGGTGACGACCTGCCCGACGGGGATCTTCTGCGATCACAGATGTCCAGCCTGCGGCGAAGCATTGATGGTCCGTTTGAGGAAAAGATGATCCAGACGCTGCCGCGGGTTGGGTATCGACTGATACCGCCATCAAGGCCTATGCCCCCCCCCCGGGGAAGGGAGGCCCTATGACGGTGAGGCGTAGACATGGCTGCAGAGCCGTCAGTGCAGACCTTGAGCGCCTGACTATTTGGCCACGTATTCTGATCAGAGTATGACCATGTGGAAGCCAGCCGCACTCCCAATTGGCGCGTTCTTGGCCGCAGCGATTTGGGGCGCAGCGGCCATGGTGCCCTTCGCGCCGGCATCAGAAGAGATGATGTTTTGGATACCGGTGTCGATTGCGCTAACGAGTGCGGCTGCTGCATTGGTAGTTGCGATGATGCAAGACATCATTCTGGTCGCGGTAAAGAGATGGCCACTGTTCGTGAAATTCTATCCAACCCTCTGCTTGGAGCCACTCCCCTTTGCATTCCTTCCAATCGTGCTGTCACTCGCCGGAATTGCGGAGTTCGGTCCAGCGATGCTGAGTGCAGCTCTATTGCTGATCGGCTTCTCGTTTGCGGAGACTCTCTTCGCCGCCGCCCTCCACAGAGCCCGGGCGACGCCGACCGCGGTTGTGATCTCGATGCAGTGCGCTGCTCTGGTGTTTGCAGTTTACATGTACAAGAAAGGCATCCAAGCGAACGTCAGTGACATCAGTTGGCCGTGGTTCGCATCGTCTGTCACTGCCATGAGTCTATTCTCCTTCCTAGTCGGAAGGTATTGGGCCAACCTGCTTCGTGATGCTGAGGTGGGGTTCTCTCCCTTACTGAAGTGGGTTCTGGTCACCTTCATAGCTGAAGGATCTACTAGTGAATGGAGCCGGTGGAGATTGAAGCAACCTATTAAGCAACGCAGACCACCGGGGCTTCGGTCCAAGCCTCGCAGGAAATAGGATCCGATCAACCAATCCAAATCATGGAGGCTAATTCTTGACAACTGCGAGCGGGACAAATATGACGCAAGGGCGGATGGGACCACCCGTCGTCAGTCTCGCTCTGTGAGAGGTGGCGCATCGAGATCACGTTTGTGGAGGTCTTCTACCGGCCGGAAGCAATACCCCGAGGTAGGTCCGTGGTGGCGACTTCTGGTTTCAATGCGCCCGAAGCCCACCGGAGCCTCAAAGATGCGCGCTCAGGGTTGCAGCGGTCGCTGGCGACAGTCGTCATCGGCCGGAGCCTGTCCCCCGCCTACCAACCTTGCTGGCAAGGCCGGTGTTTTTTGATTGCAAGATTCAGACCTATCCCGCCTGACAATCACATTCCCTGGAGTCACCGCCAACATGAATGAAGCCGAGCTGGAACAAGTGCGTACGGCGATGTTTACCGACCCCGGCGTGAAAGCGGTGGATGACCTGCGCCTAGTCCCCGCCAAAGAGCGCGGTCGTGCGATCGCGGCCACCATCACCGTCGCTGCGCCCTCGGTCGACCTGGACCTGGTGCATGCGGTGATCGCCCGCGTGCTGGCCGATCAATTTGACATCGATCAGGTCATGCTGTGCTTCAACGACCCGGGTCCGGTGCCACCACAGCCCACCGCGGCGCCCTTGAAGAAAATGTGATCGCCCGTGGCTCTATGCGTCTGCGTTGGCGGGCGCATAGAGCTGATAACCCGGCAACGCGCACGCGCCGGCATACACAAAGGCCACGCTTTGCCGCGCCCGGGTGAAGGCCACGTAGTACTTTGGTGGGGCGGTGATACGCGCTGCATCTGCCGTGCGCAGGTACTGTGTCAGCGGGCCGTTCGGAAAGATGAGGACCCGGCTGTAGGTGCGGCCCTTGCACTGCCCAAAGTTCACGGCCGGTAGTCCGTCGCACGCTTGCCGCCGGTCATGCCGGAGCACGGTGGGCGCAAACTCCTGCATGTACGCTTCAACATCCGCTGGAGCGACGAGGTAGATGCCATCGTGCCCGGTGACCTCGCCATTGCCTGATTGGGTTCGCGGCATCTGCGGATAGAGCGTGTCCGCCATATCGCACAGGGCCTGGACGCAGCGAAGGCTGATGAGGCGGTGATCCAGCTGGCATAAGCCGTCCGCCTCCCAAATCTGAAACAGCGCTGCCAGATTGGGTCCACGATACTGGCTGTGCCTTTGAGCATAGTTGGTGGCATACGTCGCCTGCCGCGTATCACCCACCAACGTGATGGCAATGCCGCTCTTCAACAGCCGCTCGACCAGATCCAGATCAAAGCCGGCGAGGTCCTGAACTTCGTCGATGTAGAGCTCGTCGTACATGGCCGCCAGGCGTGCCATGACCTGACCTTGGGTGAGCTCATCGCAGCGCACAGCGAAATCGGCCGCCCGGTCCGAATACATCCGGTTGCCTGCCAAGTAGTGGCGCGCCACCTGGGTGCGTGGGGCCCTGTTATTGGTGACACCTTCTACGAACAGGATGGTCTCGATGCGAGGCTCAGGGCAAAGCGCTGCCTGGTACGGGCGGATGCACTGGCACAGCAGGAAGCCATACCAGCTGTGCAAAGTGACATGCACGGGGACCGCACCGGCGTGGACCTCAAACGAGCGCCGGATCTCTTCTAGATTCTCCAGCGTGTAGGTGACAATCGCGATGCGACGCCCAGGCCGCTCCAGGGCCTGCCGGACCAGCAAGGTGGTCTTGCCCGAGCCGGCCGCCGAAAGCAGGACCCGGTTAGGTGATGGCGCGCTGGACATAGTCCGGGAACCTGATCGAGTGCGGGCTGTTGAAGATCGCCAGGGCCGTATCGGTCTTATGGCCCTTCATGTACTTGAGCAGCGCCACCTCATCGGCAAACGTCTTGCCCAGCACGGTATTGAGTTCGGCCAGCGAGTTGGCTTTGATCAGCTGCTCTTCCAGCGATGGGGCGCTTTCGTCGGAATCGTAATAGATCGCGTTGATGTGTTCGGCATAGCGCTCCTGCACAACGGCGATATCGCCATCATTGTCGGTGATCACCTTGGCCTGGATTTTCAGCCGATCTGCAATCTGCAAGAAGCGCTTGAATGCCAGCGACTTGACCGAAATGATGTCTACGCCGCGAGCCATCGGCGCCACGCCATGGTGGTCGCTGTAGGCGCGCTGCACGATCAGCTCGTCGGAAGGGCCTTCCACCAGGATCGCCTGCTTGGCCAGGATCAATCGCAGCGTGTCGTGGCCCGGCAGCTTCATGAAATAGTCATGGGTATCGCTCGGCAGCTGGTCCAGCTTCATCTGGCCCTGCGCGCTGAACAGGATCACGTTGTCCACGCCCAGCTTATTCAACACGAAGCTGCTGTGGGTGGCGATGATCACCTGCTGGGCGGTGGAGAGGGCCGCAATCTTGTCGATCAGCTGGGTCATGCTGGAATAGGACAGATGGTTCTCCGGCTCCTCGATCAGCAGCACGTGGGCAGCGCCGGCCGCGTGCATCGCCAGCTTCATCTTCACCGCGCTTTGCTCACCCTTGCCGGCCTGGGTGAACGGGAGCTCATCCAGGTAAGGTGACAAGCTGGTTTCCCATGTTGAGCGCGGCGATGTGTCCACACCCACCGTCAGCGCCCGGTGGCTGATGTCCCCGGTGTGCTCGGTCAGGTACGCATTGATGGCCGCCACGTCCGCCTCTTCGGAAAAACTCTGCCGCATGCGGCGGAAGCTCAACGACAGCGAGACGCGCTGCGCAGGCGTCAGTGCCTGATCGATGATGCCGGCGATATAGCGATCGGCACCGGACAAGGTCTTGATGCCGTGAGTGTCGATGATGGTCGAATCGAACGGAATGCTGCGAGCGGTGACGCCATTGTTGGCGAAGGAATACCAGCGCACCGTGTAGTACTCCACCGGCAGGCTGACCGCACCCTGGTGCTGCTGCAGGTAGGCGTTGAACTCCTCGCGGTAGTCGTCGTTGAGCTCGACCAGCAGCCGGATGCCGGCGGTATCCAAGCGCAGGGAGTTGTTGGTGCCGCGCAACGACGCCAGCGCGACATCTGCGCCCAGATAGGCTTCGATGGAGATCCGTGGCGGCGAAGCCGGCGTGCCTGCAGCAAGGGTCGCCAGATATTCCTGCACCGCGGGCTGGTGGAACAGGTAGGGCGTGAGCTCGTAGGCGAGATTGCGCCCATGCAGTTGCCCGGTGACCACCACGTGGATGGCCTCCAGCAGGGTGGACTTACCGACCTCGTTGTCGCCCACCACCAGGTTCATGTGGGCGTTGAGGGGCAGGTCCAGATGGCGAAACGACTTGAAATTGTCGATGACGATACGTTCGATCGGCATGCACAGTCCTTTGATGGCCAACGAGTTCGGTGGCGG
The DNA here is from genome assembly GCF_049545475.1 of Stenotrophomonas sp. NPDC077461. Taxonomy (NCBI): domain Bacteria; kingdom Pseudomonadati; phylum Pseudomonadota; class Gammaproteobacteria; order Lysobacterales; family Lysobacteraceae; genus Stenotrophomonas; species Stenotrophomonas sp. NPDC077461. Next base: position 965,392 of record NZ_JBMWDO010000001.1, read on the forward strand.
CGCCTGCTTGCACCCCGGCTGGCCTCCTTTCCGCTCTGGGCCATACTACCCAGGGATCGCCAGCCTTGGGCGGTTTCGTACTGTTTTGACGACTTGAAATGGCCGAAACGCTGGTTACGCGGGATAATTCCACATTATCCCGCCTTTAGATACGACCCGTACTCGGCGAGTAGTGTAACTTGATTGGTATGTAATTACGTGGTATGTAATACATTACGAAATAGTCGGAGAGTGCGATGGCACGCGGCGGCTTGTACAAGAGCGACATCCAGAAGGCCCGCGATGCGCTGCGGGCACAGGGCAAACACCCGTCGGTGGACGCGGTGCGGGTGGCGCTGGGCAACACCGGCTCCAAGACAACCATTCACCGCTACCTGAAGGAGCTGGAAGAAGATGAAGGGCAAGGCCTTGGCGCCAAGGTCGCGGTCAGCGACGCGCTACAGGACCTGGTCGGTCGGCTTGCCGGTCGCCTACACGAGGAGGCCGAGGCTGTAATCGCCGAGGCCCGGCAGCGCTTCGAAGCGCACTTGCAGGAGCGTAGCGAGGCGCTGGAACGCACCCAGCAGGAGGCGTCCACGCTGAGCGCGCAGCTTCAGCGCATTGAAACTGCCTTACGCGAAGAAAAGACGACCCACGCCGCAGCCCAGCAGGCCTTGGCCGAACGGGTCACCGAGGTCGCGCAGCTCGGCGAACGGATCGCGGGACTGACCGCGCGGCTGGCGGAGCACGAGGCGCATGCCCAGTCGCTGGAGCAGAAGCACCAGCATGCTCGCGAGGCGTTGGAGCACTACCGCACCTCGGTCAAGGACCAACGCGAACAGGAACAGCGCCGCCACGAGCACCAGGTGCAGGAACTGCAGGTCGCGCTGCGCCAGGCCAACGAGGCGCTGACCGCCAAGAACCACGAACTGGTTCAGCTCAACCGCGACAACGGGCAGTGGCTGGAACGCCACAGCCGCCTAGAGAGGGAACTGGCGCAGGTGCGGCAAGCTGCGGACGACCAGCGGAAGGAGCTGGACGCGCTGCGGCTTACGGCTGCGGAGTACCAGGCCTTGCTGGCACGCTGGACCCAGGACGCCCAAGCGTTGGAGAGCGCACGGGTCAAGCTGGCCAATGCTCACGCCGACTTGGCCAAGGAGCGAGAACGGCGTGAACAAGCCGAGGCCGAAGCGTTGCGTGCCGGTGTGCGCCAGGACACCTTGGAGCAGTTGCTGGCGCAGTTGCGGCCCGATCGCGCCGACAGTTCAGGTACCAACAAAAATCCGGCAACCAAATGATTTCACGGAAGAAAAAAAAATTCTGGGGGGCATTTTTGCACGTATCTCGGCTTAACCCCACATCCGCCATCCTTATGGGGTTTCCATGGGGGGTGCGCGTGACTTTGTCCGTCGACTCAACACCGACCTTCGCTCGACGCCTCCAACAAGCCCGCCTGCACACGGGTTTGTCGCAGAAGGAGTTGGGCATCCGGGCCGGTCTGGATCCTTACGTGGCCAGCCCCCGAGTCAACCAGTACGAACGTGGCAAGCACGAGCCCAAGCTGGAGACTGCTAAGCGGTTGGCCCAAGCGTTGGGGATCCCCGCCGCCTTCCTTTACACCGACGATGATCTGCTGGCCAAGTTGCTCCTGCGCTGGGGCTCGCTAAGCAAGCAGCAGAAGCGGGAGTTGGTGAAGCTGATCGAGGCCACACCCGAGAAGTAAACCGAACAAGCGCTAGCCCTATGGGCAACCCTTCGCCTCAACCCGCCCATTGGGCGCTCCTGGAGGGAGCTGCAGTGGCCGTGACTAGTGCGACTGACAAGTGGCGGCATCTCAGGCCTACTTGAGATTTTGTTCACGACCGATACACACGCGCCTTGTCTAAAGTGATTTACAATGTCGCCCGTGTCAGCCTCCTCACTTCTACTGCGACTGCTCCTGATCGTCATGCTCGTGCTTAACGGCGCGTGGTCGGCATTTGCGTCGATCAGTATGAACCCGGCCATGGAAGCGCAGGCCAGCGAAGTGGCTGCCGCGGTGCAAGGCGACGAAGACTGCGTCGCCCATCACAGTGCTGAGAATCATCCCGATGCCACCTCGATTGAAAGGGCTGGCACTGGGCATGGCGACCATGCCGGTCCAGACAGTTGCAAGTCTTCTGCGTGCAGGTGCGCCTGCGTACACGCGTGCGCGAGCGCACTACCGGCGAGACTGCATGATACGCTGAAACTGGCCTTGGGCCTGGATGTCATGCCGCTGCCCCTAGGGCATGCGGCACCTGCCTTGCCTCATCTGATCCGACCACCGATCGGCTAAGCGTCCCTAAGCGCCGCAATGGCGCCGTTGGTGTGGCTTGCATGCCTATTTATAGGCCAGCCGCCCGCTCTGTACCACCGCCCGCCGGTGGCAACACGACGCTTGGAGCATTTTCATGTCGCATGATGATTTTCGTGGTCCACACGGTGGACCGCCGCTGCTACCTTCGCGGCGGCGATTTGTCCAGGGCTTGGCCTTGGGAGGCGCAGTCGCAGGATTAGGTTTCTGGCCCAAAGCCAGTTGGGCGCTCAAGGGCCCGGGACAACCCAACGTACTATCGGGCACCGAGTTTGACCTAACCATCGGCGAGACGCCGATGAACTTCACCGGCAAGACCCGCACCGCGATCACCGTCAATGGGTCCGTTCCGGCGCCGTTGCTGCGTTGGCGGGAAGGCACCACGGTCAACCTGCGTGTCTCCAATGCATTGCCCGCTAACTCCCTCCATGGCGCGGACACCTCCATCCATTGGCACGGCATCATTTTGCCGGCCTACATTGAAGGCGTGCCTGGCATGAGCTTTGTCTGTATCGGACG
>NZ_JBMWDO010000002.1:0-174024 GCF_049545475.1 Stenotrophomonas sp. NPDC077461
CGGCTGGCCGCAGCCACGGTGGTCTTGCCCTGGATGATCTCAAGGACCAGTGCCGACTTGCGACGGGCCGTCCAACGCTTGATCTCTTCTTCCATCACTTCGCTCATCGGTGTCTCTTTCGGGGAAAGTAACACCTGAGCAGGAAATCAGTGGGTCATTACAGATCCGCAATTGGGGATCTTCCTGAGCGTTGATCCGGTGACGGCGTATGAGCAGCCGGTCGGGCAGTTCAATCGGTATCGGTATGCGAACGGAAATCCGTATAAATTCAGAGATCCGGACGGTCGGATCGTCGAAACCGTGTGGGATGTTGCGAACATCACCTTGGGGGCAACTAGCGCCTATTCAAACTTTAGCGAAGGCAAAATTGGTGCCGGTGTCGTTGATTCGATTGGCGTGGTCGTCGATTCTCTGGCGGCTGCAGTCCCATTCGTGCCAGGAGGCGCTGGGGCAACGATCAAGGCCGTTAGGTTGGCCGAGAACGTGGCCCAAGGCGCCCGGGCTGAAAAGGCCGTAGCCCAGGAACTTGGCGAGAAGGTGGCAGGCGCGCGAGTTACACTGGAAGCATCTACCGGTCAACGAAGCGTGGCGGACATCGTGACGACGGATAGGCGTGTTGTGGAGGTAAAAAGCGGCAATGCTCAATTGAGCCCCGGTCAAAAAGCGGTCAAGGCGGACATTGATGCAGGGCGTCCAGTGACCCCTAGAGGGGCCAACGCGGGAAAAGCGGGGCTTGAGCCAGGAGAAGCGACGCAGATGACGTGCTATGACGTGAAGCGATGCTGATGAGTGCTATTGAACATTGCGATGCGGCCTTCAAGGAGGCTGTTCTGCTCAAGTGCTATGAGGCGCTTGAGGTGGAAGGATTTACGCGCTATCGGAAGCAGGAGGTGGACTGGCCGATGGAGAATGGCTTCCATTGTTGGGTTGGGCTCAATACTAGCTTGGAAAGAGAGTATCTCGATATCAATCCTTTCGTCGGCGTCCATGTAGCGCCGATCATGAAGCTTTATACCTCCCTAAAGGGGCGTAAATACAGCCGAAATATATCCACCTATGCCGTTCACATGGGAGAGCTGGCGCCCCATGAGCAGGCCTTCCGTTTTACGCGGAAAGTGGATGTTGCCGCGCAAGCCACTCGGTTGGCGCGTTTGTATTCTGATGTCGGCTTGTCGTATGCGTTGTCGATCGGCACCTATGAGCGGCTGCTTCCCTTATTGCAAGCGCGTGTACCGATGCTCGGTGCTTATCCGGAACGGGTGGCATGTTGCCTGTATCTGATGGGCCGTAAGGAAGAGGCGAGGCTGTTCGTTGAAGAGTTCCTGCTGGATCATCGAGATTACTTTGAACGCTTCGCCGTTCCGTTCTCGAGGATTTTGAACGGTCAATGACAGCCAAGTCCGTTAGGCAAGCGCCGCACGCCTGCGTGTCCGACAGAGTGCAACTTGAGGTGCAGTGGAGTGAAGCGCCGGGAATGTGCCCTGCGGGTAAGAGAGCAACTGTCCCTTGAAGATGCAGACGCCCGATGCAGTGCATCGGGCGTCTATGGCCGCCTGAAGTCGGGTGTATCGTCCGCCACAGGTATCAGCCTGTGGCGGACGGGTCAGCCGTTCGATGCCTTCAGCAGCAGCGACCGCCGTTCCTCCCGCCGTAGCGGGCCTCCTGCCGCTCGCGGAAGAAGGTCTTGTAGTCCATCGGTTCGCGGTCCGGGTGATTCTCCAGCACGTGCCGCACGTAGTTGTCGTAGTCGGGAATGCCGCAGCACAGCCGCGCGGTCTGCACCAGGCGCAAGAGAGCGAAGTGGCGGCTAAGGGTGTTCGAGGCACACATGCCGAAGTCAATGCAGTGAATGGAGCATAGGCACAAGGGCTTACGCCTACAAGTGTTTCTCCGAGCCGTCCTGCGTGTACAAATTGCCAGGAAGCTAAAAAAAATTGATATACCGATCAGGGACAGGTAGGGATCAATGGAAAGTTTCGACGAGGCAAGACTGTTGCTGGCGACGGAAGGGATGCCGGACTGGAAGAGAGTGGCATTCATGGCGTATTGCTGTGAGCGCATGTTGCCAAATTATCGAAGCTTCCAAGTCGATAGTGGCTATGGCGATCTGGCTCCGATGAGAAAGGCTCTTGATGCTGTGTGGGAGTGGGTCGCACCAAATAATTTGCCGTTGGACTTGGCCGCGCTAGCGTCCGCCTGCGAGCAACAGGCGCCGGATACTGCGGAGTTCTCGTCCATCTACACATCGGCTGCATTGGATGCGGCTACAGCAACAGCGGCGACACTTGAGGCACTTGTAGATGCGGCGGCAAAGAGCCTGATCGAAGTGGCTACTTACGCCAGGGATACGATTGATCTATTCGTTCAAGAGGTAGAGGAGCTTGATCCAAATGCTCCGGACCTGGAGCGCAGGATCATTGAACACACTCTCATGCAATCCGAGTTGCGAACCCAGCGAGAAAGCCTTGCAACGCTGAAAGATACGCATGAAGAGCGAGGCAAGGCCGGAATTGATTTGCGCGCCAGATGGTCGAAGATCGAGCAAGGAAGTTTGTCACCTCTCGTCGTGTGAAGAGAGGTGAACGTATATGACAAGGCCCGCATTTGCGGGCCTTGTCAGTTCTGCGGCTTGCTGTGGCTGACAGGTCAGCCGTTCGGATGCCTTCAGCAGCAGCGACCGCCGTTCCTCCCGCCGTAGCGGGCTTCCTGCCGCTCGCGGAAGAAGGTCTTGTAGTCCATCGGTTCACGGTCCGGATGATTCTCCAGCACGTGCCGCACGTAGTTGTCGTAGTCGGGAATGCCGCAGCACAGCCGTGCGGTCTGCACCAGGCGCCGCCACAGCCGGCGGTGCGCCTGGTACTGGCCGACGGGAACCAGTTCGGTACTCATCACAGGTCCGCCATCTGGTGCGGCTGCAGCGCCACGTACGGGGTTTCCTTGTCGGTACGCACCGGCGAACGGCGCGCCTGCACGATCGTCTTGATCGCGTAGACCAGGATCGAGAACACCACGAACAGGAACAGCACGGTCAGGCCGGTATTGACGTAGGCGTTGACCACGATCTGGTTCATCTGCCCGATGGTCTTGGCCGGTGCGGTGATGGTGCCGGTGGCGATCGCATCCTGGAACTTGTGCGCCTGGGCGAGGAAGCCCTGCGCCGGGTTGCTGTCGAAGATCTTGATGAGCCCGGCGTAGGTGGTGCAGATCAGCAGCCATACCGCCGGCACGGCCGTGACCCAGGCGAAGCGGTCGCGCTTCATCTTGAACAGCACCACTGTGCCCAGCATCAACGCGATCCCCGCCAGCATCTGGTTGGAGATGCCGAACAGCGGCCACAGCGTCTGGATGCCGCCGAACGGATCGACCACGCCGGTGTAGAGCAGGTAGCCCCACAACGCCACACAGCCGCCCGTGGCGATGATGTTGGCCGTCCAGGACTCGGTCTTCTTCAGTGCGGGGATGAAGTTGCCCAGCAGGTCCTGCAGCATGAAGCGGCCCGCACGCGTACCGGCATCCACTGCGGTGAGGATGAACAGCGCCTCGAACAGGATCGCGAAGTGGTACCAGAACGCCATCATCGCGTTGCTGCCGCTGGGGATGGCTTCATGCAGGATCTGCGCGATGCCCACGGCCAGCGTTGGCGCGCCACCGGCGCGGTGCAGGATGGTCGGTTCGCCGATGGCCGCCGCAGTGGCCTGCAGCTGCTCCGGCGTGATCGTGAAGCCCCACGTGTTGGTGATGTAGTGCGCGGCCGATACCGCATCGGCACCGATCACCGCGGCCGGGCTGTTCATCGCGAAGTAGATGCCCGGATCGATGATCGAGGCCGCCACGAGCGCCATCACCGCCACGAACGATTCCATCAGCATGCCGCCGTAGCCGATGTAGCGCATGTGGCGTTCATTGGCCAGCAGCTTGGGCGTGGTGCCCGAGGCGATCAGGGCATGGAAGCCGGAGACCGCGCCGCAGGCGATGGTGATGAACAGGAACGGGAACATGCCGCCCTTCCACACCGGACCGTCGCCGCTGGCCGCGAACTGGGTCAGCGCCGGCATCTTCAGTTCGGGCATGACGATCAGGATGCCGATCGCCAGCGCCACGATGGTGCCGATCTTGAGGAAGGTGGACAGATAGTCGCGCGGGGCCAGCAGCAGCCACACCGGCAGCACCGAGGCGACGAAGCCGTAGCCGATCAGCATCCAGGTGATCTGGATGCCGGTGAAGGTGAAGGCCGGGCCCCACACCGGATCGGCCGCGACCTTGCCGCCGTACCAGATGGCCAGCAGCAGCAGGATCAGGCCGACGATGGAAATCTCGCCGATCTTGCCCGGGCGGATGTAGCGCATGTAGATGCCCATCAGGATCGCGATGGGCATCGTGGCGATTACCGTGAACATGCCCCAGGGGCTTTCCGCCAGCGCCTTGACCACCACCATCGCCAGCACGGCCAGGATGATGATCATGATCAGGAACGCGCCGAACAGGGCGATGGTGCCGGGCACCTGGCCCATTTCCTCACGCACCAGGTCACCCAGCGAACGGCCGTTGCGGCGGCTGGACAGGAACAGGATCATGAAATCCTGCACCGCGCCGGCCAGGACCACGCCGACCACCAGCCACAGCAGGCCGGGCAGGTAGCCCATCTGCGCGGCCAGCACCGGGCCGACCAGGGGGCCGGCGCCGGCGATGGCGGCGAAGTGGTGGCCGAACAGCACGTGCTTGTTGGTCGGGACGTAGTCCAGGCCATCGTTGTTGATCACCGCCGGTGTCGCCCGGGTCGGGTCGAGCTGCATCACCTTGTCGGCGATGAACAGGCTGTAGAAGCGGTACGCGATGAGATAGATGGAGACCGCGGCGACCACGATCCACAAGGCATTGATGTGTTCGCCCCGGCGCAGCGCGACGGTGCCAAGACAGAATGCGCCGAGCAGCGCGAGCGCCGCCCAGCCCAGCTTGGAAAAACCTTTCATGAGTGTGCGTCTCCCTGGAGAACATCGTAAGAGTCCGCCTTGGCACCGACAGGGTCAATGCGAAGACGGGGGCGTGCCGCTAGTACTTTGGTCGTAGGTCGCAACGCGGGCGGCGTGGGGATGCGGACAGCGGCAGCGGTCATGCGCGCGGCCTGCACGGTGGGCGCACGCCACCACTGGAACAATCGGTTGCGGGCGTGGCGGTTGGCGGCAGCGGGCGCGGCGCCCATGTTGTATCCCGTCCCCACCCGTCGGAGTCGACATGAGCAGCCCCAACCCCGTGCGCGTGCTGCGCACCATCCGTGGCATGGCCACCTCCGATGGCGCCGGCGTGCGCCTGACGCGCGTGATCGGCGGGCCGTCGCTGCCCGACCTGGATCCGTTCCTGCTGCTGGATGAATTCGGCACCGATCGCGCCGAGGACTACATCGCCGGCTTCCCGAGCCACCCGCACCGTGGCTTCGAGACCGTGACCTATATGCTCGATGGACGCATGCGGCACAAGGACAACCACGGCAACGAGGGGCTGCTGACTCCCGGCAGCGTGCAATGGATGACCGCCGGGCGCGGCTTGGTGCATTCGGAAATGCCCGAACAGGAATCCGGCCAGATGCGCGGCTTCCAGCTGTGGGTGAACCTGCCGGCGCGCGACAAGATGACCGACCCGAAGTACCAGGAGTTCGCGCCCGAGCGCATTCCGGTGGCGCAGCCGGCCGACGGCGTGCAGGTGAAGGTGATCGCCGGGCAGGTCGGCGACGTGACCGGGCCGATCGTCCAGCCGGCGACCGATCCGGTGTACCTGGACATCACCCTCGGCGCCGATGCCGGTTGGTCGTACGATCTGCCGGATGGGCACAGCGCCTTCGCGTACGTCTTCGAAGGCGGGCTGACGGTCGGGCAGGGCGAGGATGCGCGGCCGGTGGCACGCCAGGAGCTGGCGGTGCTCGGCGGCGGCGAGCGCCTGGACCTCCAGGCCGGTGCCGACGGCGCGCGGCTGATCCTGGTGGCGGGCCGGCCGCTGCGTGAGCCGGTGATGCGCCACGGGCCGTTCGTGATGAACACCCGCCAGGAGCTGATGCAGGCCTTTGTGGACTTCCAGGAAGGCCGTTTCTGAGCTCCTGACACCCGGAAGCGGACGGTGACGCCGAGCCTGGCTCGGCGGCTGCTGCACCGTCAGCGCCCCGCGGCAACCGCCGTCGGCGTCAGGTTCATGCCTTGGGTGAGCGACTGCAGCGTGCCCAGTTCCTGCGCGTTGTCGGCATACAGCGCGATCTGCGCATAGCGGTTCTTGTCGAACTTCACCACCGCCACGCGGCGGGTGTCGTAGCCCGGCGGTTTCTGGCCGCCCAGGTCCGGCTGGTACCAGTACATCGACTCGCCGGCGAAACCGCCTTTTTCCTGGCGCAGCGTACGGGTCAGGGTGAGCGCGGGATCGCGCGCACTGAGAATCAGGCTCAGCACCTCGCGTCCATCGGCGGTGCTGGCCTTGCACAGCATGAAGTCGGACTGTGCCTGCTGATGCCATTGCAGGCCGCTGCCGGCAGGCAGCGAAGGACACTCGGACGGCGATTGCGCCCATGCCACGGCGGCGGACGACAACAGGCTCAGGCATACAGCGGCGCGCAGGACGTTCATGCTTTCCCCCAGGGTCGGAATGGCCGGGTCCGCGTCAGGCAGGCGCGATCCGGTGGCCGCGGAAACCCAGGCCGATGGCTGCGCATATCCCCATGCGCGTCCCGGAGGCGCCAGCCGTCAGGTGACGGACTGGTGATTCGGACGGTAGCGGAATGTGATTCGATCTACAAATATCAGTTTCAAATGAATGTGAATCCGCAGTGCGGCGTGCCCTATCGGGCAGGCCGTGGCGGCCTGCCCGTCGCCCCGCTCAGCGCGGCTCCGCGCCGATCCATTTGTAGGCCACGCCGCCGATCAGGCCGCCCAGCACCGGGGCCAGCCAGAACAGCCACAGCTGCCCGACCGCGCCACTGCCGGCGAAGAAGGCCACGGCCGTGGATCGCGCCGGGTTCACCGAGGTATTGGTGACCGGAATGCTGATCAGGTGGATCAGCGTCAACGCCAGGCCGATCGCGATCGGGGCGAACCCGGCCGGTGCCCGGCCATGCGTGGACCCCATGATCACGATCAGGAACACCGCCGTCAGCACCACCTCGCACAGGAAGGCGGCCGCCACGCTGTACCCGCCAGGCGACAGTGCACCGTACCCGTTGCTGGCGAATGCACCGGCCTGGCTGCCATCGATGGCGAAGCCGGGTGCGCCCGAGGCGATCTGCAGCAGAATGACGCCCGCCAGCAGGCCACCGAGCACCTGGGCGACGATGTAAGGCACCAGGTCGCGCGCCGGAAAGCGGCCGCCGGCCCAGAGGCCGATGCTGACGGCCGGGTTGAAGTGCGCGCCGGACACATGGCCGAACGCATAGGCCCCGGTCAGCACGGTCAGGCCGAAGGCCAGCGCCACGCCGAGAAACCCGATGCCGAGGGGATTGCCGTCACCGCCGAACGTGGCCGCCAGTACCGCACTTCCACAACCACCCAGCACCAGCCAGAACGTGCCGAGGAACTCGGCCGCAAGTCGCTTGCCCATGCTCATCGATGTCTCCACGCGGTCTGCCCGGGATGGGCAGGCAGACCGTAGCTGAATCGATGTTCATCGGTGTGAGTGTGGCGTCAACGTGCCGACGAACGGCAGGGTCAGGCCTGCGGCAGGGGAATGAACTCTTTGTCGTCGCCGGGAATGGTGCCGAAGGCGCCGGCTTCCCAGTCGTGCTTGGCCTGCTCCAGGCGCTCCTTGGAACTGGAGACGAAGTTCCACCACAGGTGGCGCGGGCCATCCAGCGGTTCGCCGCCCATCAGCATCGCCTTGACCGGGGTCTTGGCGCGCAGGCGGCCGCGTGCGCCCGGTTCGGGCAGGATCAGGTGCTGGGCCGGCACGTCCACGCCGTCCAGCTGCGCCTCGCCTTCGAGGATGTACAGCGAGCGCTCCACGTGGCCGGTATCCAGATCGATCTCGCCGTCCGGGTCCAGGTCGATGGCCACGTTGAGGGTGTCGCTGAACACCTTCACCGGCGACTCCTCGCCGTACGCACGCCCGGCGATCACGCGCAGCCAGGCACCGTTGCGGCGCTGCTGGGGCAGGGTGGCGGCGGCATGGTGATGGAAGGCCGGGTCCGTTTCTTCGGCGCTCCTGGGCAGCGCGATCCAGGTCTGCATGCCGTGCAGCGGATGGTCGTGTTCGCGCTCCACCGGCGGGGTGCGCTCGGAGTGGGCGATGCCGCGGCCGGCGGTCATCCAGTTGACGTCGCCGGGACGGATCACCTGGTCCGAGCCGAGCGTGTCGCGGTGGCCGATGGCGCCGGACCACAGAAAGGTGACTGTGGCCAGGCCGATATGCGGATGCGGGCGCACATCGATGCCGGTACCGGCGCCCATGACGGCCGGCCCCATCTGGTCGACGAAGACGAACGGGCCGACGCTGCGCGCCTGGATGCTGGGCACGGCGCGGCGTACCTGCAGGCCGCCAATGTCGTGCACGCGGGGGGCGATGATGGTGGTCATGCGGGCGATCTCGCTGGCGGAAGTGAAAAGCAAGAATGTCACATGACGCTAACGACTTTGCGCTCTATGTAGGTAACAGCATGTTCCAACGAAGGGATCCAGATTTTTTGGTTGAAATATGAGGCTGGGGGAGCAATTTTGGCCGAAACCAGCGTTTCTGGTAAATAAAAACGCAGCGGCTTTGGGCTTGCCCATACATCCGGCTGGCGGATGTATGGGCCCTGCGAAGCAGTGGCGCGCAAACTGCGTTCACCCATGCTGACGCTGCCAACCACACGTTTTTGTGCGCCGTACCTGTCCCTTCAGCGCTTTTGGCGATAGTGTGTGGCGGGGGTTATTGCTCTCGTTGTGTCAACTGGATTAGGCTGCTTTCTCGACTTTATCAAAGCAGTGGTTGCATAGTCCTTGCTTGACGTAAGCTAAATGGTTGGTGTCAATTGGCCTGTTACAGGAAGGGCATGGGAATGCCTCGCCAACACTGAGTAGAAATTGAGAGAAGAATTTGTCCTCAAGAGATATTCGCCTTATATCTCTGAGGTCCTTTACACTTAGTCCCTCAAGGACTGAGGAGTCAAGTTTGCTTTTTTGTATGTTTAAGGAATTGTGGCATCCATAATCAATTGAGTAGACGTTGTAAACAACGCCTGCATGATCTTTGTGAGAATAGCCGCTTCTCCTTAAATGCATTACTCTAAAGTCGATCAAATTTTGTATGTGCTTATTTTGTGCGTACTTCTCGGGAAGCAGGAAGTGCATGGACTTCTTGACTCCAACGATTTCATGGACGATCGCTTCCAGTAGTTGGCGCTCTACTGGATGTTTGTCGACCTGTTCCTTCTTATCTGACTCATACCACTCAAGGTTGGCTGATCGCAAATCCTTAACTGAAATTCGGCTTGATGAAGATCCGGAAAGAAGGAATTTGTCGTATGAGTTGAGGAATAGATTCATGAAGTCGCGGGGGACGCCCGCGCACGCAATTAGTATCTCATTCAGTGCGACATTTGCAAAGAATATATTGATGAGGCTTGCGTCGGATTTTTTTGAGTCCGCAAGAATATCTTTTACGGCATTTTCGTCAATTGCGCGAAGGTGTCGAAGAAGTAGGTCATTGAAAAAATCGCGAGTCTGGGCTCTGTTGACCTCAAACACGTAGCGCATGTCCAGGGGGTAGCTTGAAATATCGCCTCCATCTTCAAGGCCAACAAATTTCTTCTCGGTTTTTATGCCAAGGTTGGTTCGATTTGGAATGGCGGCGATCTTTACGGATACCGAGATCGCTGAAAAGTTCTTTTTGATTAGCTCAGCAAGCATGAGCTGTGTTGGCAGTGCTATCTCAGACCATTCGTCAAGCAGGATTGTGATTCGGTTTAGGTCTAGATTGTCTATCAGGCGATCGATTTCATTTGATACTTCCAGCACCGAGATGTACTTGTCTTGAGAGACATCTTGCTGCCGAGATTTCTCTCCCTTTCCGGTCGCGGAAAGCGAGGGCGATCGTCCGAGTTTCGCCTCTAGACCTAGGCTTTGAACTTCTCCAACTGACACTCGAAGTTTGCGGGGTTTCGTATACTCCCGCCCATCAAACTCGAGGTATATCTTTTTGATTCCCTCTTCGACCTTAACTCTTTTTGAGTTCAGAATCTGAGTGTTCTTCTCGTCAAATTCATTGATATCAAACAGTCTCGGGATGGCGCTGGCGCACTCATAAGCCACGTCTTGAACTACATGTTTGAATATCAATATCGAATCGACATCAGGATCCTGTGAGTCCGACGAGAGGACTGGAATTATTCTTCTAAGATCAATGTAGACAGGCAGATTTCTGTCGTTGTCAATGCGCTCCAATATGCGCTCTTTCAACGCTCTAAGGAGGTGGGTTTTTCCGGATCCCCTGCGCCCGTAAATAACTGTGTTATTAATATTGTCGATGTTCTCTACATTTTCTACGCCCGAGTAAAGGTCGAGATAGCTTGAGTAGCTAATGTTCTCGGCGCGGATATTGTTTGCCAGGTTCTTTGCGCAAGCTCGTATCCGTTTTTCGCGTAAAACAGCCATGTCAGGTCGTACTCCTTGGTTGGCGGGTAAGGCGGTTTTTGCCTACCTGTTTGCTCGTCTTTGCGATTTTCCGCTATCTAGATGTTACACATGGAGGCGACTTTTGCCTACTCAATGCGACTGGCGCTTCTGTTTTTAGAAAAGTCGACAGGGACGTCCTTGCGATGCGAGGTTTCATGGGCAAAATGGAGGTGCAACTGGATGGAGGGGGCTAGCTTTGATCTTCCTAATCGTCCTAGTCGTTCGCTTTTGGATTGATCTACTTCTGCCTGATCAGTTTTGACCAAGATCAATCATCATGTTCTTCTTTGGTGTGGCGCCGGGTGGACGCTTATTGGTGCGTGGTCAAAGGCGGTTGTAGGGTTTTAGTGGTCATAGAATTCGTTAACTCGGCGCCGTTAGTCTGGTGGCCGCTCGTCGATTGGGTGCTTTCCCGCCCTCCAAAGGAGGAGTCACTAACAACAACGCCACCTTACGGTGGCGTTGTTGTGTCATGCGTTCGAAAAACCTTAAATCACCGGCTCGCGCAGCACCGCATCGTCCCAGCCCGGGCGCGGTGCGAAACGGTCGCCGTAACGCTGCTGCAGCGCCTTCAGGCGTTCCACCAGCACATCGGCGCCGGTGGCGCGGATGTACTGGATCGGGCCGCCGCGGAACGGGGCGAACCCGGTGCCGAAGATCACGCCCGCATCGAGCAGGTCGGCGTCGGCGACCACGCCTTCGTGCAGGCAGGCCACGGCTTCATTGAGCAGCGGCAGGATCAGGCGGTCCTCAAGGTCGGCAGGCACTGCGTAGCCCGCCGGCACGTCCGGCTTCTGCGCGCGGCCGTTCTCCCACTTGTACAGGCCCTGGCCATCCTTCTTGCCGCGCTTGCCCTGTTCAACGGTCTGCAGGGCGGCGGGAATCTGCAGGCCCAGGAACGGTGCCAGTTCCTTGCCCACGCCGGCGGCCACGTCGAGACCGACGGTGTCGAGCAGTTCGATCGGGCCCATCGGCATGCCGAACTTCACCGCCGCCTTGTCCAGCACCGGCCCGGGAACGCCTTCGGCGTAGGCGGTGGCGGCTTCGAGCATGTACGGGAACAGCACGCGGTTGACCAGGAAGCCGGGCGTGCCGGCCACCGGCACCGGGAACTTGCCCAGCGCCTTGCAGAACGACGCCAGCCGGCGCTCGGTTTCCGGGGCCATGCCGTCGTGGTGGATGATCTCCACCAGCGGCATCTGCGCCACCGGGTTGAAGTAGTGCAGGCCGGCGAACTGGGCCGGGCGCTGGATGTGGTCGCGCAGTTCCACCAACGGAATGGAGGATGTGTTGGTGGTCAGCAGTGCGTCGGCCTTCATCGTCGGCTCGAGCGTCTGGTACAGGCTGCGCTTGGCGTCGGCATCTTCGATGATCGCTTCGATCACCAGGTCGGCCACGGCCACGCCGTCGCCGGCCAGGTCGGCCTTGAGCCGCGCGGCCACGGCCGGGCGCTTGCTCTCGTCCTTCACCTTCCTGGCGAACAGCGCCTGCGCGCGTTCCATCGCCGGGTCGATGAAACGCTGTTCGCGGTCCTGCAGGGTCACGTTGAAGCCCTTGTAGGCCGACCACGCGGCGATGTCGCCGCCCATCACGCCTGCGCCGACCACGTGCACATGGGTGATGCCGTGGTCCTTGCCGCCCAGCGCCTTCAGCCGCTCGGTCAGGAAGTAGATGCGGATCAGGTTGCGCGCGGTCGGGGTGCTGGCCAGTTTGACCACAGCACGGCGCTCGGCGTCCAGGCGGGTCTGGATCGGGCTGCCGCCGGCGCGCGCCCAGGTGTTGATCAGCGCGTAGGGCGCCGGGTAGTGCTCCTTGCGGGCCTTGCGCGCGACCTGCTTGGCCATCTGCGGGGCCAGCAGCCTGCGTGCCAGCCAGGTGTTGGTCGCCCAGGCGGTCGCGCGCTGCTTGAACGGGCGGGTCGTGCCGGTCAGCGCCAGCGCCACGGCGGTATCGAGCAGCACGGCCGGTGCCACCACCTTGTCGACCAGACCGATGTTGCGCGCAGCCGACGCCGACAGGTTGCGGCCGGTCAGCATCATGTCCATCGCCGCCGGCGCGCCCACCAGCTGCGGCAGGCGTGCACTGCCGCCCCAGCCCGGGAAGATGCCCAACTGGGTTTCCGGCAGGCCGATCCGGGTGGAGGGGTCGTTGGAGGCCACCCGGTAGCGGCAGGCAAGCGCCAGCTCGGTGCCGCCGCCCAGGCAGTGGCCGTGGATCGCCGCCACGGTCGGGCAGGGCAGCTCGGCCAGCTTCTGGTAGGTGCTCTGGCCGCGGCGGATCGCGTCATTGACGGTACCGCGCCGGTCGAACTCCTGGAACTCCTTCAGGTCCGCACCGGCGATGAAGCCGGCCGCCTTGATCGACTGGATCACCACCGCCTTGGGCGGGTCGATGGCGATGCGCTCGATCAGGTCGCCCAGTTCCAGCAGCACGTCCTGCGACATGGCGTTGACGCTGCTGTCCTGGCGGTCGAGGCTGAGCACCACGACACCATCGTCACGGATCTGCGGGTGCCAATGTGAGAAGCGGAGCCCATCGAAGCCTGAGAGCATGGGACGTTCCATCCGGTTGTGTATGGAGAAGGGGGCTATGATCCAGAGGTTGTTTCCTCCCCGTCAAATCCCTATAGCTGGGGGGAGAACGACCGCCGGTTCACTGCCTGGATCGGAAACCTTAACGGAACGGTGGTTAAAAGCTGGTGCGGCGTCGTTGATCGGTCGCTGAACTTTTCCCGGGATTGGCAGTCTCATTGCCCGACGTCGGTTGGGCTGACAGGAGTGCGGCCCCCAATGGCCGAGGTTGAAACACCACAGGAGCTGGACCTGGAACTGGTCCGGCGCGTGCAGCGCGGCGAAAGTGCGGCGTTCGATGTCCTGGTGCGCAAGTACCAGCACCGGATCGTCGCCCTGATCGGGCGCTACATCGCCGACTGGAGTGAATGTCAGGACGTGGCCCAGGACACTTTCGTCCGCGCGTATCGCGCGATCGGCAGTTTCCGTGGCGACGCCCAGTTCTATACCTGGTTGCACCGGATCGCCGTGAACACTGCCAAAAACCATCTCGCCGCCCACAACCGCCGCCCGCCCACCGATGACATCGACATCGGGGACGCCGAGCAGTACGACAGCGGCACCCGCCTGCGCGACACCGACACGCCCGAGCGCGAACTGATGCGCCAGGAGCTGGAACAGACGGTGATGAAGGCGGTGGCGGCATTGCCGGAGGAACTGCGTTCGGCCATCACCCTGCGCGAGGTGGATGGCATGAGTTACGAGGAAATCGCGCAGAAGATGGGGTGCCCGATCGGCACCGTGCGGTCGCGGATTTTCCGCGCCCGCGAAGCCATCGACACTGAACTTCGGCCGCTGCTGGATATCGGCAGCGCCACCCGCGAGAAGAACCGCGTATGACCCCCAAGATGCCTACCCCTGGAAACGCCGGCACCCCGCCGGACAAACTCGATGCCCACAACCGGCAGCAGCTGTCGGCGCTGATCGACGGCGAACTGTCGGCCGATGAGGCGCGCTTCATGCTGCGCCGGCTGGAACACGACGAGGCGCTGTCCGGCTGTCACGAACGCTGGCAGTTGCTGGGCGATGTGCTGCGTGGGCAGGCCTGCGCGCCGGCGCCGCAGGCGTTCGCCGAGCGCATCCGCGTGGCGGTGGCTGCCGAGCCGCGACCGCAGCCGCAGCCGGCTGCCGCGCCGGCCACGGTGCGTCGCAGCGGCTGGCGTCGGTGGGGCGGCGGCGCTGCCCTGGCCGCGTCGGTGGCGGCGGTGGCCATGTTCATGACCCGCGAGCAGCTGCCCGGCGAGACCCCGCCGCCCGCGCCGACCACGGTGATCGCCAGCCAGGCCGAGCTGCCGCCGGCGCCGCCCGCCGCCCCGGTCGCCCCGGCCGATGCCGCCCTGGCCGTGGCCGCCGCGCCCGCCGCTGCGGTCGCGGCGGCCAGCCGCCGACAGGACGTGGCGGCCGCGCGCCGCAACAGCGCCACCCGTACCCAGCAGGCCGCGCGCGGTGCGCTTGAGCGCAGTGCCGAGCCGCAGCGCGCTGTCGCCGCCAGCCCCCTGCCGGTAGTGCCGGCTGCGGCCGCGCGCGCCTATCCCTTCGGTGACGTCGGCAGTCTGCAGGCCAAGCCCTGGCCACGCTCCACGCTGGCCCCGGCCGGTGGCGGTGCACTCAATGCCAGCTTCTCCACGCAGGAGCCACGCGCCGCGTTCTATCCCTTCGAGCCGCGCCTGCAGGAGGCCGAACCGGCCGTGCCGGCCAGCCGCAGCCATCGCGACTGAGCCGCGTGGCATCCCGATGTTCGCGCTGCGGCCGTACGGCCGCAGCGTCCCTCTCCCTTTCTTCCTGACCCGGAGGCTCGCGTCTGATGACCCCTCGCATGCGTAAGCAGGCTCTGTCCCTGCTGGCCCTGTCCCTGACTCTTCCCCTCGGGGCATGTGCCCAGTCGCCGTCCCCGACCGCGCCGGTCGCCGCGGCCCCGGCCGCGGCGCCGCGCGCGCCGGCCCCGCAGCTGGTCAGCGGACTGCCGGACTTCACCCACCTGGTCGAACAGGTCGGGCCCGGCGTGGTCAACGTCGAGACCACCATCGTGCGCAACAACCGCGCGGCCCGTGCGATGGGCCCCGGCGATGAGGACATGCCCGAATTCTTCCGCCGCTTCTTCGGTCCCGACTTCCAGATGCCCGGCCAGCCGGGCGGGCAGGGCGAGGCCCCCCGCGGGCGTGGCATGGGCTCGGGCTTCATCATCTCGGCCGACGGCTATGTGCTGACCAACTACCACGTGGTCGCCGATGCCAGTGAAGTGAAGGTCAAGCTGGGCGACCGCCGCGAGTTCACCGCCAAGGTGATCGGCAGCGACCAGCAGTACGATGTGGCCCTGCTCAAGATCGACGCCAGGAACCTGCCGACCGTGCGGGTGGGCGATTCCAATACGCTCAAGCCGGGTCAGTGGGTGGTTGCGATCGGCTCGCCGTTCGGCCTGGACCACTCGGTCACGGCCGGCGTGGTCAGCGCGGTCGGCCGCAGCACCGGCGGTCCGGACCAGCGCTACGTGCCGTTCATCCAGACCGACGTGGCGATCAACCAGGGCAATTCGGGCGGCCCGCTGCTCAACACCCGCGGTGAAGTGGTCGGCATCAACTCGCAGATCTTCTCCGCCTCGGGCGGCTACATGGGCATCAGCTTCGCGATCCCGATCGACCTGGCGATGGGCGCTGTCGAGCAGATCAAGACCTCCGGCCGGGTGAGCCGTGGCCAGCTGGGGGCCGTGGTCGAGCCGATCGACGGGTTGAAGGCGCAGGGCCTGGGCCTGCCCGACAGCCGTGGTGCGCTGGTCAACCAGATCGTGCCCGGCAGTGCGGCGGCCAAGGCCGGCGTGGAAATCGGCGACGTCATCCGCTCCGTCAACGGCAGCATGGTCAATGCCTGGTCGGATCTGCCGCCGGCGATCGGTGCGCTGCCGCCGGGCAGCAAGGTGCGCCTGGGCGTCGTGCGCGATGGCAAGGAGCGCGAGCTCACCGCCACCCTGACCGAACTGGCCGAGGACGCCGAGCGCGCCAGCAGCCGTCCGGCGACGGCCGACGCGGCCACGCCGCAGACCGGTGCCAACGCCCTGCTGGGCCTGGAGGTGATCGACCTGACCGCGGCCCAGCGCAAGCAGCTGGGCCTGGAGTCCGGTGAAGGCGTGCGCATCACCCGGGTGACCGGCCAGGCCGCGCGGGACGCGCAGCTGTCGCAGGGCATGGTGATCCTGCAGGTCGGGCGTACCCCGGTCGGCAGCGTGGCGGCACTGGATCGCCAGCTGTCGGGCTACAAGAAGGGTGACGTGGTGATGCTGCTGGTCCGCACCGGCGCCGGCAACAGCGCGTTCGTGGCGATCAAGACGGGGCAGTAACCCCCGCCACTGCTGCGTTTCCGGGCCCGCTTCGGCGGGCCCGGTCGTTTCTGGCCGGCATTGGCGACAATCGGACGTAGGCCCACGCGGGAGCCGGCCGGCCATGCGATAATGTGTCGTTATCCTGACGACGCGACGCGCCGCCGCCACCTATGTCCTCTGATTCGATGCGGAACATCCGCAATTTCTCCATCATCGCCCACGTCGACCACGGCAAGTCCACGCTGGCCGATCGCATCATCCAGCTTTGCGGTGGCCTCCAGGCCCGCGAGATGGAGGCGCAGGTGCTCGACTCCAATCCGATCGAGCGCGAGCGCGGCATCACCATCAAGGCCCAGTCGGTCTCGTTGCCGTATGTCGCCAAAGACGGCCAGACCTACCACCTGAACTTCATCGACACCCCCGGGCATGTCGACTTCTCCTATGAAGTCAGCCGCTCGCTGGCCGCCTGCGAAGGCGCGCTGCTGGTGGTCGATGCGGCCCAGGGCGTGGAAGCGCAGTCGGTGGCCAACTGCTACACCGCGGTGGAGCAGGGGCTGGAAGTGGTGCCGGTGATCAACAAGATCGACCTGCCTACGGCCGACATCGAGCGCGCCAAGGCCGAGATCGAGGCCGTGATCGGCATCGACGCCACCGATGCGGTGCCGGTCAGTGCCAAGACCGGCCTGAACGTGCAGGACGTGCTGGAGGCGATCGTGCATCGCATTCCGCCGCCGGTGCCGCGCGATACCGACAAGCTGCAGGCGCTGATCATCGACTCGTGGTTCGACAACTACCTGGGCGTGGTCTCGCTGGTGCGTGTGATGCAGGGCCAGATCAAGGCCGGCGACAAGCTGCAGGTGATGTCCACCGGCCGCAACCACCAGGTCGACAACGTCGGCGTGTTCACGCCCAAGCGCAAGGTGCTGCCAGCCCTGCGCGCCGGTGAAGTGGGCTGGGTCACCGCCAGCATCAAAGATGTCCACGGCGCGCCGGTCGGCGACACCCTGACCCTGGCGGCCGATCCGGCGCCCAAGCCGCTGCCGGGCTTCCAGGAAATGCAGCCGCGCGTGTTCGCCGGCCTGTTCCCGGTGGATGCCGAAGACTACCCGGACCTGCGCGAAGCGCTGGACAAGCTGCGCCTGAACGACGCCGCGCTGCGGTTCGAGCCGGAAAGCTCCGAGGCGATGGGCTTCGGCTTCCGCTGTGGCTTCCTCGGCATGCTGCACATGGAAATCGTGCAGGAGCGCCTCGAGCGCGAGTACAACCTGGACCTGATCAGCACCGCGCCGACCGTGGTCTATGAAGTGCTCAAGACCGACGGCTCGATCATCAACATGGACAACCCGGCCAAGCTGCCGCCGGTGAACCAGGTCGAGGAAATCCGCGAGCCGATCATCCGTGCCAACGTGCTCACGCCCGAGGAGTACATCGGCAACATCATCAAGCTGTGCGAAGAAAAGCGTGGCAGCCAGATCGGCATCAACTACCTCGGCAGCCAGGTGCAGATCAGCTACGAGCTGCCGATGGCCGAAGTGGTGCTCGACTTCTTCGACAAGCTCAAGTCGGTCAGCCGCGGGTACGCCTCGCTGGACTACCACTTCGTGCGTTTCGACGCCGGTCCGTTCGTCCGTGTGGACGTGCTGATCAATGGCGACAAGGTCGATGCGCTGTCGCTGATCGTGCACCGCAGCCATGCCGACCGCCGCGGCCGCGAGCTGTGCGAGAAGATGAAGGACCTGATCCCCCGACAGATGTTCGACGTGGCCATCCAGGCCGCCGTGGGCTCGCAGATCATCTCCCGCACCACGGTCAAAGCCATGCGCAAGAACGTTCTGGCCAAGTGCTATGGTGGCGACGTTTCGCGCAAGAAGAAGCTGTTGGAGAAGCAGAAGGAAGGCAAGAAGCGCATGAAGCAGGTGGGCCGCGTGGAGATCCCGCAGGAAGCCTTCCTGGCCGTGCTGCAGATGGACAAGTAAGGCACCCGATCCCAAGGACACCGCATGAAATTGTTTGAAATCCTCCTGGTCGTACTGACGCTGGCCTCCGGGCTGATCCTGCTGGCCGACAAGCTGTACTTCGCCAGGCGCCGTGCCGCGCGTGCCGGCCTGCTGGATTCCGAACCGGTGCTGGTCGACTACTCCCGGGCGTTCTTCCCGGTGCTGGCGATCGTGCTGGTGGTGCGCAGCTTCATCGCCGAGCCGTACAAGATTCCGTCCAGCTCGATGATGCCCAACCTGCTGATCGGCGATTTCATCCTGGTCAACAAGTTCTCCTACGGTCTGCGCCTGCCGCTGAACAACGCCAAGATCGTTCCGCTGGGCGAGCCCAAGCGTGGCGACGTGGTGGTGTTCCACTTCCCGGGCCATTCCGACGCCGACCCTGCCAAGGGCGAGAACTTCATCAAGCGCGTCATCGGCGTGCCGGGGGACGAGGTCGCCTTCCAGGGCGATGGGCTGATCCTCAATGGCGAGCCGGTCAAGTACGACAACAAGGGCATCTACGCGGGCCACCTCGGCCAGGGCGACGGCAGCACGCTGCTGGTGGAGCACCTGCCGGGCCGTACCCACACCGTGCTGGAGACCGACTACCCGCGTGGCCAGGGTCAGTGGACCGTGCCGGCCGGCAAGTACCTGGTCATGGGCGACAACCGCGACAACAGCGACGATGGCCGCTTCTGGGGCCTGCTGCCGGAGGAAAATCTCCGTGGCAAGGCGTTCCTGATCTGGCTGAACTGCTCGGGCTGGTTCTGCAAGGACGGCTTCGAGCCGTCGCGGATCGGCTCGACCATCAACTGATCCATCACACCGGCGTATCTGGGGAGAACGCAATGAAGACGATGAACACGCAGCGCGGCATGACCCTGACCTCGTTCCTGGTCGTCCTGATCGTGGTTGCCTTCGGCCTGTACATCGGCATGAAGCTGTTCCCGATGTACCAGGAGTACTACTCGGTGCGGTCGGCGATGAAGAGCCTGGCCAAGGAGCCGGGGGTGGGCAACATGGAGCCCGGGCGTGTCCAGGACCTGTTCTTCAAGCGTCTGTACATCAACTACTCCGAGAACGTGAAGCCGGCCAACGTCACATTCGATCGCATCGATGGCGGCTGGAACATGAAGGTCAACTACGAAGTGCGCCGGGCAATGATCGGCAACCTCGACGTGGTGGGCCGGTTTGATACCAACCAGGAATTGACCCGTAGCGGTGCCGAATAAACCTTTCCAACGCGGTGACCTGATCGGTCACCCCTTCCGCGATCCGGGTCTGCTGCAGCAGGCCCTGACGCATCGCAGTGCCGGTACGCCCAACAATGAGCGGCTGGAGTTCCTTGGCGACAGCATCGTCAACATGATGGTGGCCCAGGCGCTTTACGAGCGGTGGCCCAAGGCCGACGAGGGTGCGTTGACCCGCGCCCGGGCCGAGCTGGTGCGCGAAGGCGCGCTGGCGGTCATCGCCCGCACCCTGCAGCTGGGCGACCGGCTGACGCTGGGACCCGGCGAGATGAAGTCCGGCGGCCAACGCCGGGACTCGATCCTGGCCGACGCGCTGGAGGCGGTGGTCGCGGCGATCTACCTGGACGCCGGCTTTGCCGCCTGCCAGACCGTGGTGCTGCCCTGGTTCAGCCCCTCGATGGAGGCGCTGCCGGCCACGGGCAAGCCGGAGAAAGACCCCAAGACGCGCCTGCAGGAATGGCTGCAGGCCCGACAGAAGGCGCTCCCCCAGTACGAACTGGTGTCAGAATCGGGTGACGATCACGCCAAGACCTTCCGGGTACGCTGCGGCGTAACCGATCCTGCCGTCAGCACCGAAGGCGAAGGTGCCTCGCGACGGCTGGCCGAACAACAGGCGGCCGCCGCCGCCCTCGAGCAACTGGATTCCAAGTGAGCGAAGCAACCCCCCATCGTAGCGGCAGCGTGGCCGTCATCGGCCGCCCCAATGTCGGCAAATCCACTCTGACCAACGCCCTGGTCGGCGCCAAGGTCAGCATCGTGTCCAACCGGCCGCAGACCACGCGCCACCGGCTGCTCGGCATCGCCAGTTATCCGGAAGGGCAGCTGGTGCTGGTCGACACGCCCGGGCTGCACAAGGTGCAGAAGCGCGCCATGAACCGGGTGATGAACCGGGCGGCGCGCGGCTCGCTGGAAGGTGTCGACGCCGGGCTGCTGGTGATCGAGGCCGGCCGCTGGGACGAGGAAGACACCCTGGCCTTCAACGTTCTCAGCGATGCGGGCGTGCCGGTGGTGCTGGTGGTCAACAAGATCGACCGCCTCAAGGACAAGGGCGCGTTGCTGCCGTTCCTGCAGGAAGTGACCGCCGGCCGCAGCTTTGCCGCCGTGCATCCGATTTCCGCGCAGAAGCGCAACGGCTTGGACGCGCTGGTGCGCGACGTGCTGAAGCTGCTGCCCGAAGCCCCGCCGATGTTCGGCGAGGACGAGATCACCGACCGCAGCCAGCGGTTCCTGGCCGGTGAGCTGGTCCGCGAGCAGCTGATGCGCCAGCTGGGCGAAGAGCTGCCGTACGCCACCACGGTGGAGATCGAGCGCTTTGTCGAAGACGGCAACCTGCTGCGCATCGGTGCGGTGATCTGGGTCGAGCGCGAAGGCCAGAAGGCGATCGTGATCGGCAAGGGCGGTACCCGCCTGAAGGATATCGGTGCCAAGGCCCGCATGCAGATGGAACGTCTGTTCGGTGCCAAGGTGTTCCTGGAAACCTGGGTGCGCGTGCGCGAGGGCTGGTCCGACGACGAAGCCGCGCTGAAGGCCTTCGGCTACGAATGAACCGCCCCGGGCGCGCGCAGCGGCGCGGCGTCCGTCGTGTCCCGGCGTGCGCTGCGGTGGGACCCCACCGGCCGGCGCCGGTCGGGAGGTAGGCCGTGCGCATCGAGGATGAACCCGCCTTCGTTCTGCACGCCCGCCCGTGGCGGGAGACCAGCCTGCTGGTGGAAGTGCTGACCGAGCAGCATGGTCGCATCGGCCTGCTCGCGCGGGGCGTGTCCAGTGCCCGCAGCCAGCCGTTGCGGGCGGCCCTGCAGCCCCTGCAATGGATCCGGCTGACCGCGGTACAGCGCGGCGAACTGGCGCAGCTTCGCGGTGCCGAGGCACTCGACGCCGCACCGCGGCTGCTGGGCGATGCGATGCTCGCCGGCTTCTACATCAATGAACTGCTGCTGCGGCTGGCACCCCGCCAGGACCCGCTGCCCGACCTGTACGACGCCTATGCCGTGGTGCGCCAGCGGCTGCGCGACGGCGACCCCCTGGCATGGACCCTGCGCCGCTTCGAACGGGATCTGCTGGATGCGCTCGGGGTGGGGTTCGACCTGAGCCATGACGGCGATGGCGAGCCGCTCGATCCCGCTGCCCGCTACGAACTCGACCCGGGCGATGGCCCGCGCCGTCTGCTCAGTGACCGGGGCGCCGACCAGCGACGCGGAGCGGCCACCGGCAGCGCGCTGCTCGCGCTGGGCGCTGACCGTCTGCCCGGCGCGGAGGACCTGGCCAGCCTGCGCCCCAGCATGCGCACGGTGCTGCTGCACCACCTCGGGGGCCGCGGCCTGAAATCCTGGGAAATGCTCGACGACCTGTCACGCCGGCGCTAGCGCCGGGCGCTGAGACTCAATGCAGCAGGGCTTCCACCGCCGCGCGGAACTGGGTCTGTGCGCCGCCGGATTCCGGTGCCTGGTGCAGTTGGCGTACCGCCCGGGCCAGGCGCGCGGCGCCGACGAAGCCGCAACTGGCCTGCAACCGGTGCAACTGCCCGCGGAGGGCCCGTACATCCTGCTGCAGCAAGGCCTGCGCGACGGCGTCGCGCACCCCGGGCAATTCGGCCAGGAACAGTTCGCGAAGGGCGATGAGATGGTTGCGCTGCCCATTCAGGGCTGCCAGGGCGGTGGTTTCATCCCAGTCCTGGCGCTCGTTCTCGGTGCTGCTCCCGGGACCGGCCGCCATGCCGCCGGGGCTGTTGACCAGCGCGCGGCGCACCGCCTTGAGCAGCTGTTCGCGGGTCAGGGGCTTGATCAGGGTCTCGCTGAAGCCGGCCTCGCGCAGCCGGGCATGGATGCCGCTGTCGCCATCGGCGGTATGCGCCAGCGCCGGGGTGTCCGGCCGCGAACGGCGCAGGGCCTGCAGCAGCTCGGTGCCGTTGCCGTCGGGCAGGTTGACGTCGATCAGCCACAGGTCATGGCCGCCGCCGTTGGCGCGGTCCATTGCGCTGGCCAGCGAATCGGCGGTATCGACCTCGGCGGGCAGGGTCTCCAGCGCAGCCTTGAAGAAGCCGCGGCTGATGGTGTCGTCCTCGACGAGCAGGAATCGGGGCATGGGATCCCGCGGGGTCATCTGCATTGGGGCTGCCTCCATGTCAGCTGTGTCCCATATTAAACACGTCCGGGGCCGCTGCAAACGGTTTCCGAGCAGGGCAATGCCTCCATCTGCGACAATACGCACCCTTTTTGCCCGCAGCCTGTTGCCACGTGGCCCGAACCCGCTCCCGCCTCGACCGTACGCCCTTCCAGACCGACATCCTCGACCTCAGCCACGATGGCCGTGGCGTGGCCCGCCGTGATGGCGAGGGTGGCAAGGTCACCTTCATCACCGGCGCGCTGCCGGGCGAAGTGGTGACCGCCGAACCGACCGCCCGCAACCGCCACTTTGACGAGGCGCGCACGCTGGAGGTGGTGACCGCCTCGCCGCAGCGGGTGACGCCGCGCTGCCCGCATTTCGGCGTCTGCGCCGGCTGCGTGCTGCAGCACCTGGAGGAATCGCAGCAGATCGTGGCCAAGCAGCGGGTGCTGATGGACAACCTGACCCGTATCGGCCACGTCACCCCTGGTACCGTGCTGCCGCCGCTGGTCGGCGACAGTTGGGGCTACCGCCGCAAGGGCCGGTTCTCGGTGCGTCGGGTCGAGAAGAAGGACAAGACCCTGGTCGGCTTCCGCGAGCAGGACCCGCGCTTCGTCGCCGATCTGTCGCAGTGCCTGACCGTGATCCCGGAGATCGGCAGCAAGGTCGGCGCGATGGCCACCTTCATCGAGACCTTGGACGGCAAGCGCGATATTCCGCAGATCGAGTTCATCGCCGGCGACGACGCGATCATGCTGACCATCCGCCACATGCAGCCGCTCAGCGACGCCGATCGTGCGGCGTGGACCGCCTTCGGGCAGGAACACGGCTTTGCGATCTCGCTGCAGCCCGGCGGCGTGGAATCGGTGCAGCCGCTGTGGCCGGCCGAGGTGCCGCTGTCGTTCAAGCTCGCGCCGTGGGATGTCGAGCTGGCCTTCCGGCCGCTGGACTTCATCCAGGTCAATGCATCGCTCAACGTGAAGATGATCGCGCTGGCGCTGGAACTGCTCGACGCCGGCCCGGACGAGCGGGTGCTCGATCTGTTCTGTGGCCTGGGCAACTTCACCCTGCCGCTGGCGCGTACCGTGCGTGAAGTGGTCGGCGTGGAAGGTGATCCGGGACTGGTCGCGCGTGCACGGGAAAACGCCGAGCGCAATGGCCTGTCCAACGCCCAGTTCCACGCTGCGGACCTGACCCAGGACCAGCGCCAGACGCCGTGGATGCGCCAGGGCTTCGACAAGCTGCTGCTGGACCCGCCGCGCTCGGGGGCCATCGAAGTGCTGCAGCAGCTGCCGCTGAAGCAGTTCAAGCGCATCGTCTACGTCAGCTGCCATCCCGGCTCGCTGGCGCGCGATGCGGGCTATCTGGTCAACGAACAGGGCTTCACCCTGGTCTCGGCCGGCGCAATGGACATGTTCCCGCACACCGCGCACGTGGAGAGCATCGCGGTGTTCGAGAAGCGCTGACGCCCGTTCGCCGGCCGCGTCCGCTACTGCGCCGTGGCCGGTGCGTTGTGCCACTGTCCGTCCCCCCACACGAACGCCATCGGCTGGCGGCCGCGCTCGCTGGCGACGATGGCGTCGACCTCGCATTCGATCACCGGCGCGTCCTCGCCGATGTCGCACGCATGCACCGCGACCACGTCGGCCGTGCGCGCCGCCTGTGCCAGCTCGGCACGCGCGGCAGGGTCGGCCTCCTGCGCGGCGCGCGCGATGAACGTCTCGCGCAGCAGGACCTGCACACGCTCCTGCGGCGGCACCGGCACCGGGATCCGGCGCTGTTCGACAGGCATCGTCCAGCGCTGCTCCGTGTAGACGAAGCGCAACAGGCGATACACCGGCTCCGGACCCGCCTGGGCGGTCGTGATGCAGTCCACCGTGGCCGCGGCGGCGCCGTCGAGCGGCATGCAGCTGGACAACCCCAGCAGGCGGGGACGAAACGCGTCGGCGACCATGCGGCTGCTGTCGGTGGCGGGGCGGTCGGCGATGGCGGCATCGAACAGCGCGTCCATCGCCGACTGGGCCTGCGCCAGCGTGGGGATGGCCGGCGCGGCAGCGCTGGCGGCCAGCGGGAGCAGCGCCAGGGAGGCGAGGGCGATGCGGCGCAGGGTGGGGCGATGGCGTGTCATCGTGGCTGGATCCTTGCAGGGGGCGCGCAGTGTAGGCGCCGCGCCGCCATACTGTGCGCATGGGCATTGAAATCGAACGCAAATTCCTCGTCACCGGCGACGGCTGGCGCACCGCCGCGCACGCGGTGATTCCGATGGCGCAGGGCTACATCAATGACGCCGCCGCGCTCGACAGTGGCGCGCAGAAGGCCTCGGTGCGTGTGCGCATCCAGGGCGCGCAGGCCTTCCTCAACCTGAAGTCGCGCGAGATCGGCCACACCCGGCAGGAGTTCGACTACCCGATTCCGGTGGACGATGCCCGCGCGCTGCTTGCGCTGTGCGTCGGCGGGCTGATCGACAAGCGCCGGCATCTGGTCGAACACGGCGGGCGGATCTGGGAGGTCGATGAATTCCTCGGCGACAACGCCGGGCTGGTCGTGGCCGAGATCGAGCTGGAGCGCGCCGACCAGTCCATCGCCCTACCGGCATGGGTGGGTGAGGAAGTCACCGACGACGTGCGCTACTACAACCTGGCGCTGGCCGCCCATCCCTTCAGCCGCTGGGACAGATAGCCGCGGGCGCGCGGCGGTGTCGCCGCCCGGGTTCAGCGCGAGCGTGAAGGGCCCGTCGGCGACGATCACGTCCAACGCGGCGCTTTGAGGCGCCGCTGCCCCCTTTTTTCCGCAGGCCGTCATCCCCATCTTGGCCGCATGAACATTGAGATCTGGTCCGACGTGGTGTGCCCCTGGTGCTGGATCGGTAAACACCGGTTCGAGCAGGGCCTGGCCCTTCTGGGCGACGAAGCACCCGAGATCGAGGTGCGCTGGCGGCCGTTCCTGCTGGATCCGGACGCCGGCACCACTCCGGTGCCGCTGCGCGAGGCCTATCGGGCCAAATTCGGCAGTGCCGAGCGCACCGAGCAGATTCTGTCCCAGACCCAGACCACGGCGCGCGCCGAAGGCCTGCCGATGGACTTCGACCAGGGCCAGGTGCGGGTCACCACCCTGCCGGCGCATCGCCTGCTGTGGCTGGCGGGTCGTGAGGGCGTGCAGGCGGCGGTCGGCGAGGCGCTGTTCCGTGCGCATTTTGTTCACGGGCGGAATCTGGCCGATCCGCAGACGCTGATCGAGGCCGCCGCCGCCGGCGGAATCGGGGCCGACCGGGTGACGGCGTTGCTGGCCAGCGAGGAAGGGCTGGAGGAGATCCGGGCCCAGCTCGACCAGGCCCGTGCAGTGGGCATTCAGTCGGTGCCCACCTTTGTGATCAATGGCCGCTACGCCGTGCAGGGGGCCCAGCCGCCCGAGGCGTTTGCCCAGGCACTGCGGCAGATCGCGGCGGAAGGCGCCGCGGACGCGTCCTGACCGAGACGTGGTCACAGCCGCGCGGTCGTGGCCCACGGCGCGCGGGTTCTGCGACAATGCGGCGGTGCGCCATCGCGGCGCCCCGTATTGGAGATGACCCATGCTCGTGATCGGCGTCGCCGGGACCGAACTCACCGCCCAGGAGCGGCACTGGCTGCAGCATGACGCCGTGGCCGGTGTCATCCTGTTCAAGCGCAATTTCGCCTCGCGCGAGCAGGTTGCCGCGCTGTCGGCCGCGATCCGCGCCGCCGCCCCGCGCCCGGTGCTCATCTGCGTGGACCAGGAAGGCGGCCGCGTGCAGCGCTTCCGTGACGGCTACAGCGCGCTGCCGCCGCTGCAGGGCTTCGATGCGCAGTACGCCAGGGACCCCGAGGCCGCGCTGGCCCTGGCCGAGCAGCACGCCTGGCTGATGGCCAGCGAAGTGCGCGCCAGCGGCGTGGACCTGAGCTTTGCACCGGTGGTCGATTTGGGCCGGGGCAACCTGGCCATCGGCGACCGCGCCTTCAGCGCCGATCCGGACGTGGTCGCGGCCTTCACCCGCGCCTATGTGCGCGGCATGCACAGCGTGGGCATGGCGGCCACGCTCAAGCACTTCCCCGGCCACGGCACGGTCAAGGAAGACACCCACGTCGACGATGCCAGCGATCCGCGCACGCTCGATGAACTCCGTGCGCTGGACCTGGTGCCGTTCGTGGCCGGTATCGACGCCGGTGCCGACGCGGTGATGATGGCCCACGTGGTCTACCCGCAGGTGGCGCCGGAACCGGCCGGCTACTCGCCCCGCTGGATCGGCGAGATCCTGCGCGGCGAGATGGGCTTCCGCGGCGTGGTGTTCTCCGACGACATCGGCATGGCCGCGTCGTTCTCCGCCGGTGGCGTGAAGGCGCGCGTGGATGCGCATCTGGACGCCGGCTGCGACGTGGTGCTGGTCTGCCACCCCGAACTGGTGGAAGAATCGCTGCGCGCGGTCGAAGGCCGCACCCTCAATACCGCCGCGTTGCTGGGCCTGATCGGCCGCGGCGCGCTGGGCTGGGACGGCCTGTTGGCCGACACCCGCCACGGCACTACCCAATCCCGTTTGCTTGACACCCTTGGAAGAACCGTCTGATGCCCAACCTCACCATCCCCCAGGCCCTGGCCCAGGCCGACCTGCTGGTCGACCGCCCCACCATCGACAAGGCCATTGCCGGCATCGCTGACGCCATCGCGCGCGATTACAAGGGCGAAGTGCCGCTGTTCCTGTCGATCATGCATGGCGCCCTGCCGTTCGCCGGACAGCTTGCGCTGGAACTGGGTGCCCGCGGCCAGGACGTGCAGTTCGATTACCTGCATGCCACCCGCTACCGCGGTGAGACCACCGGCGGCGACCTGGTCTGGAAGCACAAGCCGGCCACCGCGCTGTTCGGCCGTCGCGTGCTGCTGGTCGACGACATCCTCGATGAGGGCTACACGCTGCAGGGCGTGCGCACCTGGTGCCTGGAACAGGGCGCGACCGACGTGCGCATCGCCGCGCTGACGGTCAAGCAGCACGACCGCGCGCTGCCGGACATCAAGGCCGACTACGCCGGCATCGACCTGCCGGACCGTTACGTGTTCGGCTTCGGCATGGACGTCAATGAGACGCTGCGCTGCGTGCCGGCCATCTACGCGATGAAGGAATGATGGAACACATCGCACTGGCCGTCATCGGCGGCACCGGCGTCTACAAACTGGCCCAGCTCGACGATGTCAGCAGCCACCAGGTCGAGACCCGCTACGGCACGCCGTCCGGCCCGATCCGGGTCGGCACGCTGCTCGGCCAGCGCGTGGCGTTCCTGGCCCGCCACGGCGAAGGCCACTCGCTGCCGCCGCACAAGATCAATTACCGCGCCAATCTCGCTGCGCTGCAGCAGATCGGCGCGACGCGCGTGCTCGCACTCAATACTGTTGGCGGCATCACCGATGCGTTCGGACCGCGCGTGCTGGCCTGTCCGGACCAGTTGATCGATTACACGTGGGGTCGCATCTCCACGCTGTGTGAAGAGCCGGGCAGCGAGGTGCTGCACGTGGACTTCGGGCATCCGTACACGCCGATGCTGCGCAGCAAGGTATTGGCCGCAGCCAAGGTCACCGGCGTGCGTCTGCAGGATGGCGGATGCTACGGCGCCACGCAGGGGCCGCGCCTGGAAACCAATGCGGAGATCGCCCGCATGCGTCGCGACGGCTGCGATCTGGTCGGCATGACCGGCATGCCCGAAGCCAGCCTGGCGCGCGAGCTCGGTCTGGACTATGCCTGCCTGGCGATCGTGGCCAACTGGGCGGCCGGGTGTGGTGATGGCGACGAAATCACGATGGCCGAAGTACTGGCCAACGTCGATGCCGCGTCGGCGGGTTTGCCGGAACTGATCGGTGAATTGGCGCGGGGGTGATTGTCATTGCGGAACAAGCTTTGCATACTCCGGCAGTGCGCTGGTTGAGCGTACACCACCCATTCATTGAAGAAGGTCTCGCATTACCATGCCGAACGGTACCGTCAAGTGGTTCAACGACGCCAAGGGATTTGGCTTTATCTCGCCGGAGGACGGCAGCGCCGACGTCTTCGCGCACTTCTCCGCGATCAACGCCAAGGGCTTCCGCAGCCTGCAGGAAGGCCAGCGTGTCACGTACGACGTGACCCAGGGCCCGAAGGGCGCCCAGGCTTCGAACATTGTGCCGGCTGAGTGATTCTCTCGGTTGAGCATTGAAAACCCCGCTTCGGCGGGGTTTTTTTTGCGCACGATGTGAACTTGATCACGCTCATAGGGAACATGACATGACGCAGCCGCGCACGGTGGCGATCATCGGCTACGGCACCGCCGGTCAGGCATTGTCGATTCTGCTTTCACGCGATCATCACGTGGTGCACGTGTTCGAGCGTGCGAAAGCGCCCGGCCCCGTCGGGGCCGGCTTCCTGCTGCAACCCAGCGGCCTGGACGTGCTGTGGCAGATGGCGTTGTTGCCGCAGGTGCTGCGACATGGCGCGCCGGTGCAGCGGCTGTACGGGGAAACGCCCTGCGGGCGCGCGGTGATGGACATGCGCTACGCCGCGCTGGACGTGCATCTGCATGGCGTGGGCATGCAGCGCGGTGCGTTGTTCACAGTGTTGGCGCAGGCCTGGGAGCACG
Source organism: Stenotrophomonas sp. NPDC077461 (assembly GCF_049545475.1). Lineage (NCBI taxonomy): Bacteria > Pseudomonadati > Pseudomonadota > Gammaproteobacteria > Lysobacterales > Lysobacteraceae > Stenotrophomonas > Stenotrophomonas sp. NPDC077461. Next base: position 29,448 of record NZ_JBMWDO010000002.1, read on the forward strand.
CGGGCAACCTGCAGGCCGATACCGCGATCGTCGAGGTGGACAGTGACAAGGGGCGCGTGCGTGATGCACGCGGACAGTGGCACGGGCCCTACGACGTGGTGATCGCCGCCGATGGCGCCGCCTCCACGCTGCGCGCGCAGGTGGCGGGTGCGCGGCACGATCGCGAGTACCCGTGGGGGGCACTGTGGTGCCTGCTGCCGCGCGGTGACTGGCCGCATGTCGACGAACTGCGCCAGCGCTACCTGATGGCGCGCAGGATGATCGGCCTGCTGCCCGTGGGAACGCGGCCCGGCGATGACACGCCACGGCTGAGCTTCTTCTGGAGTCTGCCGCGTGATCGCTTCGCGCACTGGGAACGCGATGGCATGGCGCGCTGGCTGGACGATGTCGCTGCGCTCTGGCCGGAGGCACACGGGTTGCTGCAGGACGTAGCGCCGGAGGCGCTGGCCCGCGCGAGTTATCGCGACACGCGCATGCGGCAGTGGCATCGCGGGCGGCTGGTGCTGGCCGGCGACGCGGCGCATGCGATGAGCCCGCAGCTGGGGCAGGGGGTGAACATGGCGCTGCTGGATGCGATGGCGCTGCGCGATGCGCTGCGGGCGCACCCCGATCTGACGGCCGCATTGCAGGCGTACCAGCAGCGGCGACGCGCGCATGTGGCGATCTATCACTACTGGAGCCACTGGCTGACGCCGCTGTTCCAGTCCGAACGCGACACGCTGGCGCGTGCCCGCGACGTGTTCTTCGGGCCGATGGGGCGCGTACCTGGCGGGCGCGGGCACATGCTGCGCGTGCTCAGTGGCACGCAGCATGGCTGGATGGGGCGCCTGCCGTTGTCGCCCGGGTTCGTGACGGCAATGCGCGAATACCGTGCTGCACGGTGATACCCGCGTCAGGCGCTGAATGCGCGCGCGTGAAGGCGGATCTGCATTGCGTTGACGGTGAAATCACCGTCGACATGAGACAACGGCAGCGCAGACGCAGCGTGCGTGTGCGCCTGGCGCCACCCGACCCGGATATGCCTTGCACCACGGATCGTTCCGTGCCGGTGCGCCTGCGCCCCAGGTCCCGTGTGGACCGCCATCCCAAGGAGATTGACATGTTGTTCTCGGCCGACACTCTCGAAAGCGAACTCAGCAAACTGCGCGGTCTGTTGCAGATGCTGCACGAGGATCAGCCGGATGTGATGGAAGACGTGTTCGAATTCCATGTCACCAGCCTCATCACCCATACCGCAGCGGAGCATCATCCGCACATCCGCCAGGCGGCCCGCGACATGCTGGTGGCGATCCAGCAGCAGCCGGTCCGCGCCGTGTCCCGCACGCCGGAGATCCTGTTGATGCCGGATACGCTGGTCCCGGCCATGTGAATCGCACCGCGTTCGGCCGCCGTCCGGCGGCTAGCGCGGCGGCAGCGCGATGGCCTCGTCTTCGACGCACGCCACCAGCCGCTCCCCATTGGCCAGCACCGGCGCGATGCCGGCGGTGAACCGCGAGAAGGCCGGCAGTATCGTGAGGTCTTCGCGCAGCCAGAATGCCGGCCAGCGCCGCTGCATGCCCGGCAGCCGTGCCAGTGGATGCAGGTGACCGCACAGTACGTGCAGGCGCGCATGCGGGCGCGGGTCGTGGCGCAGCAGGAACGGCCCTTCCTGCACGCTCTCACCCATCAGTTCGATGCCGAGGTCCGCTTTGGGCAGCGCACGGTCGTGGTTGCCGGCCAGTGCGCCGATCTGCAGCGACGGGTGCTGCTCACGCCATCCCTGCCACTGCCGGTACCACGCGGCGCGATGCGCCACACCGTGCAGTACATCGCCCAGAATCCACAGCGTGTCCACGCGCTGCTGCTGCAGCAGGTGGGTCAGGCGTGCGAGATCATCGCCCGTGCCGCCGCTGGGCAGGCCGATGCCGGCGCGCCGGAACAGGTCGGCCTTGCCCAAGTGCAGGTCGGCGATCAACATCGCGCTGCGCGTCGGCCAGTAGAGCGCACGCGCACCCAGCAGGTGCAGCGTCTCGCCGGCGAGCGTCAGCGACAGGTCATTGCCCATGCCGTTTCTCCAGTTGCTGTGCCGCGCGCAGCACGCGGGTTTTCCAGTCTTCGTTGCTGAGCTGGCCGCGCATGCGCTCGGCCCAGAGCGGGAACGAGAATGGCCCGAGGCTGCCCAACGCCTGCACATGCAGCGCGCGCGCCTGACAGCGCTGCAGTGCGGCGGCCAGAGCGCCGAGGTCGAGCTGACTGTGCAGCACCTCGTGTTCGGCGAGCGTCAGCAGGATGTGATCCGGATCGTGCTGGCGCAGCACGTCGTACAGCAGCCCGCTGGACGCCTGCAACTGACGCAGGCTGCGCGGCGTGCGGCCCGGCAACGCAGGCACCAACATGCCGGAGACGCGCGCGATATCGCGGAACTGACGGCGTGCCAGCTCGCCAAGGTTGAGGCTGTCGCGCAGGTCCTCGAACAGGCTGTCAGGCTGCAGCAGCCGGCGTATCAGCGCCGGTTCCACCGCAACCGCATGCGCCGGCGCCAGCACGAAGCCGTAGTCGTTGGCGGCATAGGCGAAGGTGTTGGTCTGCAGGCGCGTCCAGCGCATCGCCATCAACGCGGCGATGCCTTCGTTGACCTGACGGCCCGCGAACGGATACACGAACAGGTACTGGCCCTCGCGGCGGAGCAGTGTTTCCACCAGCAGGCGTGAGGAGCCGGGCAGCACGGACAGGCGCGCCTGCAACTGCAGCAACGGCGCCAGCCAGCGCAGTTCGGCGCTCTCGCCGGGCGTCTCCAGTACCGCTTCCATCTCGCGGCCCAGTGCATCGGACAGTGGCAACCGGCCGCCCTGCCAGCGCGGCACTACGCCCTCGCCGCCACGGGCCAGCCGCACATACGCGGTCATCTGCTCCAGCCGGACCAGTTCCAGCAGGCGCCCGGCAAACTGGAAGCGGTCCCCGGGTCGCAGCCGTCCCACGAACTGCTCTTCCACCGCGCCCAGCCGGCCGCCGCGCAGGAACTGGACCGTTAGGCTGCCGTCGCTGGTGATGGTGCCGATCGACAAGCGGTGACGCAGCGCCACGCGGCGGTCGTGGACGCGGTACACGCCATCATCGTCACGAACGACGCGGTGGAAGTTCGGGTACTGCGCCAGCGCACGGCCCCCCTGCACGATGAAGGCCAGCACGCCTTCCCACTGCGTCATCTCCAGGCTGGCGAACGCGTGCGTGCGTCGCACCTGCGCGAACAGCGCATCGGCGTCGAAACCGCCGCCTAGCGCGCAGCTCACGCAGTGCTGGGCCAACACGTCCAGCGACAACTGCAGCGGACGTCGTGCTTCGATCACGCCCTCGGCCAGCGCGCGTCGCGCTGCCGCATACTCCACCAGCTCCAGCGCATGCGAGGGGACGCAGATGATGTGTCCGGATTCACCGGGACGATGACGCGCCCGGCCGGCACGCTGCAGCAGGCGCGCGATGCCTTTGGGGCTGCCGACCTGCAGCACCTGGTCCACAGCGGGGAAGTCCACGCCGAGATCCAGGCTGGACGTGGCGACCACGCAGCGCAGGCGACCTTCGCGCAGTCCCTCCTCGGCATCGCGCCGCAGCGCAGGGTCCAGCGAACCGTGGTGCAGTGCCAGGGTCGCCAGCTCCTCCGGCCATACCGCCGTCAATGCCTGGTGCCACAGTTCCGCCTGCGCGCGGGTGTTGGTGAACAGCAGGCTGCTGCGTGCCGACAGCAGCCGCTCCAGCACGCGCTGCAGCTGTGACAGGCCCAGATGCCCCGCCCACGGAAAGCGTTCGCCGTGCGCCGGCAGCAGCGTTTCCAGCGTCATCGGACGGGGGCGGGCGCCTGACACCTGTGGCGCGTCGGGCTGGTCGGGCAGCAGCACCTGGCGCGCTTCGTCGAGGTTGCCGAGCGTGGCCGACAGCCCCCACACCTGCAGCGCCGGCAGCGCATCGCGCAGGCGACGCAGGTTCAACTGCAGCAGCACGCCCCGCTTGTTGCCAAGCAGCTCGTGCCACTCGTCGACCACCACGCAGCGCAGCTGCTGCAGGCGCGCCATCGTATCGGGATAGCTCAACAGCAGTGCCAGCGATTCGGGCGTGGTGACCAGTACATCCACGCGCCCCTCGCGCGCCAGACGCTTGTCGCGCGCGCTGGCATCGCCGGTACGCAGGCCCACCTGCCAGTCCAGGCCCAGTGCGGACAACGGCTCGCGCAGCGCACGCGCGGTGTCGGCGGCGAGTGCGCGCAGCGGGGTGATCCACAGGACCTGCAGGGCCGGCACCCGCCTGCCGCCGCGGCCCGCAATGCGCGGCGGCGGATCGGACAGCGCCTGCAGCAGGGGGCCGCCGAACATTGCCAGGGTTTTGCCGCTGCCGGTGGGCGTGTGCAGCAGCCCCGACGCGCCGGCCAGGTAGTGACGCCACATGGTTTTCTGGAACGGCAGCGGTGCCCAGCCGCGGCTGGCGAACCACGCCACCAGGCGTGCCATCGCCTCGCGCCGCGTCACCGTGCCAGCGCCTGCAGCTGGGCCAGCGTGTCTGCTTCGCTGGCCGGCTTGTCCTGCCGCCAGCGCAGGATGCGCGGAAAACGCACCGCGATGCCGGACTTGTGCCGGCTGCTGCGGTTGACGCCTTCGAAGCCGAGTTCGAACACCTGTTCGCCACGCACACTGCGCACCGGCCCGAAGCGTTCGAGCGTGTTGGCGCGGATCCAGCGGTCCAGCGCCAGGATTTCCGTGTCGTCCAGGCCCGAGTACGCCTTGGCTACCGGTACCAGCCTGTCACCGTCCCACACGCCGAAGGTGTAATCGGTGTACAGCGTGCTGCGTCGGCCGTGGCCGGACTGCGCGTAGATCATCACCGCATCGACGGTGAGCGGGTCGACCTTCCATTTCCACCAGTCGCCGCGACGCCGTCCGCTCTGGTAGGGCGAGCTGCCGCGCTTGAGCATCAGTCCCTCGACGCCGCGCTCGCGCGCACCTGCCCGCAGGGCGGCGGCGGCGTGCCAGTCGTCGGGATGGAGCTGCGGGGAGAGCTGCAGCCGCGGATCGCCCAGGCTGTCGAGCACGGTCGCCAGCGCGGCGCGCCGCTGCGTCAGCGGCTGCAGCCGCAGGTCCTGCCCGTGCAGCTCCAGCAGGTCGTAGGCGAGCACGCGCACAGGCGTATCGCGCAGGGTTCTGGGGCCGGGCGCGCGGCGCTGGATGCGGGTCTGCAGCGCGGTGAACGGCAACGGCTGCGGATCGTCATCGCGCCAGGCAAGCAGTTCGCCATCGATCACGCAGCCGTCCGGCAACGCCATCGCGGCCGCCTCGATCTCCGGGAAGCGGCCATCCAGACGTTCCTCGCCGCGCGACCACAGCGCCACTTCGCCCTGGCGCCGCAGCAGCTGCAGGCGGATGCCATCCCACTTCCATTCCACGTTCCAGCCGCCGATGTCGCCCAGCCGGTCGGCGTCGCTTTCCAGTGGAGATGCGAGGAAAAACGGGTAAGGCTGCTGGCGGTCCTCCGGGCGTTCCTCCGGCGTCAGCAGGTCGGCCAGCAGGCCGGGCGAGGGTACCCACGCGCCGAGCATGCGCTGGGCGATGCGGGCAATGTCGATGCCGGATAGTTCCGCCAGCGCCTGCTGCACCAGCCGCTGCGACACGCCCACGCGCAGCGCGCCGGTCAGCAGCTTGTTGAATACCAGCCGCTCGTCGAACGCCAGGTCCCGCCACGCCTCCATCACTGTGGCGCGGCGGACCGGCTCGGCCTGGTTGGCGACCGGCAGCAGACGCTGCTCGATCCAGTCGGCGAGCGCCATGTCGGACGCGCGGTCGGCCGGATCGTCCAGCAGCAGGGTCAGCGTTTCGGCGAGGTCGCCGACCTGGTCGTAGCTGTCGTCAACCAGCCATGCGGGGGTGTCGGAGACGTCGGCGATCCACGCGCGCAGTTCGGCGCTGCCGGCGATCTTCTGCCGCGCGCTGGTGACCTTGCCACCGGACAGCAGGAACAGCGCCCATGCCGCGTCATGCGCTGGCGCGTCGCGGAAATAATCGACCAGCGCAGCGCGTTTGTCGCCGGTGGCGGTGCTGCGGTCCAGCGTGCGGTACAGCGCGGCGAAGCGTTTCATTCCTCGTCCCCGTAGCCGGTGGCGAAAGCTCCGGCGGCTACGCCCCGCTCGCGCAGGAAGCGGATCAGCGCATCGGTATTGCCGTGCGTGGCGATCACCCGACGCGCCCCGGTCTGCGCGATCGTACGCAGCAGGTCCGGCCAGTCGGCGTGATCGGACACCACAAAGCCGCGGTCGTAGTTGCGGCGCCGGCGGTTGCCGCGCAGGCGCATCCAGCCCGACGCAAAGCCCAGTTGCGCGCTCTTGAAACGCCGCATCCAGGCGCTGCCGGCGGCCGAGGGCGGCGCCAGCACCAGCTTGCCGGCAAGGTCGCTGCCGCGCGCCTGCTCACCGACGGTTTCGGTGGCGAGCATGGCGATGCCGGCCTCGCGGTACACAGCCACGCCGGCGGCGATCGCGCCGTGCAGCAGCGCCGGCTGCGTGTCCAGCGGCAGCAGCTCGGCCAGCACCCGCTGCGCTTTGCCCAGCGCGTAGCAGAGCAGCACGGCGGCTTCGCCGCGCGCTTCGCATTCCCTGCGCCAGGCCACGATGTCGGCGGCCACCTGCGGCGTGGGCGGCCAGCGGTACACCGGCAGTCCAAAGGTCGCCTCGGTGATGAACGTATCGCAGGGCACCACGTCGAACGGCGCGCAGGTGGGATCGGGTTGCCGCTTGTAGTCACCGGAGGCCACCCAGACCTGGGTGCCGTCGTCGATGCGCACCTGCGCCGACCCCAGCACGTGTCCGGCCGGATGCAGCGACACGTCCACATCGCCCAGGCGGAAGCGCGCGCCGTACGCATGCGCGTCCAGCGGCACTTCGCCGAGCCGCCAGCGCAGGATCGGCACGCTGTCGGTGCTGCAGTGGTAGTGGCCCATGCCGCTGCGGGCATGGTCGCCGTGCCCGTGCGTGATCACCGCGCGCGGGACCGGGCGCCACGGGTCGATGTGGAAGTCACCGGCCGGGCAGTACAGGCCTTCCGGGCGCAGCACCACCAGGTCCGGTTTTGCAGAGGAGGACGTCATGCCTGCACTGTGCCGCCGCGTTCGTGCAGGAGGTGAGAATCCGGCTGAACGGACGCCTGCGCGTGGATGCGGCAGAATCGGGCGGTCCCCTGCCACGAGGCCCGCCACGATGCCCGAGCTGTCCGCCTTCGAGACCCATGCGGTGACCAACCAGCCGCCACCGTTCGGGGGCCGGCATCTGTGGGCCGACGATCTGGCCTTGGCCGAAGCGGTGCAGCGCGAGGGTGGCGCGGCGTTCGTGCCACGCCTGGCGGTATACGGCGGGCTGGCTGGCGACGCGCTGTACCGGCTGGGATTCGATGCCAATCGGGACCGTCCGCGTCTGCGTACCCACGATGCACAGGGCCATCGTATCGATACCGTCGAGTTCCATCCGGCCTACCACGCGCTGATGGAGGCGGCCAAATCGCACGGCGTGGCGGGCCTGTCCTGGCACGAGCCGGTGCCGGGTGCGCACGTCGCGCGCGCGGCGCTGAGCTATCTGCACCATCAGGCCGAAGCCGGCACCAGTTGTCCGCTGACCATGACCCATGCGGCGGTTGCGGTGCTGCGCCAAGACCCGCTGCTGGCCGAGTGGGCCGACAAGGCCGCGGCACCGCACTACGACCCGCGCGACGTGCCCATTGCCGACAAGGCCGGCATCACCCTCGGCATGGGCATGACCGAAAAGCAGGGCGGATCGGATGTGCGCGGCAATACCACCCGCGCCGAACCGCAGGCCGACGGCAGCTATGCCCTGGTCGGGCATAAATGGTTCTTTTCCGCGCCGATGTCCGATGGCTTCCTGGTGCTGGCACAGGCGCCGGGCGGGCTGACCTGTTTCCTGATGCCGCGGCGCCTGGCCGACGGCAACCGCAACGCGTTCCATCTGATGCGCCTGAAGGACAAGCTCGGAGACTGGGCCAACGCGTCCAGCGAGATCGAGCTGTGCGGTGCCTGGGCGCGGCGGGTGGGCGAGGAGGGGCGCGGGGTGGCCACCATCATCGGCATGGTGATGATGACGCGGCTGGACTGCATGCTCGGCGCCGCGGCGGAAATGCGCATGGCGCTGGCGCAGGCGCTGCACCACACGCGTCATCGCAGCAGTTTTGGCCGCCGTCTGTGCGACCACCCGCTGATGGCCAATGTGCTGGCCGACCTGGCGATCGAATCGGAGGCGGCCACCGTGTTCGCCCTGCGTGTTGCGCGCGCGGTCGACCTGGCGCCGCAGGATGCACAGGAGGCCGCCTTCGCCCGCATCGCCACAGCGGTGGGCAAGTACTGGGTGTGCAAGCGCGCGGCGGTGTTCGTCAACGAAGCGCAGGAATGCCTGGGCGGTGCGGGGTACGTCGAGGAATCGATCCTGCCGCGGCTGTACCGGCAGGCACCGTTGAATTCGATCTGGGAAGGCAGTGGCAACATCCAGTGCCTGGACGTGCTGCGCGCGCTGTCGCGCGAGGCGCAGGTGCTGCCGGTGCTGGAACAGGAACTGGGCAGAGTGGCCGGACGCGACACCATCTACGATGCGGCATGGCAGACGCTGCGTGCGCAGTTGGCGGCCGGCCCGGGTGAGGCGCAGGCGCGTCGCATCACCGAGCGGCTGGCGCTGCTGCTGCAGGCGGCGGTACTGCTGCGCGCCGACAGCCCGCTGGCGGCTGCCTTCATCCGCTCCCGGCTCGGTGCCGAGCACGGCATGGCATTCGGAACGCTGCCGTCGGATCTGGATTACGCTGCGGTCCTGGCCCGCGCGCTGCCCTGAGCCACCGTTCCAATGCAGCACGCCCCTCCGGAGAGGGGCGTGCGGATGACGACATCCTGCCGTGATGCGGCGGTGTGGCTCAGTGCTTGGCCTCGTCGGCGTTCTGCTTTGCCTCGTTGGCGACGTCGCGCGCCTTGTCGGCTACCTTCTGCGCGGCATCGGCGGTGGAATCGCTGGCATGCGCGGCAGCATCCCGGGCAGCGCTCTTGGCCTCGCCAGCGGCTTCGGAGGTCGCAGCGGCGGCCCGATCCAGTGCCTGCTGCGTATCGGCGGCGGCGCGGTCGGACGCGGCCGCGGCATCATCGGCCGCGCTGCGGGTGGCGGCGGCGGCCTTGTCGACGGCCTCGCGCGCGGCGGCGTTGGCGCTGTCGGCGGCCTGGGCCGCATCCTGGCGTGCCTGTTCGGCTTCCGGGCCCTTGCAGGCGGCCAGGGCCAGCAGCAGGGAGGCAGCCAGCAGGGAAGTGGTGATAGGACGGATGTTCATGGCGGTCTCCAGGACGGGAATCGTCGGGGAGGCCAGCCTATTCACGCCGGTGTGAAGGGCGGGTTGTGGCGGCCAAAGAAAAAGCCGCTGGCGAACCAGCGGCTTCTTCAGACTTGCTTGAAGAAAGAAGTGATTACTTCTTGGCTTCTTCAGCAGCGTCCTTGGCCTGCTCGGCGGTGCCTTCGGCAGCCTTGGCAGCGTCAGCAGCCTGGGCGGCAGCAGCGTCGGTGGCAGCGCCAGCAGCGGCAGCAGCGGCATCGGCCGAAGCGTCAGCAGCGGTGGTGGCGGTGTCGGCAGCAGCCTGGGCAGCGTCGGCAGCCGGGGCGCCAGCAGCAGCGGCCTGGTCGGCAGCGACCTGGGCGTCAGCGGCGGCTTCGTTGGCCGAAGCAGCAGCGTCAGCAGCCTGTTCCTGCTTGGAGCAGGCGGTCAGAGCCAGGCCCAGGGCCATCGCGATCAGCAGCTTGTTGATGCTCATTAGTGTGAATCCTCGTCGTTAGATTAGGCAACGCGCTATTGCGCGCCCGGCAACATGATGACAAGCCACGATTGGCTGTCAAGCGATCGCGCATTCATTTTTGAGAAATGCGCGTTAAACCAAATCAAATCAATTCGATAGCGATGGCGGTTGCTTCGCCGCCGCCAATGCAGAGAGTCGCAATGCCGCGCTGGGCCCCACGCTTGCGCAAGGCGTTCACCAGGGTCACCACCAGCCGCGCGCCCGAAGCACCGATCGGATGGCCCAGCGCGCACGCGCCACCATTCACGTTGACCTTGTCGTGCGGAATACCCAGTTCGAGCATGGGCGCCATTGCCACGACGGCAAACGCTTCGTTGATCTCGAACAGGTCGACCTGGTCCAGCGTCCAGCCGGTCTTCTCCAGCAGTGTGCGCAGCGCGCCGATCGGCGCGGTGGTGAACCATTCCGGTTCCTGGGAGTGGGTGGCGTGGCCGACGATGCGGGCCAGCGGCTGCACGCCGCGTGCGCGGGCGTCGTCCTCGGACAGCAGCACCACGGCGGCGGCGCCGTCGGAAATGCTGGACGAACTGGCGGCCGTCACCGTGCCATCCTTCTTGAAGGCCGGGCGCAGGGTGGGAATCTTGGCGATGTCCGAACGGCTGGGCTGTTCGTCCTGGGCCACGCTGACCTCGCCCTTGCGGGTGGTCACAGTGACCGCGACGATCTCATCGTCGAACGCGCCATTGGCCTGCGCGGCCTGCGCGCGGCGCACCGACTCGATCGCATAGGCGTCCTGGGCTTCGCGGCTGACCTGGTACTTGTCCACCGCACACTCGGCGAACTCGCCCATCGCCTTGCCGTCGTAGGCGTTGACCAGACCGTCGTGGGCCATGTGGTCCACCGCCTGGAAGTTGCCGAAGCGGTTGCCGGTACGGGAATTGGGCAGCATGTGCGGGGCGTTGGACATCGACTCCATGCCGCCGGCGACCACGATGCTGGCCGACCCGGCCTTGATCAGGTCATGGCCCAGCATGATGGCCTTCATACCCGAGCCGCATACCTTGTTCAGGGTGGTGGCGCCGGTGGACAGCGGCAGCCCGGCGGCGATGGCGGCCTGGCGGGCCGGCGCCTGGCCGAGGTTGGCCGGCAGCACGCAGCCCATGATCACTTCGGAGACATCCGCCGCCGGGACACCGGACTGTTCCAGGGCCGCGGCGATCGCGGTGGCGCCCAGGGTGGGCGTGGGAACGCCGTTGAACTGGCCGAGGAAGGAACCGATGGCAGTGCGCTTGGCGGCGGCGATGACGATGTTGGACATGGCAATCTCGTTGGTGCGTGAGCGATATTCGGAATGGGACGGCGGGCATTGGATGCCGGCGCGAATCCCGTCAGACTGCGTGGGGGTCGGCCCAGTATAGAGGGTCGGCATTGACCGCCGGTGTCTGCCCGGATGGCAGGATGCCGGTCATTGCGTATCGAACGTGGGGAGCGGGGATGAAACAGATCGTGGCAGTGAGGACAGGGCTGGCGGGCGCATTGGCCGTGGCGCTGAGTGCCTGTGGCGGGGGTGGGGGGGGCGGCAACGTGCGGGTGGATCCGCCGCCGGTCACGCCCCCGGTGACCCCGCCGGTCACACCGCCGGTGACGCCGCCGACCAATCCGCCGGTGCAGCCGGCGATCGATGCGCACCTGACCATCGTCAATGGCCGCAACGTGCAGGGCCTGACCGGCAAGGGCGTGCGCATCGGCGTGGTCGATTCTGGCGTCAACCGCGCCCATCCCGCCCTGTCGGGGCGGGTGGTGTCCAGCCGCGCCTACATCGACCCGCGCGTCAACAATCTCAACGTGGACGATGTGGTCGGCCACGGCACGACGGTGGCTTCGCTGGCGGCGGGCCGCGCCGTCGGCGCCTGGCCGGGCGGCATCGCGCCGGAAGCGCTGGTGATCTCGGCGCGGATCATCGCCGACCGGCGCCCCACCGATGACGGCAGCGGCAGCGGCAATGAAGTCAGCGGTGCGCTCGGTTTCGCGCCCATGCACCAGGATCTGATCGCCGACGGCGTGAAGATCATGAACAACTCCTGGGGCGGGCTGTACTGGACCAACCCGGCCGCGACCGCGCCGATCGCCAACGAGTACCGTCCCTTCGTGATGGCGAACAACGGGCTGGTGGTGTTCGCCAGCGGCAACGAGAGCCGCCCCAACCCCTCCAGCATGGCTGCCCTGCCAAGCCAGGCCGGTCCGAACGGCACGCGCCCGGCCGCGGACCTGGAGCGCGGCTGGCTGACCGTGACCGCGGTGGATTCGGCCGATCCGTCCAAACTGGCGTCCTATGCCAACGCGTGCGGCGTGGCGGCCGCCTACTGCCTGGCCGCGCCCGGTACCGTGGTGTACGTGGACCCGCAGAACACCGGTGGCACGCCGAGCTACCTGTGGGGCTCGGGCACGTCCTATGCCGCACCGCTGGTGTCCGGCGCCGCCGCGCTGGTGTGGGAGAAGTATCCGTACTTCACCAACGACCTGGTCCGCCAGACCCTGCTTGGCACCGCCACCGATCTTGGCGCGCCCGGCGTGGACAGCACTTTCGGCTATGGCCTGCTCAACGTCGCCAAGGCGGTCAACGGGCCGGCGCGCTTCGACTGGGGCAACACCGTGGTCGATGTCAACGTGTTGGGCCTGAACTCGGTCTGGAGCAACACCATCAGCGGCAGCGGCGGGCTGGTCAAACAGGGCAACGGTTCGCTGGGCCTGTCCGGCACCAGCACCTACACCGGCGACACGCGCATCGAACGCGGCACGCTGGCGCTGCGCGACGGCGGGTCGATCACCTCCAACGTGACCATTGTGGCGCAGCCCGATGGCGCCGAGCGCGCGGTGCTGCAGTTCATGGGCAGCAGCGCGCGGGTCAAGGGCAACGTGGACAGCGGCGGCAGCGTGCTGCTGAACGAGGCGCGCACCGTTGCCACCATTGACGGCAACTACGTGCAGCGTGCCGGCGGGCAGTACATGACGCTGCTGGGCGCCGCACCGCTGAACGTGACGGGCACGGTCGAGCTCCAGGGAGGCGTGCTGTACCTGATGGGGGCGGTGAGCGGTTACGTCCCGCAGGACGGACGCCGCCAGGAGCTGATCAAGGCGGGCCAGTCGCTGACCGGCGCGTTTGACAGCCTTCGCAAGGACACCAGCATCACCCTGCTGGAAAGCCGTTTCGGCTACGACGCGCGCACCGCATGGCTGGACATCGACCGGGTCAACGTCAGCGCGGCCGCCGCGTCGGCGGGCGTGGGCGCTGCGGCGCAGGGCGCGGCGGCCCGCGTGGAAACCGCATTCGAAGTGCTCGATGGCGGCGGGCCGGCCGCAGGCGGCTTTGCGGCGGCGGCAGGCCAACTGCAGCAGGTGCAGGGCGCCGACGGGCTGTCGGCGAGCCTGGAGAGCCTGTCCGGCAAAGCGCACGGCCTGGCGGCGGCGATGACCTTCGACACCATCGACATGCAGCGACGCGCGCTGTCCTCGCGTTTCGATGCGGTGACGGCCGCACCACGCCTGCGCGGCGCCTGGCACAGCACGCTGGGCGAGGCGGGGCAGGGCAGTTTCGCTGCCAGCGGTGTCCAGACCCAGGGCTGGATGATGGGCCAGGACACGGCACTGGGCAGTCACGGCATGCTGGGCTTCGCCTTCGGCGAAACCCGCAGCGCCAGTACCCGCGACTGGGGCAATGACAGGGGGCGTGACCGCCAGTCGCAGGCGCAGCTGTATGCCGGCTGGCAGCACGGGCGGGCCTACGCGCTGGGCCAGGTGGGCGCCGGCCGGTTCACCCGCGATATCGACCGCCAGCTGCTGCTGGGCGCCGGCCAGTACGGGGTCAACGCGCGCTACGGCGGCAGTTTCAGCACGGCCAGCATGGAATCGGGCTACCGGTTCGGCAGCACCGCCCTGTCGCTCACGCCGTACCTCGGTGCCGAGTACGCACGGGTGGACAGCGACCGCTTCAGCGAGAACGGCGGCGCCGGTTTCGGGTTGCGCACGCAGGGCGGCATTGCCAGCCGCAGCCAGGCGCTGGCTGGCGTGCGTGCGCAGGCGTGGTGGGGCGACTGGTCGCTGCGCGGCTACGCCGAATGGCAGCAGCACCTGGCCAGCCACGGGCTCGACCTGCAGGCCAGCTTCGTTGGCGTGGATGCGTGGGCGCCGCTGGCCGGCCTGCAGCCCGCCCGGTCCGGGGGGCTGTTCGGGGTCTCGGTGGAGTCGTGGCTCAGCCGGAACACGCGCGTGTCGTTCGGCTACGACCAGCGCGTTGGTCCGCGCGGGGACCTGCACCAGGTGGCCCTGCGCTACGCCTCCGCGTTCTGACCCCGCAGGGCAGCAATGAAGAAGGGCGCGATCGTCGATCGCGCCCTTCTGCGTTTCCGGTAGGGCCGTGCCGTCAGTTGCGGCGCAGGGTGCCCAGTCGCGGCGTGCTGCGGCCGAGAGGCATTTTCAGCTTGCCGATCGACTGGATGCGCGATTCGGCGATCTGGTCCGCGGCGCGCTGGGGAGCGATACCCTCGCGCTCGGACAGCGCGAAAATGCGGCCGAGGTTGTGGTAGATGCTGCGGATCAGGCGCATGGCGCGCTCGCGGTTGTAGCCGTCGATCTCCAGCGACACGTTCATCACGCCGCCGGCGTTGACCGCATAATCGGGCGCATACAGGATGCCGCGCGCATGCAGCTCATCGCCGATCTCCAAGCTGGCGAGCTGGTTGTTGGCGGTGCCACAGACGATCTTCGTGCGCAGGCGGGGCAGCGTCTGCGGATTGATCGCGCCTTCCAGCGCACAGGGCGCGAAGACGTCGGCGTTGACGTCGTAGATGTCGTCGGGCTTGACCGCCTCGGCGCCGTATTCGGTGACCGCGCGCTCCACCCGGCTGCTGTCCAGATCGGTCACGAACAGCTTGGCCCCACGGTCGCGCAGCAGTTTGACCAGTTCCATGCCGATATGGCCCAGGCCCTGCACGGCGATGCTGGCCTTGCCGACTTCCTCATGGCCCAGCTTGTGCTGCATGGCGGCCATCAGGGCCTGCAGCGCGCCGTAGGCGGTGAACGGGGCCGGATCGCCGGAGCCACCGTGGACCTGGTGCACGCCGGTGACGTACTCGCTCTCCAGGTAGATGTTCTCCATGTCGTTGACATCGGTGCCCACGTCCTCGGCGGTGATGTAGCGTCCGCCCAGCGAATCGACGTAGCGGCCGAACGCGCGGAACAGCACTTCGCTCTTGTCCACCTTCGGGTCGCCGATGATCACCGCCTTGCCGCCGCCCACGTTCAACCCGGCCAGCGCGTTCTTGTAGGTCATCGTGCGGCTCAGCCGCAGCGCATCGGCGAGCGCCTCGTCGGTGCTGGCATACGGCCGCATGCGCACCCCGCCCAGAGCCGGGCCCAGGGTGGTGTTGTGGATGGCGATGATCGCCCTCAGACCCGCGTCGCGGTTGTGGCAGAACACCACTTGTTCGTGATCGGTGGTTTCGAGGGTTTCAAATAACATGGTGGCTCCGATGGTGCGAACGGTGGCGAACAGCGGCGAACGGACCAGCAAATGTTGGGTTGTAAAACAAAAAAAGCGACGTCGTCGGTTCGAGTGGACGGGTCGCGCGGCGCCATTCTAGTGCATTCCGCCGGAGGGCGGTGTCAGCCGCCGCCGGGGCCGGGCCGTTAAAGTTGGTGAAGGCGCGGCCGATGCCGTGGCTACGGTGTGCAGTATCGGCAATGTCAGGATGGATGACGTGGGCGCAGTGGCGACAAGGCAGGTGCGGGACCGCGTTTCCGGGAGACCTCGATGCTGACGTCGGCGCCGATGCTGGGTGCGTGGGGCGTGGGCGGCGTGGCCGCCGTGCTGGCGCTGGTGGCCTGGCGCAGGCGCCAGGGATCGCTGCAGCGGGGGCTGGCCGAGACACGGCCGCCCCGGGCCGACCTGCGCGTGGCGGCTCCGCTGGCGGCGCCCGCCGGGGACCCGGCGGCGGTGCTGCAGGCCGGGCTGTATGCCCTGGCACTGGTGCCACGCGGAGGCGATCCGGCAGGTGACACCGCGCCCGCGCCGGCATTGCGTGCGGCAGTGGATGCGGCGCTGTCGGCGCGCGACTGGTCGGCCCGCCACCTGCCGCGGCGGCCACAGCTCCTGCCGCAGTTGATCCAGACCGTCAACGACCACGAGGCCTCGGCGCGGGCGATGGCGGCGATCATCGGCCAGGACCCGGTGCTCACCGGCAACCTGCTGCGTATCGCCAACAGCCCGGTGTACCGGTTGCAGGCCCGGCCGGTGGACAGCCTGCAGCGGGCGGTGACCCTGGTGGGCACCGAGGGTATCCGCCAGATCATCAGCGCGGTGCTGGTCCAGCCGGTGATGCACCTGCAGTGCGCCGCGTTCCCGCAGTTCGATGCGGTGATCTGGGAACACGCGCTGCTGGCGTCGCGCGCGGCCGCCGACCACGCGCGTACGGTCAGCCATGAAGATGCCTTCGCGGCGCAGTGGCTGGGGCTCACCCAGGGGCTGGGCGCGGCGCTGGTGATGCGCCACCTGCTCGATGCCTGCGCGGGACATGGTGTCGCGGTACCGCCACGGGCGCTTGCCGCCGCTCTGCTGGATGACTGGACCCTGCCGGTCGCCAGCCGTATCGCTGCAGCGTGGGAATTGCCGCCGCCGGTGCATGCCGCGCTGGAGCGGGCCGGCGCCGGCGCGCCGGACGGACTGCTCACCAGCCTGGGTTTTGCCCGCGCCGCGGCGGCGGCCAGCCTGCTGTGCCGGCACGGACGCATGGGCCAGGCGCAGGCGCTGGCGTTGCTGGAGCACCTGCAGAGCACGCCGGCCCACGCGCTGCAGTGGATCTGGCGGCGTGTCCACGGGCGCGCCGTGGAAACCCTGGACGCCGACGAGGTGCATGCCGGGGATGGCGATGCCGGCGCGGACGCAGGCGTGGCCTCGCGCTGAGCGCGGCTACAACTGCGACTCCAGCGGCAGCCAGCTGATGGCACGCGCACTGACGCGCAGCCACAGGCCGGTATCCGGTTCGCGGTAGAGCCAGTGTGGCGGCTGTGCGGCGCGGTCCAGCCAGCGCACCTGGCCGTGCGCGTCCAGCGCCACCCAGTAGCTCTGCGCGGGACTGGCCAGCCGCAGGTACTCGGCGCGCAGTTGCGCCGCCAGCACCGGGTCATCGAACAGCACGCCCATTTCGGTGTTGAGGTAGGCCGAGCGCGGGTCGAGGTTGAACGAGCCGACGAACCCGCGCCGGTCGTCGATCATGAAGGCCTTGGTGTGCAGGCTGGCACCGCTGCTGCCGAACAGGCCGCCGCTGTCGGCATGGCCGCGCGATTTCAGCTCGTACAGGTGCACACCGCTGCGCAGCAACGGGGCGCGATAGTGCATGTAGCCGCTGTGCACGGCGGCAACGTCGTTGGCCGCCAGCGAGTTGGTCACCACCCCGACAGTCGCGCCGCGTGCCACCAGCGCACCCAGCCCCTGCGTGCCTTCTTCACCGGGCACGAAGTACGGGGAGATCAGCAGGGCCTTGTGGCGGGTACCCGCCAGTTCGGCCGAGAGCCGCGCGACCAGCCAGTCGCCCCGGTCGTCGCGGCGGTGTTTCATCGGCGGATCGGAGACGATCGCCACCTGGCGGGTCCAGTGCAGATCGACGGCATCACGGTAGTACGACTGCGCCTGCTGCGAACGCGCCACGCGTGCCAGGTAGGGCTTGGCGCCGTCCAGCCGCGCTTCGTGCTCGGACTGGCGCACCAGCAGGCGCAGCTGGGCCGGAGTGTAGAACGCCAGGGCCGCGATGGGGAGGGCGGTTTCGCTGTTCCAGTAGTCGTCGAAAATCATGTTGGCCTGCTGCACGGCCTTGCCGGCGACGAGCAGGTCCAGGTCGCGGAAATTGACGTCGGTGCGCGCGCTGAAATACTCCTCGCCGATATTGCGCCCACCAACGATGGCCACGCGGCCGTCGGCGATCCAGGACTTGTTGTGCATGCGGTGGTTGACGCTGAACACGCGTTGCACCATTTCCACCAGCCGCCACAGGCCATTGCGGTTGCGGAACGGGTTGTACAGGCGGATCTCGATGTTGGGGTGCTGGTCGAGCGCCATCATCAGCGCGTCCTTGTCCTGCGCGTTCATGTCGTCGAGCAGGATGCGCACGCGCACGCCGCGCTCGGCGGCCTGGTAGAGCTCGCGTGCCATCAGGTGGCCGATGAGGTCGTTCTGCCAGATGTAGTACTGCAGGTCCAGGCTGCGTCCGGCGTGCTGGGTGATCACCGCGCGCGCGGCGTAGGCATCCAGCCCATCGGCGAGGAAGGCCACGCCGGATTCGCCGGGGTGCTCGGCCTGCAGGCGTGACAGTTCGCGGTCGATCGCGGTCTGGCTGGGCTGGACTGGCAGCACCCGCGACGGGGTGCCAAGCGCCTTGGGCGTGAGGTGGTCGGCCAGTAGCAGGCCACTGAGCACCAGCATGACCAGGATCGCCACGAAGATGCCCAGCCAGCGCAGGAGCCGGCGCCAGAAGGGTGGTTTGTCGGTCATGCCCCGATCCTAAGCGGCCCGGCCGTGCAGCGCGAGTGCAGGCCGACCGGGGCCGGTCGATCAGAAGCGCTCGTCGGGGGCGAGGTAGCGCCATTGGCCGGGAACGAGCTTGCCCATCGCCACGCGTCCGATGCGCAGGCGGCGGACACTCACGACCTCCAGGCCGACCTGGCGGCACATGTCGCGCAGCTGGCCGGGATGTACCGGCTTGATGGCGAAGCGCAGGCGGGTTTCGTTCTGCCAGCTGACCTTGCACGGTGGCAGTGGCCAGTTGCGGAAGCTCAGGCCGTGCGCCAGGCGCTTCATGCCGTAGGGCACCAGCTCGCCGGTGACTTCCACCAGGTACTCCTGCTCCAGCGTGGCGCCGCGGTCTTTGAGGTGCGAGACGACCCGCCCGTCCTGGCTGACCACGACCAGGCCGCTGTCCTCGTCCGCCAGCGGCATGACCAGCTGCAGGGCGTGGAAATGGCGCTGCAGCAGAGTGACGCCGGTGGCGTCGAGTTCGCTGCGCGTGTCCGGGGTGACCAGGGCGCACAGTGCGTCGGCCGGCATGCCGGCGGGCTTGTGCAGCAGCATGCTCACCGTTTCGGCGCGGGTCGCTTCGGCGTTGTCACGCAGGACGATGACCTCGTCGGTGACCATCGCCTGGGGCTGTTCAACAACGCTGCCGTTCACGGTCACCCAGCCCCCCTCGATGTAGCGCTGGGCGTCGCCGCGTGAGCAGCCGATCAGCTGGGTCAGGCGTTTGTCGAGTCGGATCGGGTCGGTCATCGGGCAGGCAACGAAAAGCGGGAAGCGGGCGGGGAGTGTACTGGGTGGGGGCGGCCGGGCGTCAGCCGGCGGTACCGTCCAGGTGGGTGAGGTACAGCCGCAGGTCGAATTCCAGCTGGTGGTAATCCGCTTCCATGTGCGTGCAGAGCTGGTAGAAGGCCTTGTTGTGGTCCGATTCCTTCAGGTGCGCCAGTTCATGTACCACGATCATCTTCAGGAACGGGGCCGGGGCATCGCGGAACACCGTGGCGATGCGGATTTCGCGGCTGGCCTTGAGCCGGCTGCCCTGGACGCGCGAGACGGTGGTGTGGGTGCCCAGGGCGTGTTTGAGCACCTGCAGCCGGCTGTCGTAGATCACCTTGGACAGCGGGGCGGACTGGCGCAGGTAGCGGTCTTTCAGGTCCTGGGTGTAGTCGTACAGCTGGCGGTCGTTGCGCACGGTATGCAGGTCGGCGTAACGGCGCTCCAGCCACGGCCCCAGGCGGTCGCCCGCGATCAGCTCGCGCACCTGCTGCTGCAGGGCGTCGGGGTAGCCGGCAAGGTACTTCAGGGCGGTCACGGGGAGCGGTTGGGGTGGGGCGGGCAGACCAGTATGATGGCCCCCGGAATCCCGCAAAAACAGATGCAAGGCGTATGGCGAAGGCGAATCCCCTGCAGGAGCAGCTGCTCAAGGCCGGGCTGGTCAAGAAGTCCCAGGTCTCACAGGCCGCGCGTGAACAGGTCAAGGCCCGTCACGGCAAGGCCCCGGTTGCGCCCAGCGAAAGCCAGCGCGAGGCCGAACGGGCGCGCGCGGAAAAGGCTGAACGCGATCGCGCGCTGGAGGCCGAGCGCAAGGAAAAGGCGCGCGCCCAGGAACTGCAGGCGCAGGTGCGGCAGATCATCGAGACCAACAAGGTCAAGCGCGACGGGGAGATCGAATACCGCTTCAACGACGGTACCGTGATCCGCACTCTGCTGGTGAATGCCCTGCTGCGCAGGCAGCTGGCGTCGGGCGCGCTGGTCATCGCCCGCTTCGGCGAGGGCGTTGAGCTGCTGCCGCGCGCGGCGGCCGACAAGGTGCGCGAGCGCGATCCCGGCGCCATCGTGCTCGACAACGCCCAGCCGGGCAGCAGCGAGCCCAGCACCGGCAACGCCGACGACGACGCGTATTACGCGCAGTTCCAGGTCCCGGACGACCTGGTCTGGTAAGCGCGCCGGCAGTCCGGCAGCGTCGACCGCGGGTGGGGCCGCCCCCGTGCGTTCAGCCGCACGTTGGGCCCGGTCATGCGTGCGGGTCTATGCTGGGGGCCTGATACGGCATGGGAGACACAACATGGCGACAGGGTGGGCAGGCGACGGCGCGGTCCAGGACCAGATCGACGCCACGGTCGATGACGCCATTCAGCGCGCCCGCGCGCAGCTGGGGCAGGGCCCGGGGCTGACGCACTGCGAACACTGCGAGGCCCCCATACCCGAGGCGCGGCGCAAGGCCGTACCCGGGGTGCGTCTGTGCGTGCGCTGCCAGGAGGCGGACGACGCCGCACAGCACGACGGCGGCGGTTACAACCGCCGCGGCAGCAAGGACAGCCAGCTGCGCTGATCCGTGGGCATCACCCGTCGCCCTGGATGCCGCCGGGTGCCTGCGCCGGGTCGCGCCAGCGGCGCACCGTGCGCTGGAAGAACATGTTGTTGGGCACCTGCAGCACCGTGCCTTCATGGCCGCCGTCGGTTTCCTGCAGCGTGGTGTAGATCAGGTTGACGTCGATCACCCGGCCCTTCAGACCCGGCTTTTCACCGTTTTCCAGCACTTCGATGTAGTCGTGCAGGCGGAACGGCCGGGTGGTGAAGATCAGCAGTGTGCAGAAGATGTTGGACAGCACGCTCCATGCGGCGAAGAAGGCGACCGCGCCGACGGCGGCGAAGCCGGTGAAGGCCGTCCACAGCACGGTGGCCGAAACACCGAGGATGTTCAGCACGGTGAGCAGCGCGGCGAAATAGACCACGAAGCCGGTGACCCGACGCGCGCCCATCACCATTTCCGGCGGCAGCGTGTAGTGCTCGCCAAGACGACGGATCAACCGGCGGCCAATCAGGCGCAGCAGCCAGGCGACGGCGATGGTCAGCAGAATCAGGCCGGCGGGCTCCACGTACTGCAGCCAATCGTGGGTCCAGGCGGGCAGGCGAACTTTCATGGGGGACACATTTCCTTGCGGGGTGCGGCAGACAAGGACCCATCTTAATGCGCGGCGATGCGCGCGGCCGCATGCCCGCTCAGGCCCAGCGCGGCAGGGCGACTGCCAGGTGCCGCAGCAGTGTGGAAACGCACTGTGGCGTCTGGCCGCCCGTCTGCACGCAGATGTCCGGATGCTCGTCCTGCAGGTGCAGCTGCACCGACCACGGGCCGCCGGTCAGCGACCACGCCGCCAGCGACAACCACAATGCGCACGTACTGGATGACATGACAGTTCCTGATGGCCACCGGAGTGGAGCACAGGCTTGGATGCAGCCAACGTCGAAAAGGTTTGAACATCCCGGTCGATGATGCGCTTAAACCTTTTCGGTGCCGGTGGCATCCAACGGATATGCTCGACGCCACCATGCCCGCTCCCCGCCTCGCCGACCCGGCCGACAGCGCCGACGACCACGCCCTGGTGCGTGCCGCCGTCGCTGGTGACATGGGCGCGTACGAACGCATCTACCGACGCCATGCGCCGCGTCTGAACGCGGTGCTGTGGCGGCTCTGCGGTGGCCACGCGGCGCGCGCCGAGGATGCGCTGCAGGAGACCTTCCTGCAGGCGTGGCGCGCGCTGCCCACGTTCCGCTTCGAGAGCAGCCTGGGTACCTGGCTGCACCGGATGGGCGTCAATGCGGCATTGATGGAACTGCGCGGGCGCGCCGGCGCAGATGCCCTGGAAACCGGCGAGGACAGCGCCGATGCAATGGCGGCGCTGGTGGCGCCCGACCGCTGCGCGGGCACTGTGATGGACCTGGAGCGCGCGCTGGAAACCCTGCCGCCGCGTGCGCGCGCGGTACTGGTGCTGCACGATATCGAGGGCTGGAAACACCATGAAATCGCCGATCAGCTGCAGATGGCGGTCGGCAGTTCCAAAGCCCAGCTGCACCGTGCGCGCGGTCTGTTGCGCGCACGCCTTGGAGAATCCGCATGAACGAACATGACGACCTGAGCGCGCGCCTGCGGGCGCTGCCCGACCAGCGGGTGCCCCCGGCACGGGTGTGGCAGGGTATCGCCGCGCAGCTGCACGAGGAGGCGCAACTGCGCCGCCTGGATGCGGTGCCGGCTGCCGTGCCGGCCGATGCGGTCACAGCAGAGAGGGCACGGCGCCGGCCACGGCGCTGGGCGCTGGGCGTGGGGCTCGGCCTGGCGGCGGCACTGGCGGTGCTGGTGGTGGTGCCGATGCCGACGCCGCATACCCCGCCGCCGTCGATGCTGCAGCGGCAGGCCGATGTCCTGGCCGGTGAGTACCAGCAGGCGATGGCGGCGTTGCCGGCGGCCACGTTGCCCGGCGACTACCAGCCGGCGCTGCACGAACTCGATGCCAGCGCGCGCAGCATCCGCGCGGCCATCGCCGAGAATCCGCGCTCGGGCTATCTGCTCGGGCAACTGCAGCGTACCTATGCGCTGCGGCTGGAACTGACCCAGCAGGCGGTGATGGCCGCCACTGGCATGCCCACATGAAGGAGAATCCGATGCGTACCCTGTTGCCGTTGAGTGCCACCCTGGCGCTGTTGCTGCCGTTGGCGGCGCTGGCCGATACCCACGTCGACGAGCGCCATCCGCTGGCGGCGGGCGGGCGGGTGGAAGTGAGCAATATCGCCGGCAAGGTCACCGTACGCGGCTGGGACCGCAACGAGGTGGCGCTGAGCGGCTCGATGGCCGATGGGCTGACCCTGAAGCAGGACAAGAGCACCAACCGCGTGCGCTGGGAAGTGGTCTACCCGCGCAACAGCAACACCCGGGGCGGTGCCACGCTGACGCTGCGCGTACCGCGTGCGGTGGAGGTGCAGCTGGGCACGGTGAGCGCCGATATCGACGTGTCCGAGGTCGATGTGCGTCGCCTGCAGGCCAATGCCGTCAGTGGCGACATCGCGGCAGCGGGACGCAGCGGCGAGACCACGCTGGGCACCGTCAGCGGTGGCATCCGTTCACGCGTGCAGACGCCACGGCTGGAGGTGCGCGCAGTCAGCGGCCAGGTGCAGGCCGGCGGCGGCATCAGCGGGGAGATCACGGCGGAAACGGTGTCCGGCAGCATCCGTGTGGAGGCCGAACGCGTACAGCGTTTGAGCGCTGAAGCGGTGTCGGGGAGCGTGGACGTGGCCGTGGGTGGTCTGGCGCCGGGCGGCAAGGTCGCGCTGCAGACAGTCAGCGGGTCGGTCGGGCTGGCAATGCCGGCGATGGTGTCGGCGCAGTTGAACGTGAAAACGTTCAGTGGTGGCATCCAGTCCGATGCGGGAAAGGTGGAACGGCCGCGCTATGGTCCGGGCCGCAGCCTGGATACGCGTCTGGGCGGCGGTGACGGCGACGTCTCGATCAATGCCCACTCGGGCAGCGTGCGGGTCACGCTCCGCCGCTGAGTCGTGCGGCCACCGCACCGGCCAGGGCCGGTGCGGTCGGCTGCGAGGTCAACCGGCTTTCTTCAGCGCCAGGGTGTTGCCCAGCACTTCGATCTTGCCGCCGCCCTTGCGGAAGGCAGCCAGGTCGGCAGCGATGCTGGCGCTGCTGACGGCGGTGTTGGACCCTTGCTTGCGGTCGACGCGAACGGTGTTGCCTGCCTTGGGGGAGGTCTTTGGCGTACGGGCCATGGATGCTCCTGCTATGGGTGGATCGGTGAAAAAAGCGTCGACAGATCGTGCTGTTGTCGACGGTAGTCCTGCCGCACGGTGCGGCAGTCATCGCCGCCCATCGAAAACTGGCGGCAGATCGCGGGGCGCTGCGAATAGATCGTGCAGCGCAGATGGTAGGGGTCGATCGCGGCACACCAGCCTTCGTCGTTGCGCGCCATCACGGTGCGGCCCAGTTCGTCGGTATCCAGCAGATGGCCGGGAACCGCGTCGTCGGGCATCACCGTGACCGAGAGCCGGCAGCACACCGCGTCGCAGCGGCGACAGTCGATGGGGTCCGGTTCGGCTACGATGGAAGGGGCTGGTGAAGCCTGGCGTTCGCCCAATGGAATCTCTCTTGGCGGCTCGGGGCAGTGCGTGCTGGGAACGAGCCGGATCGCAGCGTAAAAACGATCCCGGCGCCACAGGACGGGTCCACGGGGCGGCAGCATCGACAGAGACAGTGGCCTGGATCAGGCCCGGAAGGTCATGCGCATTGCGCATTGAAGCCGAAAGATGATAGCGCTTTCGGCGTAACGTTTTGTTAATGCGCGCGCTTCACGCGGCGAAAGCCTTGTGCGACAAGGGCTTCGGCGGTCTGGTGCGGCCCGCCTCAGCCGGCCACTGACGGTTCCGCCGCCGCCCATGCCAGGCCGTGCACCACACCGAAGGACGGGTTGCCGCGCACCAGGGTGGCGCCGGGGAAGGCGGCGGCGACGGCCTGCTGCAGGTAGCCGGCGCGCGACATGCCGCCGGTCAGGAAGACCGCCGCCGGATCGTGGCCGATGTCAGCGCGGACCTGCGCCAGCAGGCCGGCCAGTTCACCCATGTAGCCGCTGGCGGCCGCTTCCAGGCGCGGAGCGTCGACGTCCACGGCCAGGTCGCGTTCGATGAAGTCCAGTGCGCTGCGGTGGCCCGGTTCGCTGCTGAGGGCAATCTTGCAGCGCTCCACCTCGCGGTACAGGCGCGCGGTGTTGCCGGTGTCCTGCAGGGCCTGCAGGCGCTTGCCGAACGGGGCGTCGACGTCGCGGTAGTCGTGCTGGCGGAAATCGCGCTGTCGGGTCATGTCCTGCACCATCGCCGCCTCGACGTAGTGATGGGTCGGTACGCGGGTGATGTTGCGGCCGAACAGCGGCATGTAGCCGCCCAGGCTCAGGGCCAGGTCGATGTCGGTACCGCCGCGCGCGATACCCCAGGCGCGGTGGATGCGCGGCGCCCGGGGGCCGCCGACGCGGGCGTGTGCGACATCGGTGGTGCCGCCGCCGATGTCCACCACCACCGCATCGTGTTCCTGCGTGCTTTCGGCGTGGTAATGCATGGCCGCCGCCGCGGGCTCCTCGAGGAAGTCGACGCTGTCGAAGCCGGCGGCGATCGCTGCGCTGTGCAGGATCTCCAGGGCCTGTGCGTTGCCTGCCTCGCCGATCGAACTGCGGAACTGCACCGGGCGGCCGAGCGTGGCGGTGCGCACAGGCGTGTCGAACTGACGCGAGGCGGTCAGACGGATGTGTTCCAGGATGTGGGTGGCGATACCGGTGATGGTCTGCCGCGCGCGCGGATGCAGGTTGTAGCCCAGCATCGATTTCGGGCTCTGCACGAGGTTGCCCTCGTTCTCTTCGAAGTAGGCTTCCAGCGCATCGTCGCCGTACACGGCGTTCTGCAGCAAGGTGGTCGAGCTGAGCGGTGCGCGCATCTGCTCTTCCATCCACTGCCGCCGCACCACCCGCAGCGCCTCGCGGCGCAGCGCGTCGTGCGGCCGTTCCTGGCCCGCGGCGCGGGCGTCGCGCGCTGCCGCGTCGACCAGGCGGGCCAGTTCGTGCTCCAGCGCCGGCGTCAGCTCGAAATCGTTGGGGTCACGCATGACCTCGGGGAAGTACACCGTGGTCCGGAACTGCTGCGCCTGCCCGAACTGGATCGGGACGACCTTGCCGTCGACCACTGCCGCGGCGGCGGAATTGCTGGTGCCAAAGTCGATGCCGATTTTCATGCGGGAGGGCCGGGCCGGTGGTCAGGGGGCGCGCACTGTGCGGCAAGGCGCCCGCCGGCGCAAGGGCGCTGGGGCAGCGGGTGCCACCGGGAGGCTACAATAGTGATCGTTGAATGCCCGAGGTTGTCCCGATGTCCGCTGTTCCCGCCTGCCCCCAATGCACCCTGGAAAATACCTACGCCGATGGCGCGCTGTGGATCTGTGCCGACTGCGGCCACGAGTGGACCGCCGGCGAAAGCGCCGGGCAGGCGCTGGTCGTCCGCGACAGCAACGGCAATGCGCTGGCGGCCGGTGACACGGTCACGGTGATCAAGGACCTGAAGGTCAAGGGGTCCTCGATCCCGCTCAAGCAGGGTACGGTGATCCGCAACATCCGCCTGGTCGATGACGACGCCGAGCACATCGAAGGCAACTCGGACAAGATCAAGGGCCTGGTCCTCAAGACCTGCTTCCTCAAGAAGGCCTGATCGCGGTGGTCATCGCGCCTGCACGTTCTGCAGGCGCCAGCGGTTCAGACTGTCCAGCTTGGCCTGGTAGCGCTGCTGCAGCGCATCCCCGCCCAGCGCCCGCGCCCGCTGCATCTCCTCGCCGGCATGCTGCGTATCGCCGACCATGAAGTAGGCGCGGGCCAGGCCGAAGTGGAACTGGTGTGCTTCCTCGTACAGGCGCACGGCGCGCTTGTAATAGCGTATGGCCTGCGCATAGTCCTGCTTCTTCTCCGCGTCGGCGCCCAGCATGTACTGCACGAACGGGTCGCGACGGTGCACCAGCGCCAGCCGGCGCGACAGCCGCTCGGCCTCACGCGTGTCGCCCATGCGGGTGTACAGCGTGCTGGCGTTGGACAGCGACGCGGCATGCTGCGGCGCGTAGCGCAGGGCGGATCTGAAGTCGACCACGGCGGCCTGCAGGCGGCCTTCGCGCGTGTCCAGCACGCCCAGGTTGTTCCACCCCGAGGCGAACTCCGGTGACATCTGCAGCGATTGGCGGAAGTAGGCGCGTGCCAGGACCAGGTCGCCGGCGGCCATGCGGGCGGCGCCGCGGTTGTTGTAGAAATGCGCCAACGCACGTTCGCGGGTGATCTGCCTGGGGCCCTCGCGGTCGTACAGCACGTTGCGGTCCAGATCGACGACCGCGCTGCGGCCGCCCAGGTTGACGCCCGCATTGACGTGGCCAACGCTGTAGATCACGCCCTGGTCCTGGTACCAGGACACCACCTGGTTGACCTCCTGCACGTGCGCATCGATGCCGGCCTCGCGGGCCAGGCTGACGAACAGCAGGGTGAAGGCCAGGCAGTTGGCCCGCCGGGTTTCCCAGGTCTCGGCCACAGTGAGGGTGGCGTCGGCGTCGTAGCCCAGGTTCATGCCCTGCGCATCGAAGATCAGGGTGATCAGGCGTTGCAGGCGCTGCTCGCGCGACAGCGACGGGGTGATCACGCGCGCGTGCAGCAGGGCCAGCAGCGCCGGCGGGATGGCCATGACCTGGTCCGGGCTGGGGATCGGCCCGGTGGCCACGACCGACACCGGGGGCAAGGGGGTGGCAGCCGGCGGCGGCGCCGTTGCGTCGGCGGCGACGGCCAGCCCGGGCACGGCCAGGGCCAGGCTCAACAGCAGGGCGGTGCTACCGGTCATGGCGGTCTCCTCGCAGCAGGGCTGGGGCCAGTCGCCGCCAGTCTATGCCCGGCGTGGGCGGTGCGCACGCCGCTCATCGGCGTATCCGGCCATCCACAGCCGGTGTGGATGGGCACCGGGTAAAGGTGTGGATAACCGTCGGCGGCGCCTGCGCCGCAAGGGCGTCACGAGGGTGGTGAAAAAAACGCCGGGCGCAGGGACGGGCACGGGGTTGCCAGCGCCTGCGCGCCGGCCAATCATGGTGCATGCGCTTTGAACCGATTCCGCTGCCGCCTGCCCAGCTCGCCGAGCTGGAAGCCCGCTACACCGAGCCGCCACGGGCGTACCACAACTTCGCGCACGTACAGGCGGTGCTGCGGCACTGCCTGACCGTGGCCGTGGACGGCCCCGGCTGGCAGGCGCCGGCCGAAGTGCAGCTGGCCGCGCTGTATCACGACGCGATCTACGACGCCGGGCGCAGCGACAACGAGGCGCGGTCGGCGGAGCTGGCCCGCGAGGCGATCGCGCGCTGGCTGCCGAAGCAGGGCATCGATGTCGAACGGGTGGTGCAGCTGATCGAACTGACCGCGCGCCACGGCACGCTGGCTGCGTCGGACGTGGATGCCGAGGCCGCGTTGTTCCTCGATTGCGACATGGCCATTCTCGGCGCACCGGCGCCGGTCTTCGACGCCTATGACCGTGGCATCGCAGAAGAGTACGCCGGTCACGTGCCCGGCTTCCTGTTCCGCATGCAGCGCAAGCGGTTCCTGCGGAAGGTGCTGATGAAGCCGCGGATTTTCCTGAGCGACTTTTTCCACCAGCGTCTGGACGCACCGGCGCGGTCCAACCTGCGGCGGCTGCTTGAGCGCTGAAGGTCGCGGGCTACACTGACCGGCACACCCGTTGCCTGGTCGTCCGCACGATGTCTGCGCCTGCTTGTGATCCCACCGACCCCGACCCCACCGATCCGCGTCCGCGACCGCCGGAAGAGCCGGGGCCCAACGAATGCTGCGGCAGCGGCTGCCCGCTGTGCGTGCTGGATATGTACAGCGATGAGCTGCAGCAGTACCGCGCCGCATTGGCCGCCTGGAAACTGCGCCATCCGGAGGTGCCGTGAGCCGGCCGGTGCGACCGTCCCCGCGCTGGCAGGGGGCGTTCGCGCAGGTGGCCATCCTGGCGCTGCTGCTGTTCGTGGCGACCGCGGTCTGGACGCAGGTCGCCCGTGACGACCTGGATTGGGTCCGCGCCACATTGAGCCTGTATCTGCACGGCCCCTGGGGCCTGGCCCTGCGCAGCGCCTACTGCATGCTGGCGATCGCGATCATGCTGCTGGCCATGTCGCTGCACGCCGGCAGTGGCTCGCCGCGCCGCAGTGCGGCGGCCCCGATGCTGTTCTGCGTGGCCGGGGTGGGGCTGATGGGCGTGGCGATCGGCGACAGCTGGCTGCCTGCGCATGCACCGCTGCTGGCGCCGCTGGTACACGGCATCGCCGCCAATACCGCCTTCCTGTGCGCCAGCGTGGCGATGCTGCTGCAGAGCTGGTACCTGCGTGCCGATCCTCGTTGGTCGCGCTGGGCGGGCGCGGCGTGGAGCTGGGCCTGGCTGAGCTTCGTTCTGCTGTGGCTGCATGTGCTGTGGCGCGGGCCGCCGCGCGGCGCCGGGCAGAAGGTGGTGATCGCGGCGCTGGTGGCCTGGCTGCTGGCGGTTGCCTGGCAGCAGTGGCGGCAGACCCGCGTGCAGGCCGCTCCGGCGCGGCGCTGAGCGCTGCGGCCAGTCTGTGTACATGCCCTTGGCCGGCGACCGGCGTATCGTGTGGCGCATCTATCCGAGGATGCGAGACGATGCGGCGAGCCGCGTGGGGGAAGGTGCTGGCGCTGGTGATGGTGGGCACGGCGGCAACGGCCGCGGCCACGCCGCCACGGACAGTCAGTCACGGTCGATTCCAGGACACCCCGGTGTACCTGCCCGAGGGCCATCCGCAGCGGGTGGTGGTGTGGTTCGACGGGGGCCGTGACCCGGGCCGCAGTGCCGCGCGCGTGGCCGCGCTGCGCGCGCAGGGCGCGCTGGTGGCCGTGGTCGATGTGGCCCGGCTGCGCCGCAGCGTGGCACATGATGGCGGTGGCAGCTGCGGTTTCGGTGCGGGCGATGTCGAGAATTTCTCGCGCTGGTTCCAGGCGTACCTGCAGTTGCCCGGGTACCACCTGCCGCTGATCGGCGGGGATGGCGAAGGCGCCGAGTTGGCTTACGCGGTCGCCGCGCAGGCCGATACGCAGGTGTTCGCCGGCCTGCTGACCACCGACTTCTGTCCGGATGGCGCGCGCGAACGCATGGTCTGCGGTGCGGGCGTCAGCCACGGCCGCCTGCAGCCGACCGAATTGAGCTTCCCGTGGTTGAATGCCGCAGGTGAGGCGCATTGCCGCGCCGGTGATGCGGGGGTGTTCCTGCGCCGCGTTGCGATGGCCCGACCGTTCCAGCGCACCGCGAGCGGCGACGCCTTGCCCGGTCTGCTGGCCGCCGCGCAGGTGCTGGGTGCGCAGCAGGGTGTCAGCCTGGCGCCGCCGCCGGATGACCTCAGGGGCTTGCCGGTGGTGGAGGTGCCGTCGTCCAGGCCCGGTGACACGCTGGCCATCTTCGTGTCCGGTGATGGCGGCTGGGCGGGGCTCGACAAGGAAGTGGCCGCGGCATTGAGCGATGCGGGGGTGTCGGTGGTGGGCGTGGATTCGCTGCGCTATTTCTGGAGCGAACGCACGCCGCAGGGCTTTGCCCGCGACCTGGAGCGTATCGCTGCGCACTATCGCCAGCAATGGCAGCGCCAGCGCGTGGTGCTGATCGGGTTCTCGCAGGGCGCGGATGTGCTTCCGGCCGCGATCAACCAGCTGTCGCCGGCCACGCGCGACAGCCTGGGGATGATTGCGTTGATGTCGGTGGGGCGGAAGGCCGATTACGAATTCCACGTCAGCAACTGGCTGGGCGGTGGCGGTGACGGCCTGCCGATCGCCCCCGAAGTGGCGCGCCTGCCGCCGGGGAAGACGCTGTGCCTGTATGGCGAAGACGATGGCGACGCGTTGTGTCCGGCGTTGCCGCCGGGCAGCGCGCAGGTGATCCGGTTGCCCGGGGACCATCACTTCAAGGGCGACTACGACCGCCTGGCACAGACGCTGCTGGCGCATCTCCCGGCGCGGTAGCTGGGGGAGAGCCGACCGTGGGTCGGCTATCGCGCGCAGCGCGCGGGGTGTCGGTGGCGGTGCGTTATCGGCGCGGGTCCAGGGAGATCAGGCGGGTGGCGTCGAGCAGGGCGGCGGGCAGGTGCATGCCGCCCGGCGCGGCCAGGTAGCGCGAACGCCAGACCGGGGCGAACTTGGACTTGAAGCGGCGCAGCCCGCTGAAGCCATAGAAGCGTTCGCCATGCCGGGCCACCACGTTGGCAAACCGGTTCCAGCGTCCGGCCAGGCGGTGCTGGGCCAGGCCGGACAACGGCGCCATGCCCAGCGAAAAACGCTGGAAGTCGTGGTCACGGCCCCACAGGAACAGCTCGATGAACAGAAAATCCATCGTGCCCTTCGGTGCATCGTTGACGTGGCGCATCAGGTCCACCGACAGCTCGTGGCCGGCCGGCGCCTGCCACAGGTTGGCGAAGGCCACGATGCGGCCTTCCGCTTCCACCAACGCCACCGGGAAGCGCGCCAGATAGTCCGGGTCGAAGCTGCCCAGCGAGAAGCCCTTCTCGTCGCCGGCCTTGTCGTCCAGCCATGCCTGGGAAATGGCCGACAGCGCCGGCAACAGGGCCGGAACCTCCTCGGCCGGGGCCACGCGGAAACTCAGCCCGCCGCGCTTGCCGCGGTTCCAGGCCTGACGCAGGTCGGCCCGGTCGCGGCCTTCCAGTGTGAAGCCCTGCAACGGCACCATCGCCTCCTCGCCGAGCTTGACCAGGGTCAGGCCCAGGTCGAGGTAGGTCTGCCAGTGCGCTTCGCCGACCTGGTAGAACACCGGGCGCAGACCGAGCCGGTCGGCTTCCTCGCGGAAGCGCCAGATCAGCTCGCGTGCGGTCTCCGGCGGTCCCACCGGGTCGCCCATCGCGATCAGCGACCCGCCGTAGCGCTGCATCATCACAAAGCCGGTCTGTGCCGGGTCGCGCAGTACCGCCTTGTCGGCAGTGAGCACCAGGCAGGCCTGGGTGTCTTCGGCGCGCTGCAGGATCGGTGCGAGCGCGTCCAGCGTCGAGGCATCTGCCGGCGGCAGCGGGGTACGCGTGCTGTGCAGCAGCCGTGCCAGGCCGAAGATGGTCAGCGCGATGGCCACCACCAGCAGTGCGCGCAGCGCGCGGGGCGCGTTGCCGGACAGCGCGAACTGCCACCACAGCTCGTTCTGGTACTCGACATGGCTGTACACGAAGAACAGCAGCCAGATGACCGCCACCAGCACCAGCCCGAGATTGCGGATCCACGGCCACGACCAGGCTTCGTCCAGCAGCGCGCCCTGGCGGTAGAACTCGCGGCGCGAGGCCCACAATGCCGTGGCCACCAGCAGCGCGGAGAGCGCGATCAGCACCTGGCCGCCGCGCAGCCAGATCGGCAGCGGGGCGATCACGCAGATCGCCAGCGCCAGCATCCAGGCGGCATGGCTGCGCCGCTGCAGCCCCTGGCCGATCAGCAGCAGCGCCACGCCGGCCAGACTGCCGAGCAGGTGCGAGGTCTCCAGGATCGGCAGCGAGGCGGTGAGCAGATGCCGGCGCGGGGTGGGCAGCGTGCCGTCGATGACCAGCGCGGCGCCCACGCTGAAGACCGCCAGCGCGATGATCTGCGGCAGCCACGGACGCAGCGCGGTCCAGCCGGCGCGGGTGGCCCCGGCACTGGCGCGCAGTGGCCGCCGCAGCGCCGGTGCAAGCGCGAGCAGGGTGGCCAGCAGCAGGGGCACCACGTAGTAGGTCACCCGGTAGATCAGCGCGGCCGCGAGCACGGACGCAGGTGCGACCTGCGGCAACAGCTTGAGCAGGCTCCATTCGAACACGCCCAGACCGGCCGGCACGCTGGAGATCAGCCCGGCCAGCACCGCCACCAGATACAGGCCGACGAAGCCGGGCAGTCCGGTGGGCGACTCCATCGGCAGCAGCACGTAGAACGCCGCCGCCGCCAGGACCAGTTCGACCATGCTCAACGCGGTGACGCCGAGCATGGTGCGGCGGTCGGGCAGCCACAGCGCATGGCCGCGGATGCGGAACGTGCGGCCATCGCGGCCGACCAGCAGCACGGTGACGGCATAGGCCAGCAGCCCGGCCACGCCGAACGCGCGTACGACCTGCGCCGATACCGGCAGGGCCAGCGCCGCCGCGCCGGGCTCGAGCAGGAACGCCATCGACAACAGCACCCAGGCGCCGAACACGAACCCCAACGTGCTCATCAGCACTACCTGGCCGATCTCACCCAGCGACAGGCCCGCTCCGCCATAGCCGCGCAGTCGCACCGCACCGCCGGTGAGAGCGGCGAAGCCGAGGGTCTGCCCGAGGGTGTGCGCGAGGAACGCGGTGATGCCGACGCGGGCCGGATGCAGCCGCTTGCCGCTGCGGCGCAGGCCGATCGCGTCGAAGCCGATCAGGCAGGCATAGCTGGCCAGGCCGAGCAGCACGGTCAGCGCGATCTGCCCGCCGCCCAGATGGCGGAACGCCTCACGGATGGCGCGATAGCCATGTTCGTCGAATTCGTTGGCCAGCCCGTGCAGGGCCAGCGCGAGGATGCCGAGGCTGACGATGACGGTGGCCGCGCGGCGCCAGGCGGCGCGGGAGGGCGTGGGAGCCGGGGAGGGGTCGGTCATCGGTACAGCGTGCTCCGGGGCGGGCGATGGGAGAGTCAAGGCAGCGCATGGCGGCGTGCGGGCGCATCGTGCGCCGGATGCCGGCGCTTGCCAAGGGTGCTGGCTGCGCTCACGTCGCATCGGCGACAATGCGTTCATCACCCACAGGAGTAATCGCCATGTTGGAACGCTTCGACGTCGGCCCGCGCATGTCCGAGATGACGGTGCACAACAAGGTTGCCTATCTGTCCGGGCAGATCCCCGAAGACACCAGCCAGGACATCACCGGGCAGACGCGCCAGGTGCTGGCGGAGATCGACAAGCTGCTGGCGCTGGTGGCCAGCGACAAGCAGCACATCCTGCGTGCCGAGGTGTTCCTGTCCGACATCAACGACTTTGCCGGCATGAATGCCGCGTGGGACGAATGGGTCGTGGCCGGCATGACGCCGGCGCGCGCGACGGTGGAGGCCAAGCTGGC
Source organism: Stenotrophomonas sp. NPDC077461 (assembly GCF_049545475.1). Lineage (NCBI taxonomy): Bacteria > Pseudomonadati > Pseudomonadota > Gammaproteobacteria > Lysobacterales > Lysobacteraceae > Stenotrophomonas > Stenotrophomonas sp. NPDC077461. The sequence continues at coordinate 63,215 of NZ_JBMWDO010000002.1, forward strand.
CGATCCGTCGTGGAAGGTGGAAATCGTGGTGACGGCCGCGTTGCCGTAACCCGGCAGGGCAGGGCTCCGCGCTACGGCGTGGAGCCGTTGCCGCGGGGCAGCAGCACGATGCAGTCCACCGGGCACGGTGGCAGGCACAGGCCGCAGCCGGTGCACAGGTCGGCGATGACGGTGTGCATGTACTTGGCGCCGCCGACGATGGCGTCCACCGGGCAGGCCTGGATGCACTTGGTGCAGCCGATGCAGTCGGCCTCCACGATCAGCGCAAGCTGGTCCGGCACATGGTCGCCGCGGCTGCGGTCGAACGGAACCGCCGGCACGCCCAGCACCCGCGCCAGTGCACGCGCACCGGCATCGCCCCCTGGCGGGCAGCGCTCCACGCCCGCCTCGCCGCGTGCCATTGCCGCGGCATAGGGACGGCAGCCGTCGTAGCCGCACTGGCCGCATTGGGTCTGCGGCAACAGGCGGTCGAGGCGTTCGACCAAGGGGATGCGTGCGGTGGTCATGCGTGGCGTCGGCTGCGCGGAAGGGTCATTTCTGTGGTTTGCCGCGATACCAGCGTTCGTGGGCCAGGGCCAGCATCGGCCGGTCTTCGCGGCTGTCGCCGTAGGCATGGATGCGCAGGAAGCGCGACAGGTCGTAGCGGCGGCGGATGTGCTCGACTTTGCGTGGGCCGCAGTCGCCATCGACATAGCGACCGGTCAGGCGCCCATCGCGGATTTCCAGCCGGTTGCAGATCAGATCGATGCCGAGCGCGTCGCACCACGGGCGCAGGTACAGGTCCAGCGAACCGGACACGATCACCACGGTGTGGCGTTGCTGCAGGTGCCAGCGGATCTGTTCCAGCATCTGCGGGCGCACCACCTCGGGCAGGACGTCCCGCGCATAGCCGGCGGCCTGGGTGGCGATGTCGTCGGCATGGCGGTCGCTGAAGGTCAGGCGGGTGACGCGGGCACGGATGCGCGCGGCGGAGATCAGCTTCAGCCGGTAGGCCAGCAGCCACGGGCCGATCTTCCACCACGCCTGCGCCAACTGCTCGGGTGTGGCCACGCGGCGCAGGAAGCGGCCGTACGTGTCGCAGGTGGTGACGGTGTGGTCGAAGTCGAACAGGGCCAGTTCCATCCGATCCTCTCTGGGCTTGCGCAGGCGGGGCGGCCCTGGGGGCCACCCCGGGAGCGATCAGCGGACCGGCATGCCCGGCAGCGCGCCGCTGTCGGCATCCAGCAGCGCCAGTGCGCCACCGTCGAAACCGGCCGACAGGATCATGCCTTCGCTCAGGCCGAAGCGCATCTTGCGCGGCGCCAGGTTGGCGATGAACACCACGCTGCGGCCGACCAGCGCCTCCGGGTCGCCGTAGCTGGCACGGATGCCGGAGAAGATCTGGCGCGTGCCCAGCTCGCCGGCGTCCAGTTCAAAACGCAGCAGCTTGTCCGACCCGTCGACGAACGTGCAGGCCAGCACCTTGCCGATGCGCAGGTCGAGCTTGGCGAAGTCGTCGATGCCGATGTAGCTCGGCGCAGCGTCGCCGTCGGCGGCCGGTGCCGGTGCGGCCGGCTTGGCGGCTTTGGCCGGGGTGGCGGGAGCCGGGGTGGCGGCCTGCAGGGTGTCCTTGGAAGCGTCGGTCATGGCGTCGATCAGTTTCGGGTCGATACGGGTGAACAGGGGGGCGTACACGGCGATGGTGTGGGCGACCAGCGGCGAGGCGACATCGGTCCAGGCCTGCACAGGGGCGGCCAGGAACGTCTCGGCCTGGGCGGCAGTGGCCGGCAGCACCGGCTTGAGCGCGGTGACCAGCACGCGGAACAGGTTCAGGCCCTGGGTGCACACCGACTGCAGCTGCGCGTCGGCACCCTCCTGCTTGGCGATCACCCACGGCTTTTCATCGTCGATGTAGCGGTTGGCTTCGTCGGCCAGCGCCATCGTCTGGCGCAGCGCGGCGGCCGGGTCGTTGCGCTCGTACGCCTCGCGGATCGGCGCCAGGGCAGCGACGAAACGGTCGTACTGGGCCGGGTCCGGCAGCGCGTCGGCCAGGCGGCCGTCGAAGCGCTTGCTGATGAAGCCGGCGCAGCGGCTGGCGAGGTTGACGAACTTGCCGACCAGGTCGGCGTTGACGCGGGCGATGAAGTCGCCCAGGTTCAGGTCGAGATCGTCGACACCGCCGGAGGATTTGGCGGCGAAGTAGTAGCGCAGCGCTTCCGGTTCAAGACCGGCGTCGAGGTAGGTGCGCGCCATCACGAAGGTGCCGCGCGACTTGGACATCTTGGCGCCATCCACGGTGAGGTAGCCGTTGACGTGCAGGCGGGTGGGCGCGCGGTGGCCGGTGCCGTGCAGTACGGCTGGCCAGAACAGGCCGTGGAAGTTGACGATGTCCTTGCCGATGAAGTGGTGCAGTTCGGTGGCGGTGCCGGCACGCAGGTGCGCGTCGAAGTCTTCGCCGGTCCTGGCGCACAGCGCCTTGAAGCTGGACAGGTAGCCGATCGGCGCATCCAACCAGACGTAGAAGTACTTGCCGGGATGGCCGGGAATCTGGAAACCGAAGTAGGGCGCGTCGCGGGAGATGTCCCAGGCACGCAGGCCGCCCTCGGCATTGAGCCACTCGCCGAGCTTGGCCTTGACGCCGGGCAGGGCGACGTCGCCCGCCAGCCACTCGCGCAGGAAACCTTCGAAGCGGCCCACCTCGAAGAAGAAGTGTTCGGAGTCGCGGATTTCCGGGGTGGCACCGGAGATGACCGACTTCGGTTCCTTCAGGTCGGTGGGGCTGTAGGTGGCGCCGCAGACTTCGCAGTTGTCGCCGTACTGGTCGGCGCTGCCACAGGTGGGGCAGATGCCCTTGATGTAGCGGTCGGGCAGGAACATGCCCTTGGCCGGATCGTAGAACTGGGCCACGGAACGACGCGCGATGTGACCTTCCGCCTCGAGCTTGAGGTAGAAGGCTTCAGTCAGGGCCTTGTTGGTGGCCGAGTTGGTCGAGTCGTAGTGATCGAAGGCGACGCCGAACGCGGCGAAGTCGCGCTCGTGGCTGGCCTGGATGTTGGCGATGAAGGCTTCCGGGGTCACACCGGCCTTTTCGGCCGCGAGCATGATCGGGGTGCCGTGGGTATCGTCGGCGCACACGAACCAGGTCTTGCCGCCGCTCATTCGCCGCGCGCGCACCCAGATGTCAGCCTGGATGTAGCCGACCAGGTGGCCCAGGTGGAGCGGGCCGTTGGCGTAGGGCAGGGCGGTGGTGACGAGAGCGGTGCGGGTCATGGGAAGCGCTGTTGCCTTGGGGACCGGGGATTATCGCACGGAGGGGCGTATGCGCCCCCAGCCTGTGCCGCGTGGGCCAGCGCGCACGGCCAAACGTCAACGACGCCCGCTCGGGGTGGGGTGCCGGAAATGCAGAAGGCCGACGCGGAAAACCGCGTCGGCCTTCTTCACACGTGCAGCAACGGCGGACGTTTTACTCGCGCACCCAGGTCTGGGCGCGGCAGATGAAGGCCACGCAGCCGGACACGTCGAGCTTGGCGCCGCCGGTCTGCAGCTTCATCTTGGACTTGTACGTCTTGCCGTTGGCCGGGTCCAGGATGGTGCCGCCGGACCAGGCGCTGGCGCCGTCGGCCTTGAGGTTCCACAGGATGGTCATGCCCTTGACCGGCTTGTTCTTGTTGGCGCCTTCGCAGCCGTCACAGACCGGGTTGGGACCCTTGTCCGAATGCAGGATCTCGACCACTTTGCCGGTCAGGGTGCCATTGGTGGCCTGGGTGATCTCGACGATCGATTTCACCTTGCCGGTCTTGTCATCGATGGTCTTCCAGCGGCCGACGGCGCTGTCGGCGGCGTTGGCCGACAGGGCGGCCATGACCAGCGGCAGTGCCAGCAGCAGCGTCTTGAAGGTCTTGCGCATGTTCCCCTCCCAGGGATGTCCGTGAATGCCGGCGCGGGGCCGGTACAGGGCCGACTGTATACCCATTCGCTCCGGTACGGAACGTGTCGGCGGCAGGCGTCAGCCGGGGTCGGCCGGGATCTCGTACAGCTCCAGCGGCAGGCCGTCCGGATCGGCGAAGAAGGTGAAACGGCGGCCGGTGTATTCATCGGTGCGGATCGGCTCGCAGGGGACGCCCGCGGCGGCCAGGCGGGCGATCATCGGTTCCAGTGTCGCGACCCGGAACGCGAGGTGGCGCAGGCCCTGCGCTTCGGGGCGGCTGGGCCGTGGCGGCGCGTCGGGGAACGAGAACAGTTCCAGTTGACTGCCGTCGGGCAGGGCGAGGTCGAGTTTCCAGGAGTCGCGCGCGGCCCGATGGTTCTCGGCCAGCACGCGCAGGCCGAGCACCCCGGTGTAGAAGGCGCGGGAGCGGGCGTAGTCCGATCCGATCAGCGCCACGTGGTGGACGCCAAGCAGGCCGGTAGCGTCGGGAGGCGTCATTGCAGGGTGTCCAACCAGCGCTGCGCGATCTTCAGTGCCAGCGGATAGGGTTCGGGGCCGTCGCGGTTGGTGAGGATGATCACGGTCAGGTGCCGCTCCGGGTAGCGCAGGATGACGTTGCGGAAGCCGATGCTCTCACCGCTGTGCCACTGTGCACCGCCGTTGAGGCGCCAGCCGAAACCGTAGAACGGGACATCCGGCTCGTCGGTGCGGGTGGCGGGGGTGAACGCCTGTTGCCGCCACGGCGCCTGGAGCAGGCGGTCGTCGTACAGCGCCGCGTCCCAGCGGGCCAGGTCGTCGAGCGAGGAATAGAGGCCACCGTCGCCAAGCACGGCGCTGGTGGGGCTCTGGTCGGTGCGCTGCCAGTGGCCGTCGACCGGGCTGTAGCCGTAGGCGCGGTCGATGACGGCGTCCACGCCGTCCTGGTGGGCGACCGTCCCGGCCATGCCCAGTGGCAGGAAGATGCGCTGGCGCAGGAAAGTGGCGAAGTCCTGGCCGGACGCCCTGCCGACCACCAGGGCCAGCAAGGCATAGCCGCTGTTGCTGTAGCGGTAGGTGCTGCCCGGTGCGAACAGGGTGCGGTTCTGGCCTTCGAGCAGACGCAGCACGTCGGCATCGTGGACCTGGGCGGTACTGCCGGACGGCATCAGGTCTTCGTAGTCGAGCAGGCCGCTGGTGTGGCTGAGCAGGTGGCGCAGGGTGACCGCGTCGGCGGCGGCCGGCAGGGACGGCAGCCAGCGCCGCACCGGGTCGTCCAGTGTCAGCGTGCCGTCCTGGGCCAGCAGCAGGATCGCCGCCGCAGTGAACTGCTTGCTGACCGAGGCGAGCCGGAAGTTGCTGCGCGGGGTGACCGGGGTGGCGTCCTCGACCACGGCCAGGCCGTAGCCGCGGCGGAACACCGGTACGCCGTCGTGCAGCACCAGCACGGCCGCGCCGGGGACCTGGCCGTCATAGCGGGCCATCAGTGCATCGATGCCCGGGTCGGGCGGCGTCAGCGTCGGCGCGGCGGCCGTGTGGGCCGCCGCAAGCAGGCCGCCGCACAGCAGATGGAACCAGGCACGCGGGCGGCGGGCAGGGTGCATGGCCGGCGTCGCGTCGATCAGGGCGTGGGACTGGCGCTGCCGCCAGCCTGCTCGCTGGCAATCCAGCGGGCGATCTTGGCATCGAGGATGTCCAGCGGCATGGAGCCGTCACGCAGGATCTCCTCATGGAAGCGGCGCAGGTCGAAGCGCGGGCCCAGCGCGGCCTTCGCCGTCTCGCGCAGCTCCATCATCTTCAGCTCGCCCAGGCCGTTGGCCAGGGTCTGCCCGGGCAGGGCCATGAACCGTTCGACTTCGGCGGTGGCGTCGTCGACCGGCAGGTCGGCCGTTTTGACCAGGTAGTCCACGGCCTGGCGCTTGCTCCAGCCTTGCGCATGCACGCCGGTGTCGGCGGCCATGCGCGCGGCGCGGGTCAGCGCGCCCTGCAGGTAAGCGATGCGCTCGTACGGGTCCTGGTAGACGCCCAGTTCCTCGCCCAGCGATTCGGCATACAGGCCCCAGCCTTCGACGAAGGCAATGTCGCCACCGAGGCGGCGGAAGCGCGGCAGTTTGTCCAGCTCCTGCTGCAGCCCCAGCTGCACATGATGGCCGGGGATGCCTTCGTGCAGGTACTGCATCGGGGCCGCCCAGCGCCGGCGGCTGGGCAGCTCGCCGGTGTTGACGTAGAGGATGCCCGGACGCATGCCGTCCGGCAGCGGCGGCTGGTAGCTGACCGCGGCGGCGGTGGCGGCGCGCTCGGCTTCCACCGCGCGGATCTCCATCGGCGCCTTGGGCAGCGTGCCGAGCAGGCCCGGCAGACGCGCGTTGACCTGCCCCTGCAGCTGCTTGTACCGGGCAAGCAGCGCATCGGCGTTGGCGTACTGGAAATCGCGGTCGGTGCGCATGTTGCGCAGCATCTTCTGCTGCGAGCCGCGGATGCGGTTGTCCTTCATGATCGTGGCGATCTGCGCCTGCAGCGCGCTCACGCGCTGCTCGGCCAGGGCGTGGATCTGCACCGGCGTCAGCGTGGACGCCGTGCTCTGCACGATGTTCTGCGCATACCAGGCCTGGCCGTTGGGCAGCGCCGACAGACCGTCGCTGGCGCGGGTGGCGGGCAGGTATTCGGTGGCGATGAAGCCGCGCAGCGCACGGTAGGCCGGCATGATGCGGTACTCGATCATGCGCTTGTATTCGGCGGCGATGCGCGCCTTGTCGGCAGCGGAGAAGTCGTCCGGGAGGTTGCGTACCGGTGCCCAGAAAATGCTCTCTTCGGCGGTCGGCTTGATCACGGCATCCAGCTGCGGAAGCACCTTCTCCATCAGATCGCGCGGCTGCACCACGCCGGCCGCCATGCCCTGGCGCATGTTGGCGATGGCCTGATCGAACAGCGGCGGAATGCCCAGCGAGCGGCGCGACCACGTGTCGTAGTCCTGCACGGTGTTGAATGGCTGGGCGCCCGAGCCGGAGCCGAGGATGGCCATGATGCTGCCCAGGTTGTAGTACTGGCTCACCGGCAGCATCCAGCCCGGGTACTGCTCGGCGGCCAGCGACATGCGCGCGTCGCGTACGAAGATCTCGTAGCTCAGCAGGTCCTGCCCGGTCAGGCCGTCCGGGCCGATCTTCTCCACTTTGCCCAGCCACTCCACGCTGAAATCATGGGATTGCTGGCGGTAGGCGGCCGACAGGATGTTGGGCAACTGGTCGTTGTGTCGCGCATCGCCCTGGAACGTGGCCTGCAGCGGGTTGAGCCGCATCGCGGCATCCCAGTATTCGTCGTAGATGCGGTTGAGCTGGGCGGCCTTGGTCTGCTGGCGCACCAGCGGCTGGCGGGCAGGGGGCGCCGCAGGCCGGGCACGCGGTTTGGCCTTTGGCTTGGCGGCGGCGCGGGTCTGCGCGGCCGCGGGCCGGCTGGTCTTCTTCTTGGCGGCTTCGGCCGGCGCGGCAGCGCTGAACACCAGCAGGGCGGCAATGGCAAGCGCCAGGGCGCGGGCGGGGTGGGGCATCGGCTACTTCCGTGAACGCACAGACACGGGAGCTTGCCCGATTCGACCGGATACGGCCAGCGCAGGTGCCTGGTCAGGTTCGCGCCGTATGGCGCTCAGTCAGCCGCCGCCTCGGCGCGCAGCTGTGCGGCGCGCCCGGCGCCAAGATAACGGGTGATCGCACGGCGCATCAGGTACAGCACAGGAATCAGTGCGATCGCAAAGGCCATCTTGTACAGGTAATTGACGCTGCTCACCGCCAGGAACAGCGAGGTAGGCCACTGCTGCGGGCCCAGTACAAAGGCGATCCAGATCACCACGAAGCTGTCCACCAGTTGCGACACCGCGGTGGAGCCGGTCGCGCGCAGCCACACATGGCGCTCGCCGGTGGCGCGGCGGATGCGGTGGAACACGGCCACGTCGATCAACTGCCCGAACAGGAACGCCACCAGCGAGCCGGCGATGGTCCACATGCCTTGGCCGAACACCGCCGCGAACGCGGCCTGGTAATCGGGCACGCCGTGCGCGCGCATGGAGGTGACCCACCAGTCGGCAGGAACCAGCGAGATCGCGGCGAACGCGAAGAGAAACCCGTAGGTGATCAGCGCCACCGCCAGCCACGAGATGAACTTCACGCCACGCCGGCCGAAGAACTCGTTGATGGTGTCGGTCATGATGAACACCACCGGCCACAGCAGCGTGCCGGCGGTGAAGCTGAGCGAACCGGTCTGGCCGAACAGGTTCCAGTTGAACGCAGACACACCCAGTGTGTCTTCCAGCGCGAAGATCTTGACGCCGATGAACTCGGCCAGCACCGCGTTGGCGCAGAAGAACGCGGCCAGCGCGATGAACAGCAGGACCGCGCGATCCTGCAGCGGCCGCGCGCTCATGTCAGCGGTCGCCGGCGCGGGTGAATGGCACCGATTCCGGCGCGACCGCGCCGCCGGAGATGATGAAGCTCATCGCCTGGTCCACGGTCCAGTCGGTGGGCGTGAGCAGTTCCACCGGCACGATCTCCAGGTAGCCGGAGGTCGGGTTGGGCGTGGTGGGCACGTAGACGGCCGCCAGCTCGCGGCCGGTGCCCTGCTCGCGGATCACCCGCGTCACCAGCCCCACCGACTTCATGTCGCGGTGGGGGAAATCGATCAGCACCACGCGCTGGGTGCTGCCTGGTTCGGTCTGCAGCATGTCGAGCAGTTTCTTGGCGCTGTCGTAGATGATGCTGGCCAGCGGAATACGGCGGATCACCGCACCAAACCAGCGCAGCAGGCGCTGGCCGATCACGCGGCGGCTGAGCACGCCGACACTGAGGATCACCAGCAGCGTAGCGCCCAGACCGATCAGGTTCTGCATCCACTCGACCTTGATCCAGCCGAGATAGTGCGGGAAGGACGCGGCGATCTGCGCCGACAGCGGCACCACCACCGGGCTGCTGATGCCCGACAGCAGCACGAAGACGAATTTGACCACGACCCATGTCAGCCAGATCGGCAGCAGGGTCAGCAGGCCGGTCAGGAACAACCGCTGCAGGGAGGGGCGCGGAACGAGTTGGGGGGCTTCGGGCGACATCCGCGCATTGTAGCGGCGGCGTGGCTGCGTTTACGCTGGTTGATTCGGGCAATCGTCGCGAACAGGGGAAATGCTGTGACCAAACCGATGCGTGTGGCGGCAACAGGAATCGGGGTGCTGATGCTGCTGGCTGCAGGCACGTGGCTGGCCGCGCGGCTGTGGCCGGTCCCGCAGGCGCACCAGGACGCCCTGCAGCTGCTGCGCGCGGCGCCCCCGGTGGACGGCCGCAGCGGCGCGGCGGCGGTGTGGACGGTGGGGTTTGACGGCATGGACGCGGCGGCCCGTGAGCAGGTCCTGGCCGAGGACCTGACGCGTTGGCAGCAGGGCGCGCCCGGCAGGCGACCACAGGCGTCGGTGGCCGAAGAGCGTTTCCCGCGCCCGGCCATCACCGCCGCGTTCGGTTGCGGCCAGCGTGGCATCGGCTGCCTGGCGGCGGTACGCGCCGATCCGGCCGCGTTCGCCGCCGCCCATGTCGGCCACGAGGCGTTGCACATGCGCGTGGCCGAGCTGTCGCAGTTCGACCACTACGCGCTGCCCTTCCGCGCCTACGACACCGACCTGATGACGCCGCTGCCGTCGATGCAGCCGCTGCTCGACACTCTGTCGGCCAATGCGTTGGCACATGTGCAGGGCGATACCCCGCGCGCGCTGCAGGGAACGTGCGCGGACATCCTGACCGGGCGCCGCCTGGTCGGGCGCGGCGACAACCTGTTGTTCAGCATGATCGGCGCGGCCCTGCTGGAGGGCCAGGCGCATCTGCTCGCCGACCTGCTGGCCGAGCTGCCTGCCGATGCGGCGCTGCCGCCGGTCTGCACGGCGGCCCTGCAGCCCATGACCGTGCCCGAGCAGAGTCTGTGCACGGCCATGCGCGGCGAGTTCGCGATGGGACAGGCAGCGCTGCGCACCTCCGAGCAGGGCAGTGTGCTGCAGCCACTGGTGTTCAATCTGGCACGGACCGAGGCGCGCTTCGCGCCCCACTATGCCTGGGCCTGTGACGCGGCGGCGATGCAGGCGCTGGCCGACGACCGGCCGCTGCGCGAACCGGCCCCGCAGCCAGCGGGATTCGACTGTGTGGCCAACGCCCTGGGTTGCCGTTTGGCGGCGATCGGTGCGATGACGATGCGACCCTATGCGGATCGCGCGCAGGACAGCGCGGCGATGCTGCGCCTGGTCGCCGCCCAGCGCTGGCTCCGCCAGCAGGCCGATCCGCCGGCGCAGGCACTGCCGCGGCTGCCCGCGTCGATGCGCTCCTCCGCCCGCACCCCGGTGCTCAGCCCCGACGGCCGCTGGCTGCAGATTCCGCGCCGTGCCACGGCCCGGCCGGATGAAGGGATCACGGCGATGCTGCAGGTGCCGATGCCGGCCACGGCGCCCTGACGGGGCGCGCCGGCGATCGCTCAGGGAGCCGCCTTGCCTGCCCCGCGCGCGTCGGGTTTGAGGCGCAGGTACACCTGCTTGCGCACGCGCGCCACCACCTCGCCCTGGGCATCGAGGATGTCGTTGCTGAACCAGTGCAGGTATTTCTCGCCGCCCGCCGTGGCGGCGCGCAACTGCGCCAGCAGGGCCTCGTCGAGGCGGAACTCGGCCGTGACCGTGCCGCGCCCGGGCTTGAGGAATTCAATCTCGCCGGCGCGGTCCCACACGTAGTAGTCGCGGCCCAGGTTCTGCATCACCGTGAGCATCCAGAACGGATCGGTCATCGCAAACAGGCTGCCGCCGAAATGGGTGCCGACATAGTTGCGGTTCCACGGGCGCATGCGCAGTTCGACCCGCACGTAGCGGTAATCGGCGGCAACGTCGGTGACGTGGATGCCGGTGAACAGAAACGGGGGCCACAGGTTGATGCCGTGGCGGAACAGGCGGGCGTCCATCGGGTCCGGTCGCGCAGGGAGGAGGGTCCGGAGTCTAACATTCGTATGCGTATGGTGGCGCCCGTGCGGGTCAGGCCGTGCCGCCGTCGTCCACCGCATACCCATTGCGCCCGGCGGCCTTGGCGCGATACAGGGCGACATCGGCGCCCTCGAAGAAGTGCCGCGGTTCGCTCTCCGCGGCCGGTACCCGGGTGTACACGCCGACGGTGAGGGTGATCCGGGCGATGTCGCCGCGGCCGGTCGGAATCTCCAGCTGCTGCACCCCGGCGATCAGGTCCTGTACCACCTGTACCGCGCCATCCGCGCCCGTGTCAGGCAGGATCAGGGCGAACTCGTCGCCGCCGAACCGTGCCGCCATGTCGCGCGGGCGCCGCGCGTGCGCGCCGATTTCGTGTGCGATGCGGCGTAGCAGGTCGTCGCCGGCCTGGTGCCCGTAGAGGTCGTTGTGGCGCTTGAAATGGTCCACATCGATCAGGATCAGGCTGAGCGGGCGGCAGGTCCGGCGGCCGGCATCGTGCTCCTGCTGCAGAGCCTGCTCGAAGCGCAGCCGGTTGCCGAGCCCGGTCAGCGCATCGCTGTTGGCCTGCCGGCGCCACGCGCTGACCCGCCATACGGCCCACGCCGCGATCACCAGCAGCATGCCGACCAGGCTGGCTGCCGGAGCGAACCACAGGTTGCCGCCACGCAGCAGGGCCAGGCTGAGCAGCAGCGCCACCGGCAACGCCAGCAGTGCGCCCAGCCACGCCCGCGGCAGGGTCAGGGCGAGGCAGCAGAGCGCCACCAGCAGGCCGGTCAGGCCGTTCTGCCACGCGGCGGGCAGCACGCGGATGACCTTGTCATCGAGCATCATCGAGGCGACGTTGGCCTGGTATTCACTGCCGCTCATCCAGCGCTCGCGCGTGGTCGGGGTGAGCAGGGGCGGGGCGATGCCACTGGCGGTCATGCCCACCATCACCAGCCGGCCGCGCAGCAGCGCCGGGTCCACGGTGCCGTTGAGCACGTCCACATAGGACACCTGCGGGAAGCGATCCGGCGGGCCGGCGTAGCGCACCCGCACGTAATGGTCGCGCCGCCACTGGTAGGGCGAGGAGACGTCGGTGCCGCCATCGCGCAGCCCGGGCAACGGGCCGCGCACATCGGCCAGCGCCAGTCCCAGCGCGGGCCAGTGTGGTGAGCCGATGCCGGCAGTGAGGTACAGCCCGCGGGCCACGCCGTCGGCGTCCACCTCGATGTCACTGTGGCCGAGGGTGGCGGCGTTGGCGGCGATCAGCGGGATCGGCAGCAGTTCCTCGGCCATGCGTGGCCCGCTGCTCGGCGCGGCGAGAACCGGCAGCACTACCTTGCCGTTGCGGCGGATCGCCGCGGCCAGCTCGGCATCCTGTGCGGCGTCACGGCGGTCTGGCTCGGACAGCATCAGGTCCAGGGCGACACGCCCTGCACCGGCCTGGGTCAGGCGGTCGAGCAGGCGCGCATGGGTGGCTCGCGGCCACGGCCATTGGCCGAGCTGCTGCAGGCTGGCGTCGTCGATGGCCACGATCAGCAGGCGCGGGTCGGGCGGGTAGTCCCATCCGCCGACATAGGTGTCGTACACCGCTTCGTCCTGCGTCCAGAACCAGTGCCAGTGGCTTGCGGCAACCGCGAGCGCTGCCATCGCCAGTGCCAGCACCAACCGGCCCGGCCATGACAGGTGCAGCGGTTTCACAGCAGCAGCCACAGCAGCAGGGCACCGCCGCCGGCGCCATAGCAGGTGCGGCATGGCAGCGCGATCTGCTGCGGTGCCGAGAACGGCCCGGCGTAGCCATCGTCCTCGATGTACTGCACGCGCACGTGCAGGTTGCCGTGCCACGGGCGCTTGAGCGTGACTTCCGGCTGGTCGACCTCGCGGTCCAGCAGCGGCCGGGCGAAGTCGCCCTTGCGATCAAGCTGCACGCGGTAGCGCTGGCCCGGCTCGCCTGCCTGCCAGCGCAGGGTCAGCTGGCCTTTGGCTGCCTCCGGCGGTTGCAGCGCCGGATCGACGGGGGTGTCGGTCAGGGTCAGCGGCAGCGTCTGGCCGAAGCGGCCCTGATGGCCGTTGCGGTCCCGGGAGGCGACGCGCCAGTAGTACGTGCCCGGTGGCAGCGGCTGCGCGGGACGCAGGTGGGTGGACGTGGTGTCCTGCTCCACCAGGGGCGAGACGAACTGCGGGTCGCTGGCGATCTGCAGCACGCTGGCCGCGGCGTCGGGTACCTGTCCCCATTCGAAGCGCGGGCGCGTGCTGTTCACGATCTCGGCGTGGCGCGGGCGCACGGTGATCGGGGCGACCGGCTGGTCGCGGACGATGAAGTCGCGCTCGCTGTCCAGGCCTTCCACGCCGTCGGCGCTGACCGCGCGCAGCAGCACGCGCAGGGTGCCTGCGGGAAGGTCGTCGAAGGTGGCGGTGGTGGCAGGGCTGTCCTGCGCGGCCAGCAGCACGTCGGGCTGGTCGGCGCGCACGATCTCGATGCGGTAGCCGGCGGCGCCGTCGACCGGCGCCCAGGCCAACCGGGCCGGCAATGGCTCCAGCCGGGTGTGCGCGATGTCCAGGTGCGGAGCCGGCAGCAGCGCTTCCAGCGGCGCCGGGCGGGTCAGCGCCGAGGGCGTCCGGGTGGCCTGGCCGTGGGCGACCAGGCGCTGGCCGGCACGATTGCCGACCTGCACACGCCCCTGGACCACTTCGGTGGAGGCGCCCTGGCCGTGCTGGCCTGCGCTCACCCGGAACACCGTGCCGCGCACGCTGCTGGTGGCCGTCGGCGCATCGATGATGTATCGGGAGGCCGGGCCGCGCGCCGGGGTGACCCGGTTGCTGGCGCGACCCTGTTCCAGGCGCAGGCGGGTATCGACCATGCCGGTGCGTCCATAGCGGCTGAGCTGGTCCAGGCGCAGACGCGAGCCCTCGCGCAGCTGCAGCCGGGAGGCATCGGCGAATTCGAGGGTGACGCTGGCGTCGGCGCCGGTTTCGACTTCTTCGCCGATGCCCAGCAGATCGCCTTCCTTCAGCGCGCGCAGCGTGCCACGGCCAACCGTCGTGCCCGCCTGCACCGGGCCACGTACCGCCACCACCCGGGCCGGAGCGGGCTGCACCCGCAGCCACGCGACCGGGAACCCCAGTTGGGTGCCCGGCGGCAGCCGGTAGGGGTCATCCACGCGGTTGTGCCGCTGCAGTCGTTCCCACTCCACTTCAGGCTTGAGGTACAGGGTGGCCAGGTCCCAGAGGGTGTCGCCGGGACGCACCCGGTAGTGCCAGTCCTGCGCCAGCAGGGGCAGGGGGGACAGCAACAGCAGGGCCAGCAGCAGGCTGCGCACGGTACGGGGGAAGCGGTGCGGCGGAATGGTCAATCTCACGGTCGATGGCGCCCTGCGAAGCGGGGCTCAGCCATGTGGACCCCAATGGCCCAGACCTCATCCCCCCGAATGGATCGCGGCCTCCACTGGGCCGCAATTCATTATTGCCCGGGACCCGTGCAGGGTTTCTGAACGCAGCCGCCTCAGAACAGCAGCGAGGCCATGCGGCGGCGGTAGCGGCCCACCAGATCGTCGTCCTGGATGACCTTGAAGGCGTCGATCAGCAGTTTGCGCGGGCGGCCATCATCGTAGGTGCGGTCGCGCCGCAGCATCTCCAGGAACTGCGCCAATGCCGCCTCGTCCTCGCCGGCCAGCAGCTGCTGCACACCGCGCAGATGGCGCGCCTGCAGGTCATCGCCATCGGCGGCGATGCGCGCGTCCAGCACATCGGCAGGTGGCGCGTCCTGCAGGGCGCTGGCGAAGTCCAGACGCGCGCGGGCACGCACGGCGCGGTCATCGGTGGACAGGTTGGCCGGCAGTGCATCGATCAGCGCGCTGGCTTCGGCGGTGGCTCCGGTCTGCAGCAGCGCCAGCGCCAGGTCGAGCTTCAGCTCTTCCTTGTCCGGCTCGGCGGCGATCGCCGCGCGCAGCACGTCCACCTGGGCCTGCGGATCCAGCGGTGCCGGCTCGTCTTCGGCGGCGGCCGCGTCGGCAGGGGCTGCCGGCACCACGCCGTGCTGGGCCAGGAACTCGCGCAGCTGGCCTTCCGGCACCGCTCCCGGGAAACCGTCGACGATCTGGCCGCCCTTGACCAGAAAGACGGTGGGCACCGAGCGGATCTGGAAGGCGGCGGCGATCTGCTGCTCCTGATCAACGTCCACCTTGGCCAGTTCGAACGCACCGTTGTACTCGCCCGCCAGCTTTTCCAGCATCGGGCCCAGGGTCTTGCACGGGCCGCACCAGGTGGCCCAGAAGTCCACCAGCACCGGGGTCTGCAGGGACTTCTGCAGGACCTGGGCTTCAAAAGACTCGGTGGTGGCGTCAAAGACGTAGGAAAGATCGCTCATGGTCGGATATCAACGGGAAACAGGTAACCGAGTGTATGGTGCCGCCGCCCGCCCGACGCAACCCCACTGCCGCGTCCGCGGCAAACCGGAGACAATGCGTCCGTTAGGCAAGGCCGGGACGTCCGGCGACTTCCGGAGTGACGATGCAGGCTGCAAAACGCTGGGAACAGGGGCTGGGGGCGGCGGCCGCGGCGGTATTCGTGCTGGCGGCGACGGGGTTCGCGCTGGCCCTGCCCGCGTTCGATCCGATGCGCCATCCGTTGGCCCTGCTCGGTGCCTTGGGGGTGCCGCACGGGCGTGCCTTCAGCCTGGTGACCCTGCTGCTGCCGGGCCTGCTGGCAGCCGGGGTGGCGTTCTGCCTGCTGCTGCGCGTGCCGCGCACCGCGCCGTGGCCGCTGCGGGTGGGGGTGCAGATGCTGATGCTGGCCGCGTTGGCCTTCGCCGCGATGGGGCTGCTGCCGCTGGATGCCGACGACATCGACAGCATGGCCAGCCGTTACCACGCCAGCGCGTGGATGGTGTGGGTGCTGGCCTTCGTGCCGGGCGCGCTGATGACCGCCGGGGGCGCCTGGTCGCTTTCCGGCTGGCGCCGTGCGGCCCAGCTGCACCTGGCCGGTGGGACGACGGTGCTGCTGGCCGCGTTCGTGCTGCCCGCGCTGCTGCCGGGCCCGCTGGCCCAGCTGCTGGCGTTCGGCGGCTGGCTGGTCTGGCTGGCGGCCGCACTGCCGCTGGCCCCTGCGGCGCTGCGGCCCTGAGCGCATCCCGCGCTGCGCACGTCGTTGCCGTTTCCGCTCAATCTCCTGACAATTCAACGAGATGACCTTTTCGGCGAGGGCAGATGATCGTGCCGATTGGAGCCCTTTGCCGCACTGCGGTACCCTGTGCCGCTTTGCCGCCGCATCCGTGTTTCCATGACCAGCGTCGAACCCAACGTCTACGACCCGCAGCAGGTTGAATCCGTCGCCCAGAAATTCTGGGACGCCACCCGTGCCTTCGAGGTCAACGAGTCTTCGGACAAGCCGAAGTTCTACTGTCTGTCGATGCTGCCGTACCCGTCCGGTGCGCTGCACATGGGCCATGTGCGCAACTACACGATCGGTGACGTGATCAGCCGCTACAAGCGGATGACCGGCCACAACGTGCTGCAGCCGATGGGCTGGGATGCGTTCGGCCTGCCGGCCGAGAACGCGGCGATCAAGAACAAGACGGCGCCGGCCAAGTGGACCTACGCCAACATCGGCCACATGCGCAGCCAGCTCAAATCGCTGGGCTATGCGATCGACTGGTCGCGCGAATTCGCCACCTGCACGCCCGAGTACTACGTGCACGAACAGCGCATGTTCACCCGTCTGATGCGCAAGGGCCTGGCCTACCGCCGCAACGCGGTGGTGAACTGGGACCCGATCGACCAGACCGTGCTGGCCAACGAACAGGTCATCGACGGGCGAGGCTGGCGCTCCGGTGCCTTGGTGGAGAAGCGCGAGATTCCGCAGTGGTTCCTGCGCATCACCGATTACGCCCAGGAACTGCTGGACGGCCTGGATGAGCTGCCGGGCTGGCCGGAGTCGGTCAAGACCATGCAGCGCAACTGGATCGGCCGCTCCGAAGGGCTGGAAATCCAGTTCGACGTGCGCGACGTGGACGGCAGCGCGCTGGACCCGCTGCGGGTGTTCACCACGCGCCCGGACACGGTGATGGGCGTGACCTTTGTGTCGATCGCCGGCGAACATCCGCTGGCCCAGCACGCGGCGAAGTCGAACCCGGCGCTGGCCGCACTGCTGGCCGAAATGAAGCAGGGTGGCGTCTCCGAGGCCGAACTGGAAACCCAGGAGAAGCGCGGCATGGATACCGGCCTGCGCGCCGTGCATCCGGTCACCGGGGCCCAGGTCCCGGTGTGGGTCGCCAATTTCGTGCTGATGGGCTATGGCACCGGCGCGGTGATGGCCGTACCGGGCCATGACCAGCGCGACAATGAATTTGCCAACAAGTACAACCTGCCGATCCGCCAGGTCATCGCGCTGAAGTCGCCGCGCAAGGACGAGGGCGCCTACGACGCGACGCGTTGGCAGGACTGGTACGGCGACAAGACCCGCGAGACCGAACTGATCAACTCCGACGAGTTCGACGGCCTGGATTTCCAGGGCGCCTTCGAGGCGCTGGCCGAACGGTTCGAGCGCAAGGCCCAGGGCCAGCGCCGCGTGAACTACCGCCTGCGCGACTGGGGCGTGAGCCGCCAGCGCTACTGGGGGTGCCCGATTCCGGTGATCTACTGCCCCAAGTGCGGTGCGTTGCCGGTGCCGGAAGAACAGCTGCCGGTGGTGCTGCCTGAAGACGTCAGCTTCGTCGGCACCGGTTCGCCGATCAAGGCCGATCCGGAATGGCGCAAGACCACCTGCCCCGACTGCGGCGGCGCGGCCGAGCGCGAGACCGACACCTTCGACACCTTCATGGAGTCGAGCTGGTACTACGCCCGTTACACCTCGCCGGGCGCCCGCGATGCGGTGGACAAGCGCGGCAACTACTGGCTGCCGGTGGACCAGTACATCGGTGGCATCGAACACGCGATCCTGCACCTGATGTACTTCCGCTTCTTCCACAAGCTGCTGCGTGATGCGCGCATGGTGGACAGCAACGAGCCGGCGCAGAACCTGCTGTGCCAGGGCATGGTGATCGCCGAGTCCTACTACCGCTGGAACGCGGAGAATCCGAAGGACAAGGACTGGATCAATCCGGCCGACGTGAACGTACAGCGCGATGAGCGCGGCCGCATCACCGGCGCCACGCTGATCGCCGACGGCCTGCCGGTGGAGATCGGCGGCACCGAGAAGATGTCCAAGTCCAAGAACAACGGCGTGGACCCGCAGGCGATGGTCAGCAAGTACGGCGCCGACACGGTGCGCCTGTTCTCGATGTTCGCCGCCCCGCCGGAACAGTCGCTGGAATGGAACGAAGCCGGCGTGGATGGCATGGCCCGCTTCCTGCGCCGCCTGTGGGCGCAGGTGCAGAAGCATGCGGCCGACGGCCAGGCACCGGCGCTGGATGCGGCCGCGCTGAACGCCGAGCAGAAGGCGCTGCGTCGCAAGACCCACGAAACCATCGGCAAGGTTGGCGACGACTACGGCCGCCGCCACAGCTTCAACACCGCCATCGCCGCGGTGATGGAACTGATGAACGCGCTGGCCAGGTTCGATGATGTTTCCGCACAGGGCCGTGCGGTCCGCCAGGAAGCACTGCAGGCGGCCGTGCTGCTGCTCAACCCGATCACTCCGCATGCCAGCCATGCGCTGTGGCAGGTGCTGGGCAACGCCGAGACGCTGCTGGAAGACCAGGCGTTCCCGCAGGTCGATGCCGGTGCACTGGTGCGTGATGCGGTGACGTTGGCGGTGCAGGTCAACGGCAAGCTGCGTGGCACCATCGAAGTGGCCGCCGATGCAACGCGTGACCAGATCGAGGCGTTGGGTCTGGCCGAGCCGAATGCGGCCAAGTTCCTCGACGGCCTGACCGTGCGCAAGATCATCATCGTGCCCGGCAAGATCGTGAACATCGTGGCCGCCTGAGGGCGGTCACGAACCCTGCCTCCGGTCTCAACCGACGTTCACGCGGCATCGGGCATCTTCTATGCCTGTTGCCGCGCCCGCCCGGCTCCCCCAGACTGTGCCCATGACCCGATTCCTGCTTGCCCTCGTTCTGACCACCACCCTTGCCGGCTGTGGCTTCCATCTGCGCAACAAGCTGATGCTGCCGGCCGATGCGGCGGCGGTGAAGGTGGTTTCCACTGCCCCGTACAGCGAGCTGGCCAAGCTGCTCCGTCGCGGGCTGCAGTCTTCCGGCGCGGTGGTCGCCGATGCCGACAGTGTCGATGACAGCACCGACGGTGTGCCGGTGGCACAGCTGCAGGTGGTGTCCGAGCGTTGGGGCGACCTGCCGATCGCCATCGACGCGCAGGGCCGCGCCCAGGAATACAGCCTGCGCTACGCGGTGATTTTCGTGTTCCGCCGCGAAGACGGCAGCGTGCTGGTGCCGCAGCAGGTGATCGAACTGTCGCGCGACTACGTGTCGCCGCCCACCGACGCCACCGGTACGACCACCGAGCGCGAGATCCTCGCCGATGAACTGCGCCGGGAGATGTCCGCGTCGATCCTGCGCCGCATCGACAGCGTGGTGCGTGCCGAGATGGAACACGGCCGACTGTCGGCCAAGCCGGGTGAACCGGCGGCGACGCCGGCCCAGCCGGTCGATCCGCCGCAGGGCAACTGACCCGGTCCGCACGGACCGGGCACCGGCATGGAACTGCGCCCCGAACAGCTTGCCAGCCAGCCGGCCAGCCAGGCCCTGCTGCCGGTGTATCTGATTGCCGGGCCGGAAACCCTGCGTGTGCTGGAGGCGGCTGATGCGGTACGCGCCCGTGCGCGGCGGGACGGCATCAGCGAACGTGAGGTGTTTGACGCCGACGGCCGCGATTTCGACTGGAACCAGCTCGATGCGACGTTCAATGCGCCGAGCCTGTTCAGTGCCAGGCGCCTGGTGGAGCTGCGCCTGCCCAGCGGCAAGCCGGGCAAGGACGGCGCGGAAGTGATCAGCCAGTTCTGTGCCAACCCCGCGCCGGACGTGATCCTGCTGATCACCTGCAATGACTGGAGCAAGGCCCACCAGGGCAAGTGGGCCGAGGCGGTGGGCCGCGTCGGCGTGCTGTCCGTGGCCTGGGCGATCAAACCCCACGAGCTGCCCGACTGGATCGAGCGCCGCCTGCGCCAGCACGGCCTGCGCGCCGATCCGCCGGCCGTGCAGCGGCTGGCCGAGCGGGTGGAAGGCAATCTGCTGGCGGCCGCGCAGGAAATCGACAAGCTCGCGCTGCTCGCCAAGGGCCAGACCCTGGACGTGGAGACGATGGAGTCGCTGGTGGCCGATGCCGCCCGCTATGACGTGTTCCGGCTGGTGGAAGCCACCTTCTCCGGGCAGCCAGCGGCGGTCCTGCGCATGCTCGCCGGCCTGCGCGGCGAAGGCGAAGCCGTGGCGGCGCTGACCCCGATCGTGATCCGCGAACTGCTGGCCACGGCCGGGCTGGCGCGGGTGCAGGCGCGGGGTGGCAACCTGGCCGCGGAAATGAAGAGCCGTGGCATCTGGGAGTCGCGCCAGGCGCCCTTCAAGCGTGCCTTGCAGCGCCACCCCGAGCCCAAGCGCTGGGAGCGGTTTGTGGCCGAGGCCGGGTTGGTGGACCGCATCGCCAAGGGACGCGCCGACGGCGACGCCTGGCTGGCGCTGGAGCGGCTGCTGCTGGCCGTGGCCGAGGCCCGCGCCGTGCGCCTGCTGGCGCGCGCCTGACCGATGCCGCTGCGCATCTATTACGGCGGCACGTTCGACCCGGTGCACCTGGGCCACCTGGCCATCGCACGGGCGGCACGCGACCAGCTGCAGGTGGCGGTTCGCCTGCTGCCGGCGGCCGATCCGCCGCACCGGGCCGTACCGGGCGCGTTGGCGGCCGATCGCGCCACGATGTTGGCCCTGGCGATCGACGGCGAGCCGGGACTGCTGCTGGACCGGCAGGAACTGGTGCGCGCCGAGCGCCTGCCTGGCGTGCCGTCCTACACCGTGGACACGTTGCGCGAACTGCGCGAGGTGTTGGGGCCGCAACGGCCGCTGGCATGGCTGGTGGGCGCCGACAGCCTGCTGGGGCTGCCGCAGTGGCACCAGTGGGAGGCCCTGTTCGGGCTGGCCCACTTCATTGTGGCCGATCGCCAGGGCAGCGCCCTGGACCGGGCCCTGCCGCCGGCCCTCGCGCAGGCCTTGCAGGGGCGCTGGACCCGACGCGAGCAGGACCTGCTGGAAACGCCCGGCGGCCGCGTGCTGCGGCTGGAGGCCCCGCTGCGGCCCGAGTCGGCCACCCGCGTGCGCGAGCAGATCCAGGCCGGAGGGCCGTGGCAGGCGCTGGTGCCGCCGGCGGTGGCCGGGTACATCGCCGACCGCGGCCTGTACGGCGCATCCCGGACGTGAATACGCGGGCGCCCATCGCCCCGTATAATCGGCCCCACATTTATCGAGTCTCCCCGCTTTGAGCAACCAACCCCAGCCCCAGACCATCAAGGTCCAACTGCCCAGCCCCGCACCGTCCAACGATCAGTTGCTGGAGTGCGTGCGCAAGGCCACCGAAGAACTGAAGGCCAAGGATCTCGTCGAGATCGACGTGATCG
The DNA here is from genome assembly GCF_049545475.1 of Stenotrophomonas sp. NPDC077461. Lineage (NCBI taxonomy): Bacteria > Pseudomonadati > Pseudomonadota > Gammaproteobacteria > Lysobacterales > Lysobacteraceae > Stenotrophomonas > Stenotrophomonas sp. NPDC077461. Next base: position 84,616 of record NZ_JBMWDO010000002.1, read on the forward strand.
GCAAGTCCAGCGTCGCCGATTACATGGTGATCGCGTCGGGCACGTCCAGCCGCCATGTGAAGTCGATCGCCGATGAGGTGGTGAAGTTCGCCAAGCAGCTGGGCGTGATGCCGCTGGGCGTGGAAGGTGAGCGCGAAGCGGAGTGGGTGCTGGTCGACCTGGGCGACGTGATTGTCCACGTGATGCTGCCGCGCGTGCGCGAGTTCTATGCGCTGGAGCGCCTGTGGACGGTCGGCGACCAGCCGCCGAGCCTGCTCGACGACGCGGACGAAGAAGACGACTACGCCGCGCGCTGATGCCGCAGGTGTGGATCGGGACAACGGCGCCGAGGGCGCCGTTGTCGTTTTTGCGGCAGACCTGCCGCCAGCAGGAGCAGTGAGATGAAAGCCAGGTTGATCGCCACCGGAGAACGCGCGCCCGCCTGGGTCGCGCAGGGCTTTGCCGAGTACCAGAAACGGCTGTCGCACTGGCTGCCGTTCGAGCTGGTGGAGATCGAGCCAGGATTGCGTGGCAAGGGCCGCGACGCGCGCCGTGCAACGGAGGACGAGGGCAAGCGGGTGATCGCGGCCCTGCCGAAGAATGCCTATGTGGTGGCATTGGACGTGCCGGGCCGCCAGCTCAGCTCCGAGCAGCTGGCACAGCGTCTTGAGCACTGGCGCGGACAGGGCAGGGACATGGCGTTCCTGATCGGCGGGCCGGAAGGCCACTCGCCGGAGGTGTCCGCGCTGGCAGATGAAACCTGGTCGATCGGGCCGCTGACGCTGCCGCACATGCTGGTGCGCCTGGTGGTGGCCGAGCAGCTGTACCGCGCCGCGGCGATGCTGGCCAACCACCCGTATCATCGGGCGTGACATCGAGCGCGAGCGAATTGCGGAAAAACGGGTTACATCCTGCGAAAAACTGGTTACAATGCGCACCCCGCCCGAATAGCTCAGCCGGTTAGAGCACTTGACTGTTAATCAGGGGGTCGTTGGTTCGAGTCCAACTTCGGGCGCCAAGTTTTGAAAAGCCTCGCAGCGATGCGAGGTTTTTTTTTGCATCGCTGGTAGCGCCGACCGCGGGTCGGCTGGCTCCGTGCAGCGCGGCACTGATCGTGGTGGCGGATGCGCGCAGAGCAGCCGGGTAGGACCCGGCTCTGCGCGGGCGCCAACAAAAAGCCCGGGCAATGCCCGGGCTTTCTGCTCGCTACGTGCGGTGGATCAGTTGAAGGTGTACTTGGCGCCGACGGTGAAGTAACGGCCAACCGCGCCGCTGAAGTGCAGCGGGTTGTAGTTGACCGCGCCGTAGGTGCTCGGATCCAGCGGAGCGATCCTGTCGAACACGTTCTGCACCGAGGCGTTGAGTTCGAACGCTTCGGTCACGTTCCAGCGACCGGACAGGTCGAAGGTGGTGAACGAGGAGATCTTCTCGACCGGCGTACCGTCTTCGTAGAAGGCCAGGTACGAACCGCCGCGGGCATCCTTGTTGTCCAGGCTGGAGATGTAGTTGGCGACGCCGCTCACGCTCAAGTTGCCCTGCTTCCAGGTGGTGCCGAAGTTGATGCGGTCCTGCGGCGTGCCGATGCAGTTGGTCACATCGCAGTTGCCGTGGGTGCCCACGTAATCGACCGTGCTGCTGCCTTCGGTGCGCTCGAACTTGAGCACGTGGCTCCACTGCATGTCCAGCTCGAGCTGGCCCGGACCGAGGTCGAAGGTCTGGCGGATGTCGGTGTCGATACCACGCACACGCGACGAGTTGGCGTTCACGTAGGCGGTGTTGACGGCCAGGATCGTACCGGTGTTCGGCACCCCGTTGAGGTTGTTGCTGTCGCGCAGAACGTTGCCGGCGGCGATCGCGTCGGCGGTGCTGCCCTGGGCGATTTCGTTGGTGCGCTTGATTTCCCACGCATCGACGGTCAGCGAGGTGGTGGAGGTCGGCTGCAGCACGATGCCCACCGAGTAGCTCTTGGACTCCTCCGGCTTCAGGCCCGGGTTGGGACGGGTGATGATGGCGACCTGACGGGCGCCGCACTCGGCCGGATCGTTGCCGCTGGCGGCGCAGCGGGCCGGATCGCGGGCGTTGGAGAAGGCGGCCAGGCCACCGTCACCGTTTTCAGCCGGGTTGGGGGCACGGAAGCCTTCGGCGTAGCTGGCGCGCAGCGCCACCCAGTCGACCGGGGTCCACTTCACGCCCAGCTTCGGCGTTGCCTTGCCTTCGCCGCTTTCGTACTTGTCGTAGCGGACGGCGGCGGACAGTTCCAGCTGCTCCAGCACCGGTGCGGACAGTTCGACGTAGCCGGCGTACACGTTCTGGGTGCCGTCATAGGCCGAGTAGCCCAGGCCGATGATGTCGCCCACGTCGGTGTAGGTCTGCGGGGTCAGGCTGTTGCTGGTACGACGCCATTCGGTACCCAGGGCCAGGCCGAGCGGGCCGCCCTTGAGGTCCATCAGGCTGCGCGACACGGTGAAGTCGAACATGTCCAGGCTGGACTTGGCGCGGGCGCTGATGGTCGGGGAGATGAAGTCATACAGCGCCTGCGTGTTCTGCCCGGCGTTGTCGCCGATGCGCCACACGCCGCCGGCGCAGTTCGGGTCGCCCAGCGCACAGCGGACCGCGCTGTAACGCAGGAAGCCGGTGCGCTTGTTGGTCAGGTCGGTACCCGAATGCAGGTAGGCGGTGTCGTAGCTCCACTCACCCCAGTTGCCCTTGACGCCGACCAGGAAGCGGTTGAACTCGTTGGTGTTGTTGGTGACGCGCGGACCCACGTCCCAGGCCGAGTAGCGCAGGCGCGAGGCCTGGCCGGGAATCGGGTTGTCCGGGTGGGTGGGGCCGAGCACCGTGGCGCCCGGGCCGCTGTTGGCATTGACCGGGCCACCGGGATAGCCCCAGCCGCCGGACACGCCGGACGGCGTATTGGAGAACACGGTCTCCTTCTTGGAGTAGCCGATCTCGGTGTAGACCTCGCCGCCTTCGCCGAAGGCGAAGCTGGCACGGCCGAACACGTTGACGTACTTCTCTTCGGGGGTCAGGTCGCGGAACTGCTGCGCCGGATCCCACAGGCAGCCCTGGGCCTGGGCGGTGGCATCGGTCTGGCCGGGAATGGTGGTCAGGCCGGCGCAGCCGGGCAGGGCGACCAGATGGCCGGTGCTGTCGAACACCGAGCCGTTCGGGCCGGTGCCGCCGGCGGTGCCGCCGCTGAGGTAGGCGCCACCGAGGAACTGCGCATCGCCGGCATCGTAGCCCCAGCGGCGGATGTCGCCGGTGCCGATCCACTTGCGGTTCTTGCGGTCGCTGATCTTGATGGCGTCGGTCTTGCCCACGTCAAGGCTGAAGAACGCGTTCCAGCCATCGGTGGCCAGGTCGCCGGTACCGGCGGTCAGCGTGGCCTTCTTGGCATCGCCGTCGCTGTCGCCGGACAGGCCGTAGGACGCGCGCAGGATGGCGCCGTTGAAGTCGCTGCGCAGGATGATGTTGACCACGCCGGCGATGGCGTCCGACCCGTAGATGGCCGAGGCGCCGTCCTTGAGGACTTCGATGCGCTCCACCGCGTCCAGCGGGATGGTGCTCAGGTCGGTGAAGACCTTCTGGCCGTCATCGGCCAGGCCATAGGTGGCCATGCGGCGGCCATTCAACAGCACCAGCGTGGAGCCGGCGCCCAGGCCGCGCAGCGAGATGCCGGCGCCGCCGCCGGCAAAGCCGTTGCCGAAGGTCTTGGGGATGGAGCCGGCGCCGTCGGCGGTGAGCGTCTGCAGGTACTCGGCCACCGTGGTCTTGCCGGTGCGGTCGATTTCCTGGCGGGTCACCACCTGCACCGGGGAGGGGGTCTCGGTGTTGGTGCGCGGAATGTTGGAACCCGTGACCGTGATCCGGTCCAGGTTGGTGGCCTGCTCCTGGGCGAAGGCAGAAGAGCTGGCCAGTGCGCCCGCCAGCAGCAGCATGCTGCCGGTCAGGGAGGTGGAAATGGAATGGGCCAGAGTATTGCGGCGGCTGCTGTCGAGCCGTTGGACCGGGTGTTTCACAGCTTCTCTCCTGACTGGAAAACCTACGATGGCGAAAGATCGGCACCGGAACGGCGGCCGACGGCGCCAATCTAGGTTTCCAGCAGGTGACGTAAGTGTGAAAAATTGCTTAACCCGCCACGCCGTCCGTCGGGAGATGGGCGGGGCGTCGTCCAGGCGCCCCGCCGTATGGACTTATCGGGGCAGCGAGAAGTCCACCGGCACCAGGCCGTCGGCAACCACCGCCTGGCCGTCACGCATGGCCGGGACGAAGCGCCAGTGGCGCAGTACCTGCAGGCGGGCGGCGCTGTCCAGGGTGCGCGAGCCGCTGCTGCGCTCGATCGTCACCTCGCTGGGGCGGCCGTCGGTACCCACCCGGACCCGCAGCAGCACCGTGCCCTGCTGACCGTCGCGAATGGCCTGGATCGGATAGGCCGGTGGCGGCGCGCTGCGGTACTGCAGTTGCACGCCCCGCGCGGGCGGCCCGCCGCTGACGGCGGTGGACGGCTCCAGCGAGGGCATGGCCGGCTCGCTGGCCGGCAGCGGCGGCACGGCCAGGCGATCGTCGGCGCTGGCGGTCGGCGGGGCCTGCGGCGGCGCGACCCGTGGCGTCGGGACCGCCGGGGCGGGCTTCGGCGGCGTCGGGTCGACGGTCACGATGTCCGGTGGCGGCACCGGCGGGGTGGGCGTGGCGGTCATCCAGCGCACGGACAGGCGGTCGCGCTGGGCAGGCGCGGCCACGTACGCGGCCGGAATCAGCAGCAGCATCAAGGCCAGCACGTGCAGGGCCAGCGCCGTGCTCCAACCGAGCACGCGGGAAACATCGAGTTGCAGGGGCATCACGGGGGGCTGCGTACGGACCATGCTCCACTCTCCTTGCCAGATGTGCGGGAACATCAACGTGCCAGCGCGGCCTGCGGGGTTGAGAGGAGGCCGCGCAATGACAGCAATACCGGAGCAGGGCATGCCCCGGAAGCCATGCGCGGGGGAGCCGTTTCACTGGCGCTCAGGAACCGGCGCCGGACAGGACGACGGCGCCCTGGGGCGCCGTCGTGGGAACCGCGTGGCGGCAGGCTCAGCGACCGAGGTCGAAGACCACGTCCAGGTTGACCGAGACGGTCGATTCGCCCGGCGAGACAGGGGTGGCGACGTCGGCGGCCATCGGCGCAGCGGCTGCACGCATCATCACCGGGCGGAAGTTGCCGCCACCGCTTTCAGAGATGCTGACAATGCGGCGCACGCGCAGGCCGAGCGACTTGGCATAGGTCTCGGCGCGGGCCTGGGCCTTCTTCAGTGCGGCCAGGCGGGCCTCGTCGTACACCGGCTCGGGCTGGTCGATCTCGAACTGCGGGCCGTTGATCTGGTTGGCGCCCTGCGCGGCCAGTGCATCGAGCACCTTGCCGAGCTTGGCGATGTCGCGGACCTTCAGGCTGACCGTGTTGCTGGCCTGGTAGCCGGTGATCTTCGGCGCTTCATTGTCCGCATAGCGGTACTGCGGGCTGAGGTTGACGCCGCTGGTCTGCACGTCGCGCTCGGCGATGCCGGCGGCCTTGATCGCCGCCAGCACCTTGACCATCTGTTCGGCGTTCTGTCGCATGGCGGTGTTGCCATCGACGGCCTGGGTGACCACGCCGGCCGAGAGCGTGGCCACGTCGGGCACGCGCCGGGCCTCGGCGTTGGCCGAGATATTGAGCAGGGTGCCGTCGGCTGCGACGGCAACGGCGGGCTGGGACTGGGCGTGTGCGGTCATCGAGGTTCCCAGGGCAAGGGACAGGGCAAGCAGCAGGGGGGACAACGAATGGCGGCGCATGTACATCTCCTTGTGAAGGCGTTGAGGTTGGTGTCGGGGCGATGAACGTGTCGTGAGCTTTGCCGGGGTCGATCACGTTTCGACACGGTTGCTCGCGATTCAGACAGTAGCCACAGGTTATGCTTCCGCGATGTTTTATCTTGCCTCCCGATCTCCCCGACGCAACCAGCTGCTCGCGCGCCTGGACCGGCCCTTCCGCGCGCTGGACCTGGACGTGCCTGAAATCCGCGGCCCCGCCGAATCGGCCACCGACTACGTGCAGCGCGTGGCGGCCGACAAGGCGCGCGCGGGTCTGGCGCTGGTCGCCGACGACGCGCAGGCCGTGGTGCTTGGCTCGGATACCGAGGTGGTGCTCGACGGCCGCGTGTTCGGCAAGCCGGCCGATGCCGTCGATGCCCGCGCGATGCTGCGCGCCCTGTCCGGGCGTACCCATCAGGTGATGACCGCGGTGGCGCTGGCCGCGGCCGGGCGCCACGACAGTGTCCTGGTGGTGTCGGAGGTGAGTTTCATCGACATCGGCGACGACGCGATCGCAGCCTATGTGGCCAGCGGCGAGCCGATGGGCAAGGCCGGCGCCTATGCCATCCAGGGCGGCGCCGAACGATACATCCGCCATCTGGCGGGAAGCTATTCGGGTGTGATGGGATTGCCCCTGCAACAGACCGAGCAGTTGCTGCAGGCGTTTGGCGTTCCGCCCGCTGCTTCCACCACGCCAACGGAGGGTGTCGTCCATGTCTGAAGAAATCCTGGTCAATGTCACCCCGCGCGAAACGCGCGTCGCCGTCATCGAGAACGGCATGCTGCAGGAACTGCACATCGAGCGCGGCTGGCGTCGTGGCGTGGTCGGCAACATCTACAAGGGCAAGGTGCAGCGGGTGATGCCGGGCATGCAGGCGGCGTTCGTCGAGGTCGGGCTGGAGCGCGCCGCGTTCCTGCACGCCAACGATGTGATCCGGCCCGCCCCGGTGGCCAGCGCCGATACCGAAGGCACCACGCTGCCGCCGCCGTCGTCGGTGCCGATCGTGGAACTGCTGCGTGACGGCCAGGACATCGTGGTGCAGGTGGTCAAGGACCCGATCGGCACCAAGGGGGCGCGCCTGACCACCCAGATCAGCATTCCCTCGCGCTACATGGTGCTGCTGCCGCAGTCCAAGGTGGTCGGGGTCTCGGCCCGGATCGAGGACGAGGCCGAACGGGCCCGTCTGAAGAGCCTGGTGACCGAGCTGTCGGCCCAGCACGGCGGCTACGGCTACATCGTGCGCACCAACGCCGAGGGCCAGCCCGCTGAAGCCATCGCCGAGGACGTGGCCTATCTGTCGCGGGTGTGGAACGTGGTCGAGCGGCGCGGCCGCGATGCCGCGCCCTGCAGCGTGATCTACGAAGACCTGAGCCTGCCGCTGCGCTCGGTGCGCGACCTGATCCGCAAGGACGTGGACAAGGTCAAGGTGGACTCCAAGGAGACCTTCGCCCAGCTGCAGGCCTTCGTGGCCAAGTACATGCCGGTGCTGGCCGAGAAGCTGGAGCTGTACAGCGGCGACCGGCCGATCTTCGACATGTTCGGGGTCGAGGACGAGATCGGTCGCGCGCTCGACAAGCAGGTGCCGCTCAAGTCGGGCGGGTATCTGGTGATCGACCAGACCGAGGCGATGACCACCATCGATGTGAACACCGGTTCGTTCCTGGGCCAGCGCAACCTCGAGGAGACGGTGTTCCGCACCAACCTGGAGGCGGCACAGGCCGTGGCGCGCCAGCTGCGGCTGCGCAACCTGGGCGGCATCATCATCATCGACTTCATCGACATGGACGATGCCGAGCACCGCCGCCAGGTGCTCCGCACCCTGGAGAAGGCACTGGCCCGCGACCATGCCAAAACCACCGTGTACGAGTTCTCGCCACTGGGCCTGGTGGAGATGACCCGCAAGCGCACCGTGGAAAGTCTGGAGCGGCAGCTGTCCGAGCCCTGCCCGGAATGCAGCGGCCGCGGCTCGATCAAGACCGCCGAAACGGTCACCTACGAGATCTTCCGCGAGATCACCCGGGCCGTGCGCCAGTTCGATGCCGCGCGGCTGCTGGTGATCGCCTCGACCAAGGTCGTGGCGCGCATCACTGACGAGGAATCCTCGGCGGTGGCAGAGCTGGAGGAATTCCTGGGCAAGTCGATCCGCTTCCAGGCCGACGAGCAGTATCTGCAGGAGCAGTTCGATGTCGTGCTGCTCTGACCGTCATCCGCCTGCGCCGCGCGGCGCGGGCGTCCACGCGTTGCGATGAGTACGCCGCTTCGACTGCGACTGCGAAGGATTCGCCGCCATGCTGTGTATGCCGTGGCGATCGTATTGGTCTGCGTGGCGGTGCTGGTGGGCACCGTCAGTCAGCTGCTGCCCCTGGCCGAGCGGCACCCGGACAAAGTGGCGGCCTGGCTGAGCGCGCGCGCCGGTCAGCCGGTCCGGTTCGATGGGCTGGACACCGCCTGGACCCGGCGCGGCCCGCTGCTGCAGCTCAAGGGCCTGCGCATCGGGGCCGGCGAGGGGCTGCGCATCGGCGAAGCCGAGGTGCTGGTGTCGATGTATGCCGGCCTGCTGCCGGGCCACTCGTTGACCGAGCTGCGCCTGCGCGGCGTGGCGCTGGTGCTGCAGCGTGCCGCCGACGGGCGCTGGTCGGTGCGCGGCCTGCCGCAGGCTGGCGGCGGCGATCCACTGGACACGTTGCGACGCCTCGGCGAACTGCAGGTGATCGGCGGCCGGTTGAGCGTGGATGCGCCGTCGATCGGCCTGCAGGCCGAACTGCCACGCATCGACCTGCGCCTGCGCGTGAACGGCCAGCGGCTGCGGGTGGGCGCCCGCGCCTGGGCCGACCCGGCCGCGCAGCCGCTGACCGCCGTGGTGGATTTCGACCGCCACCACGGCGACGGGCAGGCCTGGCTGGCGGCTGATCCTGCGGATTTCCGCGCCTGGTCCGGTCTGCTCAAGGCGGGTGGCGTGTCGCTGCAGCAGGGCACCGGTGAGTTCAATGCCTGGGTGGACCTGCGCGACAACAAAGTAGTGATGGTGACCTCCGATGCCGACCTGCAGGGCGTGCGCCTGCGCGGCGCACCGCTGGCCGACGGTACCCGCCCGCAGCTGGCCCTGGATACCCTGCAGCTGCGCGCCCGCTGGCGCTGGGTGAAGGGGGGCTGGCGGGCGGATGCGCCGCGGTTGCGGATCGGCATGGAAGGCCGGACCCAGCAGCTGGATGGCCTGCTGATCGCCGGCGGCCAGCAGTTCGCGCTGTCCGGCGACAACCTCGATGCCACCGCACTGCTGCGTGGCCTGGCGCTGAGCGACCGCATCGACCCGGGTCTGCGCGGCTGGCTGCACGCCGCCGCGCCGCAGGTGCGGATGAGCCGTGTGCGGGTGGCCGGGGAGCAGGGCGGTCGGCTGTCGATCGAGGGTGAACTGGATGAGATCCGCTTCGCGCCGGCCGGGCATTCCCCGGGCCTGAGCGGCGTGGGCGGCCACGTTACCGGTGACGCCGATGGGTTCGCGCTGGACCTGGTGCCGTCACGGGTGATGCATTTCGACTGGCCGACCGGTTTCGGCCAGCGCCATGACGTGCGTCTGGCCGGACGCATGGTCGCCTGGCGCGACGAGGCCGGCGGCTGGCGGATCGGCACTCCGGCACTGCGCGTGCAGGGCACCGACTATGCCGCCGATGTGCGCGGTGGGGTGTGGTTCCAGGGCGATGGCACGCGCCCGTGGCTGCAGTTGGCGGCGAAGATCGATGACGTGCCGATGACCACCGCCAAGCGCTTCTGGATCCATTCCAGGATGAGCAAGGGCGCCACTGACTGGCTCGACGCCGCGCTGGTGTCCGGGCAGGTACGCGGCGGCGTGGGGCTGGTCACCGGCGACCTGGAGGACTGGCCGTTCGACCACAACAACGGACGGTTCGAGGCGACCGGCCACATCGACAACGGCAGCATCCGTTTCCAGCACGACTGGCCGACGATGGACAAGGTCAACGCCGGCATCGCCTTCATCGGCCCCGGCTTCGAGCTGCACGGCAGTGGCGACCTGGCCGGGGTGGCGGTGAACCACTTCGATGCCGGCATTGCCGATTTCGGCCAGACCGGCCTGTACGTAAAGGCGACCACCCGCAGTGATGCCGGCGCGCTGCTGGCCATGCTGCGCCGCAGCCCGCTGCAGGCCACTTACGGCGACACCCTGGACAACCTCACCGCCAAGGGACCGGCCGCGGTCACCTTCGACCTGCTGCAGCCGCTGCACCACGGCGACCCCGGTGGGCACCTGCAGGGCACCGTCGAGCTGGACGGTGCCAGTCTGTCGGACAAGCGCTTCGAGCTGGCCTTCGATGCCATGCGCGGGCAGGCGCGCTACGGGCGCGGCGGCTTCGACGCCAACCTGCTGTCGGTGCGCCACCTCGGCCAGGACGGCGTACTCAGCCTGCGCGCCGGCGATTATGTGCAGGACCCCCAGAAAGCCTTCGAATCCGAACTGACCGCCTCGCTCGACGCCGGCGGCCTGCTCGACCGCGCGCCGGAGCTGAACTGGCTCAAGCCCTATATCCACGGAACGTCGCGCTGGACCATCGGCGTGACCCTGCCCAAGGTCGCCGCCGGCAGCAGAACGCCGGCACCGACCGAGCTTCGTCTGCATTCGGACCTGGTCGGCACGCGCCTGGAGCTGCCGGCGCCGCTGGACAAGCCGGCCGACGTGCCGCTGGCCACCTCGGTGGCAGCGCAGTTGCCGATGGGCAGTGGCCGGGTGGATGTGGCGTTCGGCCAGCGCCTGGCCCTGGCCGCGCGCATGCACAACAACCAGACCGGCGTGCAGGTCACCCTCGGCAGTGGCCAGGTCGATCGCGAGCCGCCGGCCAGCGGCCTGGTGGTCAATGGCCGCAGCGGCTCGCTGGATGCGCTGGAGTGGATCGGCCTGGCGCGCTCGCCGGGCGGCGACGACGGCAAGGACCCGATGCCGCTGCGGCATGTGGATGTGCAGGTCGGCCAGCTGCTGCTGGCCGGTGGCGTGTTCCAGCAGACCCGTCTGCAGCTGCGCCCCACCGGCAACAGCGTGGACGTGCGCCTGGACGGGCCCTCGCTGGCCGGCCGCCTGGATGTCCCCAATGCCGATGGCGGCACCATCTCCGGCACGCTCAGCCGCGTGCATTGGCAGTCGCTGCCGACGCCGGTCAAGGCGCCGGGCGATGGCGCGCCGATCGTGCTGCCCAGCGACGCGCTGCTGGCGGCACGGGTGCAGGCCAGCGCCAACGACACCGACCCGGCCAGGATTCCGCCGCTGTCGCTGGACATCGACGACCTGCAGTTCGGCAAGGCCACGCTGGGCAAGGCGGTGCTGCGGACCCGCCCGATGGCCAATGGCCTGAGCGTGGATCAGCTGCAGTTCCGCTCGCCCAAGCAGGCCATCGATGTCCGTGGGCGCTGGATGGGCATGGGCGCGGCCGCCCGTACCCAGCTCACGGTGGACGTGAAGAGCGAGGATCTGGGGGGCTTGATGAAGAACCTGGATTACGGCGGCCAGCTGCGCGGTGGCCAGGGCCAGCTGCAGCTGCAGGCCGGCTGGCCGGGCGGTCCGTCGGACTTCCAGCTGGGCGCGCTGGAAGGGCGCCTGGACGTGCATGCCCGCAATGGTCAGCTGCTGGAGCTGGAGCCCGGCGCCGGACGCGTACTGGGCCTGCTCAGCGTGACACAGCTGCCGCGCCGGTTGATGTTCGATTTCCGCGACTTCTTCTCCAAGGGATTCGCCTTCAACCAGGTCGAAGGCACGCTGGCATTCGCCGGCGGCATGGCCACCACCGACAAGGTGCTGATCGAAGGGCCGGCGGCCAACATCAGCATCCGCGGCCAGACGGACCTGCGCCGCCAGCAGTTCGACCAGACGATCGACGTGAATCCGCGTGCCGGCAACCTGCTGACCGTGGTCGGCGCGGTCGCCGGTGGCCCGGTCGGCGCCGCCGTGGGCGCCGCCGCCAACGCGGTGCTGTCCAAGCCGCTGGGCGAAATCGGCGCCAAAACCTATCGTGTGACCGGCCCCTGGGCCGAACCCAAGGTCGAAGTGATCGACCGCGACGATGCGCCCAAGCCGGCCCCGGCCCCTGCCCGCCCGACCCCGCGCTGACCCTTTTCCCGCGCCCGGGTTGCGATGGCGACCGGCGCCCTCAGATAGATGACATGACCGACAACGCACTCTCGCTGGCCCACGACCGACTGCTCCTGCCCGCCGGGCTGGACGCCAATGGCCTGGAACGCACCTTCGGCACCCTGCTGGGGCCGGGGATCGACTTTGGCGACCTGTACTTCCAGCACGCCCGGCGCGAAAGCTGGAGCGTGGAAGACGGCATCGTCAAGGACGGTGCCCATTCGATCGAGCAGGGCGTGGGCGTACGCGCCATCGCCGGTGAGAAGACCGGTTTTGCCTATTCCGACGACATCCATCGCGATGCGCTGCTCGCCGCGGCACAGTCCGCACGTGCCATTTCCCGCGAGGGCGGGGCGCAGTCGGCGCGATCGCTGGTGCGGGGCACCGGTCGCGCCCTGTACCCGGCGCTGGACCCGATCGACGGCATGGGCAACGAGGCCAAGGTCGAGATGCTCAAGCGCCTGGACCAGTACCTGCGCGCGGCAGACCCCCGCGTGCAGCAGGTGATGGTGAGCCTGTCCGGCGGCGTGGATACCGTGCTGATCGCGCGCAGCGACGGCGTGCTGGCCGCCGATATCCGGCCGCTGGTGCGCCTGAACGTGCAGGTGATCGTGGAACAGCACGGCCGGCGCGAATCCGGCTATGCCGGCGGCGGCGGCCGCTACAGCTATGCCGATCTGTTCGCCGACGGGCGCCCGGAAGCCTTCGCCCGCGAAGCGCTGCGCCAGGCGCTGGTCAACCTGGAGGCGATCCCCGCGCCGGCCGGGGTGATGACCGTGGTGCTCGGCCCGGGCTGGCCCGGGGTGCTGCTGCACGAGGCGGTCGGCCACGGTCTGGAAGGCGATTTCAACCGCAAGGGCACCAGCGTCTACGCCGGGCGTGTCGGCGAGCGCGTGGCCGCGCCGGGCGTGACCATCGTTGACGACGGCACCCTGGACGGGCGCCGCGGCTCGCTGAACATTGACGACGAAGGCCACCCGACCCAGTGCACCACGCTGATCGAGGACGGCATCCTCGTCGGTTACATGCAGGATTCGCTCAATGCCCGCCTGATGGGCGTGGCGCCGACCGGCAACGGCCGCCGCGAATCGTTCGCGCACATGACCATGCCGCGCATGACCAATACCTACATGCGCGCCGGGCAGCACGATCCGGAGGAGATGATCCGGTCCGTCAGGAAGGGGTTGTACGCGGTCAACTTCGGTGGCGGCCAGGTCGACATCACCAGCGGCAAGTACGTGTTCTCGGCCACCGAGGCCTACCTGATCGAAGACGGGCGGATCACCGCGCCGGTGAAGGGCGCGACCCTGATCGGCAATGGCCCGGAGACGATGCAGAAGGTGCGCATGATCGGCAACGATCTGGCCCTGGACGAGGGCGTGGGCATCTGCGGCAAGGATGGCCAGAGCGTGCCGGTGGGTGTGGGCCAGCCGTCGCTGCTGATCGATGGCATCACCGTGGGCGGCACCCAGGCCTGAGCCGCCGGATGCGCCTGTCCCTGTCGCCACACCGCGCGCGGGCCAGCACATTGCTGGCGCCGCCGCGTGGGCGCGTGGACTCAGTCGTCGGCGCGATCGTCGCCGTCGGTGTCGCCGTCCGCGTCCGCGTCGGCCGCGGCGTCCGCCGCGTTCAGGTCTTCCAGGCCCAGCGCGGCGGGCAGCATCAGCCCGCGCAGCACCTGGTAGATCTCGCGGTAGGCCCGCGGCGGCTTGTTCTTGGCCCGGTCGGCCTGGGCGTTGCGCACCAGCGTGCGCAGCTGCTGGCGGTCGGCGTGCGGGTACTCGGCCAGCAGCAGGCCCAGCGCCTTGTCGCCGTCCTTCATCAGGCGCTCGCGCCAGTCCTCCACGCGGTGCATGGTGGCCACTTCACGGCGCGAGGTCTCGCTGTTGGCGTCCAGCGCGTCGCGGATCGCATCCAGCACGGCGTCGTCCTCGCGGCGCATGTGCTTGGCCAGAAACGCCAGCTGGCGCTTGTGGGCGATGTGCGCGGTGATGCGCTTGGCCTCGGCGATGTGCGGCAGCAGGTCTTCCGGCACCGGCACGCGGGCCAGCTGGGCCGGGGTCAGCGAGACCAGCTTTTCGCCCAGAGCCAGGACATCCAGCGCGTCGCGCCGGTTCTGGCTGCGGCTGATATCAAGGAATTCACCGGTTTCTTCGTCGCGTCCGCGCATCGTCTTATTTCCACATCCAGAACTGTGCCCGGCGTCGCGCCAGGCACTCACCCGTACAGGATAAAGCATTGAACGTGATCTCCCCTGAAGTCTCCCCGGCCGACGACAGCCTGCAGCGCCTGGAGCAGCTGGCCGACATCTCCCAGCGCCTGCTGGAGCGGGCCAGGGCCCTGGGCGCCAGCCAGGCCGAAGTCAGCTGCAGCGAGGAACGCGGGCTGGATGTGAACGTGCGCCTGGGCGAGGTCGAGACGGTGGAATCCACCCGCGATCGCGGCATCGCGGTGACCGTCTACTTTGGCCAGCGCAAGGGCAGCGCCAGCACCGCCGACCTGCAGGACGCCAGCCTGGAGTCCACCGTGGCCCAGGCCTGCGCGATCGCCCGGCACACCGAGGACGACGCGGCGGCCGGGCTGGCCGACGCGGCCCTGATGGCCCGCACGTTCCCCGACCTGGACGGCTGGCATCCGTGGGCGCTGGGGGCCGACGAGGCGCTGGACCTGGCCCTGGCCTGTGAAGCGGCCGGGCGCGAAGCCGACCCGCGCATCAGCAATTCCGATGGCGCCTCGGCGGCCACCGCGACCAGTCTGTCGGTGTACGCCAACTCGCACGGGTTCATCGGCCGCGAGCGCAGCAGCCACCATTCGATCGGCTGCGCGCTGATCGCCGGCCACGGCGACGGCATGCAGCGCGATGGCTGGTACAGCAGTGCGTTGGCCCGGGAGGACCTCGAATCGGCGGCGGCGATCGGCCGCCAGGCCGCGCAGCGGACCGTGGCCCGGCTGCAGCCGCGCTCGATGGCGACCGCGCAGATGCCGGTGCTGTACGCACCGGAGGTGGCACGCTCGCTGATCGGCCACCTGCTGGGTGCGGTCTCCGGCGGTGCGCTCTACCGCCGTGCCAGCTTCCTGCTCGACAGCGCAGGCACCCGCCTGTTCCCGGACTGGTTCGGCATCGAGGAACTGCCGCTGCTGCGCCGTGGCCTGCGTTCGTCGGCGTTCGACGGCGACGGGGTGGCGACCCGCGACTCGGCGCTGGTCAGCGACGGGATCCTGCAGCGCTACGTGCTGGGCAGTTACTCGGCGCGCAAGCTGGGCCTGCCGACCACGGCCAATGCCGGCGGCGTGCACAACCTCAAGGTCACCGCCAATGCGGGCGACCTGACTGCCATCGCGCGGCAGATGGGCGAGGGGCTGCTGGTCACCGAACTGATGGGGCAGGGGGTCAATGGCGTCACCGGCGACTACTCGCGCGGTGCAGGCGGGTTCCGCGTTGAAAACGGCGAGATCACCTATCCGGTGGACGGGATCACCATCGCCGGCAACCTGAAGGACATGTTTGCGAGCATCGAAGCGGTAGGCACCGATATCGACCGCCGCTCCCATGTTCACGTGGGGTCGATTCTGATCGGGCGGATGACCGTTGCCGGTAATGATTGACGTATTCTATTCAAGCTGCCCTGGCAGGCGGGGAGCCTGCCGCGCACTACCCACTTACCGCACAAGGAGCTTTACGTGAGCGAATTCGACAACGTCACCGCCCCGCCGCCGCCGCCGGCCCACACCGATCCGGTGCCGAGCGACCAGCGCACGATGGCGCTGGCCGCGCACCTGCTGGGCATCTTCACCTGGTTCATCGGCCCGCTGATCATCTGGCTGGTCAACAAGGACGACAGCAGCAAGGCATTCGTCAACGACCAGGCCAAGGAAGCGCTGAATTTCCAGATCACCATCACCATCGCGATGCTGATCTGCTTCGTGCTGATGATCGTGATCATCGGCGGCCTGCTGGCGCCGCTGGTCGGCATCCTGAATCTGGTCTTCTGCATCATCGCAGCCGTGAAGGCGAACAACGGCGAAGCCTACCGCTACCCGTTCGCGTTGCGTCTGGTGAAGTAAGCGGCCCGCTGCACGCGCGGCGGTCCCAAGGAAAACGCCCGGCACTGCCGGGCGTTTTTTTTTTGTGTTCTTCCCGGTAACGAAAGGCCAGGCATCGCCGGGCTTCACATCAATGATTGCGCTCGACCGCCAGCCGTCCCAGGGCACGCAATGCATCGGCGCGGTCGTCGTAGCCGGCCAGGCTGTCGTGCATGCGCGCGCTGAGTGCAGCCAGTTCGGCCTTGGCACCCTCCATGCCGAGCAGCGCGGGGAACGTCGATTTTTCCTGTGCCTGGTCCTTGCCGGCGGTCTTGCCGAGCTGCTCAGAGCTGGCTTCGACATCGAGGATATCGTCGCGCACCTGGAACGCCAGGCCGAGCGCGTTGGCGAAATCGTCGAGCTGCAGCAGGTCGGTCTGCGGTGCATCGCCGCACAGCGCGCCCATCCGCACGGCCGCGCGGATCAGCGCGCCGGTCTTCAGTGCATGCATGCGCTGCAGCGCCTCCAGCGGCTGTGCATGGCCGGTGGCGTCGATGTCGAGTGCCTGGCCGCCGCACATGCCTGCGGCGCCGGATGCATGGGTCAGCGCCTGCAGGCAGTGCACGCGCAGCAGCGCCGGCAGTGCGGCATCGGCAAGCAGCCCGAAGGCACGGGTCTGCAGCGCATCGCCGGCCAGGATCGCGGTGGCTTCGTCGAAGGCGATGTGCGTGGTGGGGCGACCGCGGCGCAGCGCGTCGTCATCCATCGCCGGCAGGTCGTCATGGACCAGCGAATAGGCGTGGATCAGCTCGACCGCCGCGGCCGGCGCATCCAGCGCGTGTTCGTCCGCGCCAAAAATCCGCCCACTGGCGTAGACCAGCAGCGGGCGCATCCGCTTGCCACCGCCGAGCACGGCGTAACGCATCGCCTGGTGCAGGCGCTGCGGCGAGGATTCCGGAGAAGGCAGGCTGGCGTCGAGCTGGCTTTCAATGCGGTCGCGCCATCGCGCGAACGTGGACTCAACCGTCATGGCCGGGCGGATCGAAGCTGTCGGCCGCGTCCGGCTGGGCCGGATCGCGGAGCAGGCGCACGCGCAGTTCGGCCTGTTCCAGCGCCTGCTGGCACTGGCGGTACAGGCCCACACCACGTTCGTAGGCGCTGAGCGACTGTTCCAGGCTCATCTCGCCGGTTTCCATCTTCTCCACCAGGTGCTCGAGTTCTTCCAGCGACTGCTCGAAGTGGGCGACCGGGGAGGTTTCGTTGGGGGACTTCTTGGGCATGCCGCAAGTGTGATGCGCGCGCCCGGTGGGGTCAATTCACGCGCTGCCCGGCGTCCACTGCAGGTGGGCGTGGTGTTCATCCAGCCACTGCTGCAGCGTTGCGGCGATCACCCGGTCGCCAGCGGCAACCAGCGTGTCGTCCTGGAACAGCAGCGGCAGCTGGCGGCGCTGCCACGGTGGCAGTCCACGCTGCTGCAGCAGGTCTTTGAGCGCGTGTGAATGGGTGCGGCCGGGCAACTGGATGCGTTCGCCACCCCGCCGCGCACGGACCTGGACCGGCGTGGGCAGGCGTGCGGCGCCGAGCAGCGCCAATTGGCCACCGTCGGGCAGCGCCAGCACTGCCCGCCCGTCCCAGTGCACGCTCCAGTGCGGGGGCAGGGCCAGGGTAACGGAGAGCAGGTGCAGCTCACCGCGCCAGCGACGGATGCGTGCGCCCTGCCAGGCGAACTGCGCATCGGCGTCCGGTGCGGCAGGCAGCAGGTCCTGCTCGATCGCGTCCACGCCTGCGGCCGGCAGCGGCGGCAACCCGCTGTTGCGCACCCAGCGCCGCAGCAGGCGCGCCCGGCGCTCGGCAGGCAGCCGTTGCAGCGGGGTGATGGACATCACCCCCGGGGCGATCAGGCAACGTCGCAGCGCGTCGCGATCGGTGCTGTCCAGCAACCGCTGCGACTGCGCGCACAGTGCGGCGCTGCGCGCGAACGCGGCATCGGCCTGTGGCCAGCGTTGCTGCAGCAGCGGCATCACGTGCAGGCGCAGGAAATTGCGGTCGGCATCGTCGCGCGCATTGCTGGGGTCGTCGATCCAGTGCAGGCCGTGCGTGCGGGCGTGGTCGAGCAGGGCGCTGCGCGGCACCTGCAGCAGCGGGCGCCAGACCGAACCGGCAGCGAACCCGGCATGGGCCTGGATCGCCGCCAGCCCATCCACGCCCGAGCCGCGCAGCGCACGCAGCAGGAAAGTCTCGGCCTGGTCGTCGCGATGGTGGGCCAGCGCCAGGCGCTCGCCGGGGCGCAGGGCATGGGCGAAGGCGTCGCGGCGTGCGTTGCGGGCGGCCGCTTCCAATCCCTGGCCGCTGTCGCGCGCCACATCGACATGGATCACCTGCAGCGGAATCTCCCAATCGGCGCAGATGGCCCGGCAGTGGTCGACCCAGCCATCGGCGGCGGCCTGCAGGCCGTGGTGGACGTGCAGCGCGCGCAGCCCGGCCGCGCGCTGTGCGGGCATCGCCGCCAGCCAGTGCAGCAGGACGGTCGAATCCAGCCCTCCACTGAAGCCGACCAGCACCGGAGTGGGGGTGTCGGGAGAAACGGGCAGGTCGATCGGCATCGGGTCCGGCATGGCTCAGGCAGGCCGGCAGTATCGGGTCTGGCGGTCATCGCCGCCATGTGCGCCCGTCATGGCGTGGCGGGAGCGGGAACGCGGCGTCCCTGGCGGTCGATGTGGAACCACTCCCCGCCCTCCATCGGGATGTGGCCCTGGGCGTCGGCCGGGCCGCGGCGGCAGCCGTTGCAGACCTGCGCGATGCCGTCGGTGAACGGCCAGCCGAAGTCGAAGGTGGCCGGGAAGGCCTGCCCCAGGCGGGCATCGAAGTAGCCGATGCGTGCGCCGACGCGACCGCGCATCAGGCCTTCAGCGAGCGGGTCCGGACCGTTGTCCCACGTGATGACCGCCTGGGTGCGGCCCTGCCGGTTGACGTAATGGAAGCTGTCGCCGGCCCACACGACCGCCAGTCCGTCGTCGTCGTAATCGAGCTGGGCCAGCGTCTGTTCCTCGATGCGGGGGCTGCCTGCCTCCAGGGTGCAGCCGGGCAGCATCCACAGCCCGTGTTCCTGGGTGAGTACCTTGCACTCCGGCGCCTGGGCATGCGCTGCAACGCATGCGAGCAGGCTGGCGAGCAGGCTGGCGGGCAGCCGCAGCCGCAGGCGCCGCGCGTGGCGCCTGCGGCGTGCCGGATGCGGGGTGCCCGTCATCAGGGCGCCCCGGCCTTGCGCTCGAAGGCCGCTGGCGTCGGCAGGTTCACCGGTACGCCCTTGGCATCGCAGGTGCCGGCCGCACACAGCCGCTCGCGCAGGCGCGGGGTGGCCTGGACGATCATGTGATAGATGGCGTTCTGCTCCATCGTGCCGCGGATGGCCTTGCTGCCGGGGCCGCGCGCCCAGATGCCGACGTCTTCGCCGCCGTGGGTTTCGCTCTTGGTCGGAACCAGTGCTTCCTGCATGTAGTCGGGGTGTTCGGTATCCACATGGGACAGGTCCGGCCGGCCGCTGGCCGCCTCGAAGCTGCTGGGGTTGTGCGGGTAGGTCTTGGGGCCGGCCGGCTGCTGGTTGGTGGCGCCGGTGTAGCCGGGACCATTGGCATAGCTCAGCGTTGTGTAAGGCAGGCCGAGGCCGTCGCGGGCGACGTCGAGCGCACCGGAACCATCTTCGCCGCCCTTGTCCTTGACCTTGCCGAGGATCGGATTGCCGCGCGCCGGGTAGCCGACGAAGTTCAGCGTGTGCGAGTGGTCGGCGGTGACGATGATCAGGGTGTCCTGGTCGGACGTCGCGTCGACGGCGGCGCGCACGGCATCGGAGAGGGCCACGGTGTCGCTCAGGGCACGGTAGGCGTTGCCGCTGTGGTTGGCGTGGTCGATACGCGCGCCTTCGACCATCAGCACGTAGCCTTCCTGGTGGCGGGACAGGTTGGCGATGGCGGCCCGGGTCAGCTCGGCCAGGCTCGGTTCGCCGGCCGGGTCGTCCTTGCGCTCGATCTCATAGCGCATGTGGTCCGGTTCGAACAGGCCAAGGATTGCCGGTGCGTTGGCGGCGGCCTGCAGCTGTTGGGCGTTCCAGACATAGGCGCCCTGCGGATGCGCCTGCTGCCATTCAGTGACCAGGCTGCGGCCGTCCAGCCGCTGGCCGACCTTGTCGTCGTACTCGGGGTCGCGCTCTTCAACGGTGGTGAATTCGCCGCGCCCGCCGCCGAGGGCCACCAGCGGGCCGCGTCCGTACCGCGACGTGGACAGCAGCTGCTGGGCGATGTCCTTGCAGCCGGCTGCCTTGGCGGCCTCGGGCAGGTCGGTATCGTTTTCCCAGTTGCGCTCGGGCGAATGGGCATAGGTCGCCGCCGGGGTGGCGTGGGTCAGGCGGGCGGTGGAGACCACGCCGGTGGCCATGCCGGCACTGTCGGCCAACTGCAGCCAGGTCAGCAGTCCCTTGTCCAGGCTGTCGGCGCAGTCGGTGCGCTGGCCGGCGCTGACGCCGATGGCACCCATGTGGGTCTTCACGCCGGTGGTGATGGCGGTCATGGTGCCGGCCGAGTCGGGGGTCTGCGAGTCGGTGTTGTAGGTTTTGCTGAATGCGGTGGCCGGGAAGCGCTCCCACGACAGCAGGTTTTCTTCGCCCGGGTTACCGTTGCGCTGGCCTTCGAAGATGCGTGCGGCCGCGACGGTGGTCAGGCTCATGCCATCACCGAGGAAGAGGATCACGTTCCTGGCCCGCCCCTGCATGGCCCCGTTGCCGGCCGCGCGGGCAGCCCCGCTGCGGTACCACCACTGCGGGGTTTCACCGGCAGGATGGGCCACGGGCGGCACATCGACCTGGATGGCGGCCGGGCCGTTGCGGGAGGTGGAGGCGGGGGTGGCACAGGCGCCGAGCAGCAGCGTGGTGGCGATGGCCACCACCAGGGACGTGGAACGGGACATGGACAGGCATATCTCACAGGTGAATCGGGCGTTCATTATGCAGAACGGCGCAAGGCACGCCGATGACACGCTGATTTTCTGTCCACACCTCGTTCCGGGCGCCGGCTTGGGCTATCGTGCCCAGCTGTCAAATCCTCTCTGGAATGCTCATGAAGCTGGTCTCTGCGTGGTTGCGGATTCCGTTCTGGCAACGTGTGCTGGGCGGCTTCGTGCTGGGTGCGCTGGCCGGCTGGTTGCTTGGGCCGGCGGCGGAAACCTGGTTCGGTCCGCTTGGTGATCTGTATGTCACGCTGATCAAGATGATTGCGGTGCCGCTGGTGTTCTTCGCGGTGATCAATGCCATTTCATCGCTGCACGGGCAGAAGTCGGTGGCGGCGCTGGGCGGGCGGACGTTCCTGTGGTTCATCATCACGGCGGCGTTGGCGGTGTGCGTCGGCCTGGCGGTAGGCACGCTGATGCAGCCGGGCACCGGCAACCTCAGTCTGAGCATGGACCACGGCTACACGCCACGGGAGGTGCCGAGCATCGTGAAGGTGCTCATGGACGTGGTGCCGTCCAATGTGTTCTATGCGCTGACCGGCATCGGCACCAAGGTGAATGCCGCCGGTGAGACGGTGCTCGCTGCCGGGCGCGGGTCGATCCTGCCGGTGATCTTCTTCGCGGGCCTGCTCGGCTTTGCGATGGTGAAGCTGGGCGACAAGGTGGCCGAGGCGCGCAAGCTGACCGGTCAGCTGAGCGACATCATGATCCAGGTGACGCGCTTCGTGCTGGAGATCACGCCGCTGGGAACGTTCGGCCTGATCGCCGGGCTCGTCGGCAGCTACGGGTTCGAGAAACTGCTGCCGCTGGGCAATTTCGTCCTGGCGCTGTACGTGGCCTGTGCGCTGCACATCGTGGTGGTCTACGGGAGCCTGCTGCTGGCACACGGTCTGAATCCGCTGAAGTTCTTCCGGGGGGCTGCACCGGGCATGCAGGTGGCGTTCGTGAGTTCGTCCAGTTTCGCGGCGATGCCGGCGGCGATGCGCTCGATCACGCACAACCTGGGCGTCAACAAGGACTACGCCTCGTTCGCGGTGCCGCTGGGCGCGAGCATCAAGATGGACGGCTGCGGGGCGATCTATCCGGCGCTGTGCGCGGTGTTCATCGCCCAGTACACGGGCGTGCCGCTGACGCCGGAGCAGTACATCGTGGTGTTGATCGCCTCGGTGCTGGGCAGCTTCGGGACCGCGGGCGTGCCGGGCACGGCGGTCGTGATGGCGACGGTGGTGCTGAGCGCGGCGAACCTGCCGCTGGAGACGATCGGCTACCTCTACGCGATCGATCGCATCCTGGACATGATGCGGACGATGACGAACGTGACCGGGCAGATGCTGGTGCCGGTCCTGGTGGCCAAGGAAACCGGGTTGCTGGATCGTGCGGTCTACGACAACCCGTCGACCAACCTGGGTGTGGACGAGGGCGAAGAACGCCCGTCCTGATCGCACACCGTGCGGATGGGCACGTCGCACAGGGCCGGCATCTGCCGGCCCTGTCTGTGTGGGGCGGACACCGCCTGCCGCCCGAATCTGATGGATGCTCCTTCTCTCCTCGCTGACCACGCACCGTAACGCGGTGTATCAGGGGGGTGTAACAGCGTTGATACAGGCCCGCCACCGTTGACGCTGCGGGGCGCACCGCCTGTCCCCGCGCACGTTCAGGCAACGATTTTCCCACGCGGATGTAACACCGATGAAGCGGCTGCCGCGTGCGAACGCCGGCAAGGCCTTGTCGTACGGGCCTGCTGGACTTGGCACGATTGCTGCGATGTCCCTGCGCATGTTTTCGGGAGTTCGCCATGGACAGCATCGCCGCACGCAGGACACCGCGCTTCAGCCCCTGGTGGCTGGCCGCAGTGATGGTACTGCCGCTGGCCGCCACGGCCTCCGGCGCACGTCAGGGGGTGAAGGCCCAGCCGGGTGAAATCGTGCTGCTGCGCGATGTGTCCACCCGGCCGGCGTATCGTCCCGCACCGCCCGGGATCGCCCTGATTGCCGAGCCGTCGCCCCGTCGCGAAGTCGGCCAGGCGCTGGGCACCTCGACCGGGATGGATGAACTCAGCGACGACGACTATGCCTCGCTCGGGTCCAATACCGGCGCAGGCGCCGCCCACGGGCCGACCACGATCGAACGCGTGACCGGCCAGACCGTCAACAACACACTGGGCAAGGTCACCGACAACGGCATGCTGTCCGGCGGTCAGTTCAGCAACACCATCGGCGGCTCAATGGGCGCGGTGGGCAATGCCACGCGCGGCATCGGCGACCAGGTGCGGGGCGCGCTGGCGCAGTTCCCGCTCGGCCAGCCTGCAGGCGGACCCGGCAAATGAGCGCCTGGCTGCGGGGCAGTGCGCTGGCGCTCGCGCTGATCGTTCCGGCTGTCGCCGCGGCGCAGTCCGGCGACGATTACGCCGCGATGCTGTCCTACCTCAACCACAGTCGCATGGACGGCCGTGCGCTGGCCGGCGCCAACGGTGCGATGAGCGTGAACATGGTGGCCGGCGATCTCAACCAGCAGGCCAACCTCATCGGCATCGCCAACGGGCAGCGCGCCAGTGTTGCCGTCCAGGCACAGCAGCGACAGACCGGCGACCGCGTGCTCGCCGACGGCCCGATGGATGCCAGCGCGAGCATCGGCGGACAGGCACTGCGCGGCGCCAGCGGCGTCGCATCGATCAATCAGGCCAGCGGCAACGGCAACGCGACGCTCAACGTCGTGACCGCGACGCTGGCGCAACAGGGCATACGCGAAACCACCGACGAGGCTCTGGCCGCGTCGGGTGCGCTCGCGTCAGCAGGGGGGCAGGCGACCGTCAACGACGGCCGGCCGGCTGGAACCCGCAGGGTGGCGGTGGAAGCGACCGCACTGCAGGGTTTCGACGGCGTCCTGCAACTCAATCAGATCGCGGGATCCGGCAACGCCACCGCAAATCAACTGAGCATCTCGGTGCAGTCCACCCCGTGAGTAGTCACATCCACCCGATTGTCTGTGATGAGAGAGAGGGCACCATGAACACCACCATGAAGCGGACCGTACTCGCAGTCGCCATCGCTGCGGCATCGGCCACGGCCGGCGCCAACGGCCGGGGCAATGACCGTGACAACCAGAACCAGAGCGCGAACATCAATCACCTGCACAATGTGAGCGAGACCCGCACCAACACCAACACCGATACCAACACCGAAACCAACACCAACACCGATTCGCGGACCTGGAACCGGACCTGGAACAACACCCGCAACACCAACACCACCACCAACACCACCGTCAACGAAGACGTCACCCGCAACCGCGATGTAACGGTCAACGAAGACGTCAACAAGACCAGCAACATCCAGGCCGACGAGCGCAAGGAAAAGAATAACCACGGCGTGGACGTGAACCTGGAGAAGGATCTGCGTCTGAGCTCGGACATCAACTTCTCCGGCGATCCGGAGATCACCGGCTCGATCGACCTGGACTCGGCCGCCATCGCCATCATCGACAACCGCCAGTCGGTCACCAACAACATGGCGGGCAACAGCCTGGTGACCAACAGCGCTTCGATCGCCGATGACGTCGGCGCCGATGCGTCCGGCAACCTCGGCTTCAACGTTGCCGCCGGCGACAACAATGCCCAGGACAACGCCGCATCGCTGTCTGCGGCTGATGCGTCCTTCAGCTTCGGCATGGCCGACGCCGAAGTGTTCGTCAACCAGTACGGCGCAGGCAACACCACCCTCAACTCCGGCGTGACCAACGCGGCGGGCCTGGGCGGCAATGCCTTCAGCGGTGCGTCCGGCAACATCGGCGTCAATGCCACCTCCGGCAACAACAACGAGCAGAAGAACGCGCTCGCCGCCTCGGTGGCCACCGCGGCCTATGCCACCTCGAGCATCAGCTCCAACCAGGTCTCCAGCGGCAATACCGTCAGCAATGCCGGCTATCTGCAGCGCATGACCGATACCGTGGACGTGAGCCTGCGCGGCCGTGTCGCCGGCGGGACCCTCGCGGTGGGTGCGGGCCGCTACAGCGGTACCGGCAACGCCTACCAGAAGGACAACTACTACCTGGATACGTGGAATGGCGAGCTGGACCATCCGAGTGGCAATGCAACGGGCCACATCGACATGGATAACGACATCCAGAACGCGACGGCGAATCCGAATCGCCAGGGTGTGGGCGGTATCGCCTTCGATACCGACGAGAGCGGCACCAGCCAGTTCGTCGAACTGGGCGTGGCCGACCTGTACGCGAGCCTGAGCGGCACCGTCTCCACCACCCGCTGGGTGGCGGTGAATGCAACCAACACCGCGGCCCTGTCCGGCAGTGCGTTCTCCAATGCCTCCGGCAACATCGGGGTGAACGTGTCGGCGGGTACCGGCAACCTGCAGGCCAACAGCCTGGCGCTGGCCGTGGCGCAACCCTCCACCGGCGGCGGTGGCGGCGGCACCGGCGAGTAAGTCTGTCCGTTTTCGCAAGCAGTACGCGTTGAGCGCAACAAACCCGGCCATCCGCCAATGGCCGGGCTCCCCGGGAGCCCCTGTCCCTTCTCCCCCTTTCGGGGCAGGGGCTCCTTCCTGAGCCGGAGAAGGCAATGTCCAACCGTTTTCGCATCTGGATGCTGGTGTGGGCGTTGTCGCTGCTGATGCTGCCGATGGGCGCGGTACGCGCCGGCGATGTCGGCTTCAGTGGCGTGCTGCCCAATGGAGCGGTGCTGACCCAGCGTGTGGAAAGCATGCAGGAACGGCGCTTCCGCAACATCGTGCGGCAGCACACCGACTACAGCTGCGGCGCGGCGGCGCTGGCCACGATCCTGCGCTACGCCTACCACCTGGAGGCGGACGAAGGCACGGTGATCGAAGGGATGATGGGGGTATCGGACCCCCAACTGGTGCACCAGCGTGGATTCTCGCTGCTGGACATCAAACGTTATGTGGAATCGATGGGCATGCGCGGGCGCGGCTACCGCGTCAACGAAGAGCGGTTGCGATCGCTGCGCGTGCCTGGACTGGTGCTGATGGACGTACGCGGGTTCCGTCACTTCGTGGTCCTCAAGCAGGTCCGTGGCGATGTGGTGGACGTGGCCGACCCGATCCTGGGCAACCGCAGCCTGCCCGTCAGTGAATTTCTCAAGGCGTGGCCGTCGCGCGCCGTGTTTGTCGTGATCGGCAGTGATTTCGATCGCAACACGGTGCTGCTGCAGCCTGGCGAACGGCCCAGTGCGCGTTCGCTGTATGCCCGGCAGGGCCCGATCACCGACGCGGAACTGGTCGACTTCGGATTCACCCATGCCGACCTGTTTTAAGGAGTCAACATGAACATCGCAACGTGGACGCCCGGCGTGGTGCTGCTGACCGTGCTCGGCATGGCACCGGCGCATGCCGACGAAAGCCGGCCCGGCAAGGGACTGAGCGAGATCCCCGATCCGGAACTGAACCTCATGCGGGGACGCTACACCGTCGGTGGCAATACAGTGGCCTGGTTCGGCGTCACCATGATCTCGCAGTGGCAGACCGCCGGCGGCCAGTCGGCGCAGAGCGCGCTGAAACTGGGCATGGACTTCACCCAGGGCAGCACCCCGCGTATCACCTTCGCGCCCAGCGTCAGCGTTACCGCCGCCGATGCTCCGCTGCCGGTCACCACCGGTCGCAGCATCGATGCCAGTGGCCTGCAGAACGTGGCCGGACTCAGCCAGACCATCCAGGTCGCCGGCGACGGCAACCAGGCCAGCAATGCCACCCGGCTGACCGTGCGTGACGGTGTTGCGCCGCCCGCCGGTAGCGACAGCGCGCACGTGGCCTCACTGCAGCGCGATGGGGTCAGTGCCATTGCCCAGCTGGACGGCAACAGCGCCAAGGTGCAGTTGCAGATCGAGGGCGCCGGCGCGGTGCAGCAGTGGATCCGCAACGGCAGCGTCGGCCAGAGCATCGCGCTCAGCAGCGACGGCCAGGCGGTGAGCAATCGCCTGCAGATCGATCTGGTCAGGCAGTCCCTGGTCAACAACGTCCCGCTGAGCCAGAACGTGGCCCAGGCGATGACGCTGGTACGGGGTGTAGGCATGGGGCCGGGCCAGTAAGGCAGGACCGGCAAGGGGGCGACAACACAACCGTGGGCCAAGGCAATGCACACTTCGATACGGGCAACACCGCTGGCGCTGGCGGCGCTGGCACTGATGGCAGCGGCGGGCGCGCACGCGCAGCAGCCAGCCGGCAACGACCAGGCCGACGTGAAGGCACTGATGGCGCAGCTGGAAACCCTGAAGGCGAATTACGCCCAGGAAGTGCGGCGGTTGCGCGAGCTGGACATGCAGGTCCAGGCGATGCAGGCACGCCTGACCGGCAAGACCGCACCGGTCGCGGCGGCGGGTGCTGCGGCACCCCCGCCACTGCCTGCCGGCACACCGGCGGCACCGGTGGGCGGCGAGGGCTATGCGAGCAGCGCCGAAGAGGCGCGGCAGGCCAAACAGGAATCGCGGCGCAGCGTGGATGACGTCAAGCAGCAGCAGGCCGCGTTGTTCAGCCGTCGCTTCACCCTGGAAAACAGCCTCACCTACGCCCGCTACGATCGCAAGCAGCTCAGCCTCAACGGCTTCCTTGCCCTGGACGCGATCTTCCTCGGCAACATCGCCATCGAGAACGTGGAGTCCGACACGCTGACCTACAACCTGGCCGCGCGCTGGGGTGTCAGCCCGCGCCTGACCTTGAACATGGACGTGCCCTACCTGGCGCGAAAGACGGTCTTCCAGAAGGGCGGTGCCGGTGGCTCGGCCGCGGCGATCGCGCAGGAGGAAACCACCGGCAACGGAATCGGCGATATCGGCGTCAGCGCCAATTACAAGCTGTTTTCCGAACACGGGCGGTGGCCGGAGACGGTGCTGACCGTGGGGGCCACCGCGCCCACCGGGCGTGCGCCGTACGGGTTGGACTGGAAGGTGCTGGAACGCGATGACGACGACTTCATCCGCTTTGCGGTCCCCGAGCAGCAGCCCACCGGCAATGGCGTATGGCAGGCCAACGTCGGCCTGTCGGCGGTGAAGACCGCCGATCCGGCGATCCTGTTCGCCAACATCGGCTACATCCATTCCTTCCCGCGCAGTTTCGACGACATCGATGCCAATCCGGATACGGTCAACCCCGGCGACGTGAAGCTCGGCGGCTCGTACTACTTCGGTGCCGGCGTCGCCTTCGCATTCAATGAGCGCACCAGCCTCAGCATCTCCTTCAGCGACAAACTCAGTGCGCGCGCCTCCACGCGGTATCGCAACGGCCAGTGGCTGAAGGTGATCGGCAGCGACGCCAATGCCGGCACGCTCAACCTCGGCATCACCTATGCGCTCAATCAGAACACCACGCTGGTGAGCCTGCTCGGCATCGGCCTGACGCCGGACGCGCCGGACTTCACCCTGGCGTTCAAGGTGCCGTACATGCTGTAAGGCATCTCGACGCCAGGCCCTACCGCAGTTCCGGCAGGGCCAGCTGGTGCTTGCGACACAGGCGGTAGATGGTGACCCGCGAGACCTGCATCGTGCGGGCACAGGCGCTGATGTTGAAGTCGCTCTGGCGCAGCGCATGCAGCAGCGTTTCACGCTCGGCCACCTGGCGGGCGTCGTGCAGGCCGCGGTGCGCGGTCGGCAGCAGCGGCTGCCCCAGTTCCAGGTCGGTGGCGCTGATCAGCTCGGTTTCGGCGACGATCGCCGCGCGCTGCACGCGGTTGAGCAGCTCGCGGACATTGCCCGGCCAGTGGAAGCGCTCAAGCGCACGCAATGCGTCGGCGCTGAAGCCGCGCGCGCGGGTGGCATGGCGGTGGCGGAAGCTGTCCAGGAAGTGACGGGCCAGCAGCACGATGTCGCTGCCGCGCTCGCGCAGGGGGGGCAACGGCAGCCGCAGCACGTTGAGCCGGTAGAACAGATCGCGGCGGAACCGGCCCTGTTCCACCGCCGTTTCCAGATCCACATGGGTGGCGGCAAGCACGCGCACGTCCACGGCCAGCGGGCGGTTGCTGCCCACGCGTTCGACCGTGCCTTCCTGCAGCACACGCAGCAGGCTGGTCTGTGCGTCCAACGGCAGGTCTCCGATCTCATCCAGCAGCACCGTGCCACCATTGGCGGTTTCGAACAGGCCGAGCCGCCGCGCTGCCGCGCCCGTGAAGGCACCGCGCTCGTGCCCGAACAGTTCCGACTGCACCAGGGCGGCCGGGATGGCCCCGCAGTTGACCGCCATGAACGGGTGCGCGTGGCGGGGCGACAACGCATGCAACGCCTGCGCGGCCAGTTCCTTGCCAGTACCGGTTTCGCCGGTGATCAGCACCGGCAGCTCCACCGGCGCGAATTTGCGCAGCGCCGCGCGGGTGACCTGCAGCACCGCACTGTCGCCGATCAGTGCCTGTGGACCGGGTCCGCTGCGCGCGCCGTCGCCGTCGGCGAGTTCCTGCAGGCGCAGCACCAGGTGCGGCATGTCCACCGGGGCACGATAGGTGGCCACGCAGGCCTCCAGCAGCGCGTCCACGGCCGGCGAGGGGGGCAGCCCGGTGGAGGGAACGATCGCCAGCAGGCTCATGTGGCGATGCTCCACCAGCAACTGCTGCAGAGGGGCCAGTTGGGCCGGCACGCCATCGCGCAGGTCGAGCAGACCGACGATCTGGTCGCTGCCACGCATGCCGATGCTGGCGCACTGCTCGGGCGCCACGCCCCGGACCTGCCAGCCTGCCGCCGCCAGCGCGGCACGTTCGTTGGCCAGGGGGCGCCCAAACCAGATCACACACCGGGCCGGGAATTCAGGGACTGCCGCCATGCGTCACCTTGTCGAGAAGAACAGGGGCGGCATCAGGTCCTGGACGGGTGCTCCGAACGTGCCGCCCCACGCCCGGTCCGCTACTCCCCGGCGTTTGGCACGGGGAGATCGCCAGCGAAGAATGCCTGCACGACAGAAGGAACAACGCCGGTTGGCGGCGGTACCGGCCAGCGGCAAGGGCCGGTTCGGAAACCAAAAAAAAGCCGCTGCAAGGCAGCGGCTTTCCCGGCGGGCGGTGGCGGCAGGCTCAGAGCTCGACGCGACGGGCCTGCATGAACTTGGCGCTCCAGTAACCGGTGACCAGGCTGTCCACACGGACGTCCTTGCCGGTGCTGGGGGCGTGCAGGAAGCGGCCTTCACCGACATAGATGCCGACGTGGTCGACCCGGCCCTTGCGGCCGAAGAACACCAGGTCGCCGGCTGCCAAGGCGTTGCGGTCGTTGATCAGTTCGGCCTCGCCGTCATGGGCCATCTCGCGCGAGACGCGCGGCAGTTCGATGCCCAGAGCGGTACGGAACACGTAACCGACCAGGCCGCTGCAGTCGAAGCCGCTGTCCGGCGAGGTGCCGCCCCAACGGTACGGGGTGCCCAGCAGGGTCATCGCGCGGCGCAGCAGGGACTGCACCTTGCCGTTGTCGGCGGCGCTGCCGACCACGGCGCCGGTGCTGGCGTCGTAATTGGCGAGCAGGCGGCTCAGATCGCCGGCGACCATCGCCGAGCGGTCCATCAGGGGAATGGTGTCGTTGGCCGCCAGGTGCGGAAGCAGGGCGGCGAGGGTGGCGCTGGCAGCGGCATCGGCCTTGCTGCGGGCCGGCGCTTCAGCCTTGGGACGGGCCGGCGCGGTGGAATCGGGGGTAGCGGTGACGGCGGGTGCAGCAGCCTCGGAGCCGGTCGTCGGAGCGGTCTGGGCCCAGGCCGGAAGGCTGGCCAGGCAGAGCGCGAAAGCGAGGAGGGCGGGTCGGGCGCTTCGCCGGGAAGCGGCGGTCTGGCCTTTGCAAGTCAGGTCGTCTGTCGTCACGCGGCGGTCACTGAATAAAAACGATGGGTGATCATGCCGTGTAAGACCTGTGATTTGGTACAAATTCCGTTAAATTTTCGTTTTACTAGGTGTGATATTCGTCACAAATTTGGACCTTACCCCTGTTCAGCTTAGTGCAGGACACGTTTCGCCCCTGTGTAATGGTCCTTCCAGTACGCGCCACCGAGCGAATCCAGCCGCACCGTTCCACCGGTGCTGGGGGCGTGGACAAACCGCCCTTCACCCACATAGATGCCGACGTGCGAGACGCTGCCGCGGCTGCCGAAGAAGACCAGATCGCCCGGCGCCAGCCGCTGCGGGTCGATCTTCGGCCCTTGGACGGCAGCCAGGTCGCGCGAGGTGCGCGGCAGGCGCAGGTCCAGCATTTCCCTGTACACGTAGGCGACCAGGCCGCTGCAGTCGAAGCCGGACTCGGGCGTGTTGCCGCCGTAGCGATACGGGGTGCCGACCAGACCGATGGCGCGCATCAGCACGGCGTTGGCCGCCGCCGGGTCGCTCGGTGCCACTGTGGGCCAGACCTGGCTGGCGGCGGGCGGGGACGAGGGACGGACCGCCTTGCCGCCACCGCAACCGGCGAGCAGGGCGACCGCGAGCAGGGCCAGCGCCCGGCGGACGGGCAGGCGGGTTGCGGGCGAAACTGGCGTCAGCTGCATGTTGTCCGGATAATGCGCCACCTTAGATGGCCGTCATCATGGCGGCGTATCCGGCGGGCGACAACCCGCCTCACCCGTCTGCCCGATGGCAGTCCCAGACAGAGTTGCGCATGAAGATCGAAAAAGACCGCGTCGTCCGTTTCCATTACACCGTCTCGGAACTCGGCCAGGAGCCGATCGAGAGCTCCAGGGATCGTGATCCGCTGGCGATCCTGATCGGCCACGGCAACATCATCCCGGGCCTGGAAAACGCCATGATGGACAAGGAAGCCGGCGCGACCTTCGCCGTCGACGTGAAGGCGGCCGATGCCTACGGCGAGCGCCGTGACGGCCTGAGCCAGCGCGTGCCCAAGAAGCACTTCGGTACCACCCGCCTGGTGCCGGGCCAGCAGGTCGTGCTGCAGACCAACTTCGGCCCGCGCGCGGTCACCGTGCAGAAGGTCGGCATGAGCGTGGTCGACGTCGACCTGAACCACCCGATGGCCGGCAAGGATCTGCACTTCGATGTGGAGATCGTTGAAGTGCGCGAAGCCAGCAAGGAAGAAATCGAGCACGGCCACGTGCACGGCGACGGCGGCCACCAGCACTGATTTTCCGCCAACGCGCTGTACCGCAACGGCCCGCTTCGGCGGGCCGTCTGCGTCTGCGGCGCCGCCATGCCGCGTCTGCGGCGCCATACTGTCCGCCCTTGCCCCCGGAACGCCCGTGAACGCAGCCGCTCCTTCCTTGCAGCCGATCGGTGTCGGCGAGCGCATCGCGGTGATCGACATCCTGCGCGGTTTCGCCCTGCTGGGCATTCTGCTGATGAACATCGAAGCGCTCAGCGGTCCGCTGGATCTGTCCTTCACCAGCATCGATCCGCACTGGCAGGGTGCCGACTACTGGACCGACGCGGCCATTTACGTGCTCGTCCAGGGCAAATTCTTCACCCTGTTCTCGCTGCTGTTCGGCGCCGGCTTCTCGGTGATGGCGCAGCGTGCGGCGGCCGCCGGCCGCGAATTCACCCCTTTCTACCTGCGTCGCAGCGCCGCGCTGCTGCTGATCGGCCTGTGCCATGCACTGCTGGTGTGGTCCGGCGACATCCTGGTGATGTACGCGTTGATCTCGCTGCCGCTGCTGGCCTGCCGCGAGGCGCCGCGCAGCTGGCTGCCGGTGATGGGTGTGGGCAGCTACCTGCTTGCGGCCGTGCTCTTGCTGCTGATGGGCGCGCTGATGGGCGCATTGGTTGCCAGTGGCGATCCGGGCGGGCAGACGCGCGAAGCGATGCTGCAGGCCCAGCAGACCATCGAACTGCAGCGGCAGGCGTATGGCTACGGCAGTTGGAGCCAGGCCGTCGCGCAGCGTTTCAGCGACCTTGGCGCGATGCTGTCGGGCATCATGATCGTCGGGCCGGAAGTGCTGGGCATGTTCCTGATCGGCAGCTGGTTCGCGCGCAGCGGCGCACTGGCCGAGCCGGCACGTTTCGCCGGCCTGTACGCGGCGCTGCGCTGGGTCGCGCTGCCGGTGGGGCTGGCGCTGATGCTGGTGAGTGCGTACTGGGTGCCGTATCTGGCGCCGGGCACATTCACGCCGGCCAGTGGGGCGGCCTACGCGCTGTCGTCGGTGGCCAGCCTGCTGATGTGCCTGGGCTACCTGGCCTGGGTCGTGCGCGTGCGCGGTCGGCTGCACTGGCTGGCGCCGGTGGGGCGGATGGCGCTCACCCACTACATCGGCCAGTCGCTGGTCTGCACGTGGATCTTCTACGGATACGGCCTGGGCCTGTTCGAGCAGTTGCCGCGGCTGTGGCAGGTGCCGTTCGCGCTGGCGTTGTTCGGCGTGCAGGTACTCGTCAGCCATTGGTGGCTGCGGCACTTCCGTTTCGGTCCGCTGGAATGGGTGTGGCGCGCCATGACCTACCTGCAGTGGCCGCCCCTGCGCCGAGGCGACGCGCGCGCGTGAGCCCGGTATCGTCACGCATGGCTCGCGGCCGGGCGTGGCATGCTCGGGGTCCTGTCTGAAGGTGGGCGACCGTCCACCTGCCATCTGTTCGAGTACTGCCAATGACGACGCACTACGACTATGACCTGATCGTGCTGGGGGGCGGCTCCGGTGGCCTGGCGGCGGCCTTCCGCGCCGCGCAGCACGGTCGCCGGGTGGCCATGCTGGAGCCCGGTGAACTCGGCGGCACCTGCGTCAACGTCGGCTGCGTGCCGAAGAAGGCCATGTGGCTGGCGGCCGATCTGGCCGGGCGCATCGGCCTGGCTGCGGCAATGGGCTTTGATGTTCCGCTGCGTCCGGCGCTGGACTGGAAGGAACTGGTGGTGCACCGCCAGGCGTACATCGCCAACATCCATGCCAGTTATCTCAAGCGCCTGGACGAGAACAAGGTGGTCCGCGTGCCGCGCCGCGGCCGTCTGGTCGATGCGCATACCGTGGAATGCAGCGACGGCGTGCGCATCAGTGCCGAGCACATCCTGATCGCCACTGGCGCGCATCCGCAGCGCCCGGATATTCCGGGGGCGGCGCTTGGGCTGGTCTCCGATGATTTCTTCAACCTGTGCAGTGCCCCGGCGCGCGTGGCCATTGTCGGCGGTGGCTACATCGCCGTGGAGCTGGCCGGCCTGCTGCAGGCGCTGGGCAGCCGGGTGACACTGCTGGTGCGTGGCGACCGCCTGCTGGAACGGTTCGACGCGGAGCTGACCGCGCAGCTCGCCGACAACCTGCGCCACCAGGGCGTGCAGCTGCATTTCGGCTATCGCCTGCGCGAGTTGCAGCGCGACGGCGATGCAGTGGTGGCGTTGGGCCATGACGGGCCTGCCGACGGGCAGTTCGACGCGCTGTTCTTCGCCACCGGTCGCCGCGGCAACAGTGCCGACCTCGGGTTGGAAGCGCTGGGCGTGGTGGTGGGCGACAAGGGCGAGGTGGAGGTCGACGCATGGCAGACCACGGCCGTGCCGAGCGTGCACGCGGTGGGCGACATTGCCGGCAAGGTCGGTCTGACCCCGGTCGCCATCGCCGCGGCGCGCACGCTGATGGATCGCCTGTTCGGCGGCCAGCCGCAGGCGAAGATGGACTATGAGAACGTCGCCAGCGTGGTGTTCTCGCACCCCGCGCTCGGCGCGGTGGGGCTGAGTGAGGAAGAGGCCTGCGCGAGGTACGGCGATGTACGCGTGTATCGCAGCAACTTCCGCCCGATGCTGCAGGCACTGGCCGACGGTACCCAGCGCAGCCTGTTCAAGCTGGTCTGCGTGGGCGAGGAGGAGCGTGTGGTGGGCGTGCACCTGCTTGGCGAGGCGGCCGATGAAATCCTGCAGGGCTTCGCGCTGGCGGTGAAGATGGGGGCGACCAAGGCGCAGTTCGATGCCACCGTGGCGATCCATCCGACCTCGGCCGAGGAAGTCGTGCTGATGCGATAACACGGCCATTCCAGCAAGGCCGTCGCGTCGGACGCGTGCGACAATCCCGTCCCGATTCCTCTGTTGCAGCCGCGCGCGCGGCTGCCCGCCGTCCTGATGCCGCCCACCGTGTCGTCGCTTCCCACCTCGTCCAGCCGCATCGCCGCCGGTGGCATCGCGCTGGCCGCGGTCGGTGCGATCGCGGCGTCCGGCAAGGCGGTGATCGTCAAGCTGGCCTACCGGCATGGCGTGGATGCGACCACGCTGCTGGCGCTGCGCATGCTGATGGCCTTTCCGCTGTTCGCCGCGCTCGCGGTATGGTCGGCGCGGCGCGCCACGGCGCTGTCATGGGCGGATCGGGGCAGGGTGGTGTGGCTGGGTTTCACCGGCTACTACCTGTCCAGCCTGCTCGACTTCCAGGGGTTGCAGTACATCAGCGTGACCCTGGAACGGCTGATCCTCTATCTCAATCCGACCCTGGTGCTGCTGATCAGCCTGGTGCTGCTGAAAAAGCGCCCCGGCCGCTGGCAGCTCGCCGCGCTCGTGCTGAGCTATCTCGGCGTGCTGCTGGCGTTTGGCCACGACCTGCAGCTGGAGGGCGGACGCATCGTGCTGGGCAGTGCGCTGGTATTCGCCAGTGCACTCAGCTATGCGTTGTACCTGTTCGGCAGCGGCCAAGTGGTGGCGCGGATCGGTGCGATCCGCCTGACCGCCTATGCCAGCTGCGTCGCATGCGTGCTGTGCGTACTGCACTTCGCGCTGCTGCACCCGCTGGCCGCGCTCGGCCAGGCGCCGGCGCCGGTGTATGGGCTGTCGCTGCTCAATGCGACGGTGTGCACCGTCCTGCCGGTGCTGGCGATCATGCTGGCGGTCAAGCGGATCGGCTCGTCGCTGGCTGCGCAGGTCGGTATGCTCGGGCCGGTATCCACCATCGTGATGAGTCTATGGCTGCTCGACGAACCGATGGGTCCCTGGCAGATCCTGGGGACCGCGCTGGTACTGGTCGGCGTGCTGCTGGTCAGCCGCGTGCGCGCGTGACGGGCGCGCCCCCGCCGGCAGGCGATGATCCGGCGGCCCAGGCCCGTGAACGCATCCTGGCGGTGATCCGGGCGATTCCGCGAGGGCAGGTGATGGGCTATGGCCAGGTGGCGGCCAGGGCCGGATTGCCGGGCCGGGCGCGATTGACCGCGCGCGTGCTCGGGCAGAACGAGGACCCCGACCTGCCGTGGCATCGGGTGCTGCGCTCTGACGGGCGCATCGCGATGCCGGAGGGATCGCGTGGCTGGCGTGAACAGACCCAGCGGCTGCGCGCCGAAGGCGTGGCGATCGAACGCGGCAGGGTCAAGCACATGCCGCGCAGCGCCGATGATCTGGACGCGGCGCTGTGGGGCCCGGGCTGAGCGTTCGCCCGGGCCGGGTCGGGGGTGAACGGGCCGCGCTATGATGCACACGGTTCCAAAGGATGCCCCCATGTTCCCGCGACTGCCCACCGTCACCAAGGCGCTGTTGATCGCCAACATTCTGCTGTTTCTGCTGCAGCAGCCGTTCCTGCTCGGCAACGGCACGTTCGAGCCGTTCATGCTGCAGCCGCTGCGCAGCGGATTCGATCCGTTCTCGCCGGGCGGCAATTTCCAGCCCTGGCAGCTGCTGACCTACGGCTTCCTGCATGGCAGCGTGGGCCACCTGTTCTTCAACATGCTCGCACTGTTCATGTTCGGCGCGCCGCTGGAACAGACCTGGGGTGAAAAGCGGTTCCTCACCTATTACCTGGTCTGCGTGGTCGGCGCCGGGCTGTGCCAACTGGTGGTTGGCATGATGATGGAAAACCCGGCCACGGTGCTGGGCGCGTCCGGTGGCGTGTTCGGCCTGCTGCTGGCCTACGGCATGCTGTTCCCGAACCAGCGGGTGATGCTGCTGTTCCCGCCGATTCCGATGAAGGCACGCACCTTCGTGATCGTGTTCGGTGCGATCGAGCTGATGCTGGGCGCCACCGGCTGGCAGCCCGGCGTGGCCCACTTCGCCCACCTCGGCGGCATGCTGTTCGGCTGGCTGCTGATCCGCTATTGGCGCGGCCAGCCGCCGTTCAACCGTCGCCCGCCGGGCGGCCCGCGGCCCAACCATCTGCGTCGGGTCAAGTAGGACGGGGCAGGGCCGTCAGATGACGGTCGCAGGTCTGTACCGGCACGTGCTGGGCAGCGCCTTCGACGCGCTTCGTGTTCGTCGTCGAGATCGCCGTGCCGGTCACCGGCCTGATCGCCGCATACAGCGGCCCCCTGCAGCCAGAGCGGTAGTCCCGTGCGGCGCGGGCAGGCCGCAACGAAAAAGGCGCCCGGTGGGCGCCTTCTTCGTTACCTCACCGCGACAGGCTCAGCGCCAGACCTTGATCTGGTCGCCATCCACGCGCTGCATCGGCTGGCCCGGCTTGCAGCTGAAGGTCGCACCGAATGCCGGCAGGTTGGACAGCGGGCCATTGGTGCGCCAGCGGCCCGGCGCCAGGATGTCCGAGGTCACGCGCTGCGCCGCTTCGTTCGGCGACAGCTGCTGCGGCCACAGGGTGGCCCAGGCACGGAAGAAACCCTGGCGGGCGGCCGGCTTGGCGTTCGGTTCGACCGCGTTGTAAGCCTCCCACGCCAGTTCCAGGCCGGCCAGATCGGCCAGGTTCTCTTCGCGGGTCAGCTCGCCGTTGACCTTGGCGCCCTTGACGCCGGGGAACTCGTAGCCGCTGTACTGGGCGGCCACGCGGTTGCCGAACAGGGTCCAGGCGGTCTTGTCGGCCGGGGTCCACCAGCTGCGCAGTTCGCCCTTGGCATCCACCAGTGCGCCCTTGGCGTCGATGGCGCGGGTCAGCTCGTGCGCGACCAGCGCACCGAAGCTGCCGAACTTGTCGGCGGTGTCGGCCTTGGCGTTGAATACCGGGCCCTGCAGCACGGCGGCGGTGACGATCAGGCGGTTCTGCGCGATGTCATACGCCAGTGCCGGCTGCTGCGGCAGCACGTCCCAGCGGCGGTCCGCGTTGCCCTTGCCGATGCGCTTCATTTCCTCACGGTGGCGCCAGGTCGAGGCGATCAGCATGTTGCCGCCGAAGCTGCCACGGCCCATCGGCTGCACGGTGTAATCCAGGTCGCGCAGCGGGGTGCCGATTTCGATCTTCATCGCGGCCAGCTTGGCCTGTGCCTCGGTCTTGGCGTCCGCGCTCATCCAGGTGCTGCGCTTGACCGCTTCGATCTGCACTTCGCGCAGCTTGTCCACGATCAGCGCGGCCTGGCGGCGGTCATCGGCCGACAGGTACTTGCTGGCGTACTCGCGGCCAAGCATCGGGCCGGCGGCCACGTTGATGGCATCCAGGGTCTGCTCCCAGCGCGCCGGGGCGATGGTCTCGCCGCGGATCACCCGGCCGCGGAACTCGAATTCGGCGTCGCGGTAGGCCTTGGACAGGTACGGTGCCATCGCATCGCCCACGCGCCAGCGCAGGTAGGCCTTCCACTGGTCCGGCTTGATCCGGGTGACCATGCCGTCGAGCTGCTTGAACAGCGCCGGATCGGACAGCGAAACCAGGTCGTCATTGACACCCTGCACCTTGAGGAACGCATCCAGCTGCAGGTTGCGGTACCGGCCGGTGAGTTCCTTGGTGGAGATCGGCGCATAGTTGTTGAACGGGTTGTTGATGCCGGCCAGCGACTGCGCGTTGCGCGCCAGCTCGGTCTCCAGCGCGATCACCGCCTGCGACTCGGCATCCAGCTTGGCCGCCGGCGTGCCGGTCAGCGCCAGGATCTGCTTGACGTAGGTGCGGTAGCGGCCCATCAACGCCACGGTGTCGGCATCGGTGCGGGTATAGAACGCCGGGTCGGGCAGGCCCATGCCGCCCTGCATGAAGTAGCCGATGTGGCGGTCCAGCGCCTTGAGGTCCACGTCCGGTGCGAAGTTGAAGGCCACCGGGATGCCCACCTGGTGCAGCGCGGCGATCGAGGCCGGCACGTCCTTGGCCTTCTTGATCGCGTTGATGCGGGTCAGCAGCGGGGCGATCGGGTTGGAGCCGTCGGCCTCGACCGCGGCCTCGTCCAGGCCGCTGGCCCAGAAGTCACCCAGCAGTTTCTGCACGTTGCCCTGCGGGGCCGTCATCGCGGCATCCAGCAGTTCGCGCTGCTGCACGCGGGTACGCTCGGCCATCAGGCCCAACGCCGTGGTGGCTCCCACCTGCGGCACCGGGTTGGACTTCAGCCAGGCGGCATTGGTCGCCTCGTAGAAATCGGTGCACTGCGCGCTGGCGGCCGGCGCGCGGGCGGCCTTTTTCTTGGGAGCGGCATGGGCGTCGTTGGCGGCGACCAGGGTGACCAGGCTGAGGCCCAGCGCGACGGCGAGCGGACGGAAGTTGGGCATGTAAAGCAAATCCATCGAGGATTGAAGATCGCGCGAGTGTACCAAGCCGCACCGCACGGCGGCATGCATGGCGCACCCT
Organism: Stenotrophomonas sp. NPDC077461; assembly: GCF_049545475.1. Taxonomy (NCBI): domain Bacteria; kingdom Pseudomonadati; phylum Pseudomonadota; class Gammaproteobacteria; order Lysobacterales; family Lysobacteraceae; genus Stenotrophomonas; species Stenotrophomonas sp. NPDC077461. The sequence goes on from NZ_JBMWDO010000002.1 coordinate 123,866, forward strand.
TCGTCGGGCCCAAAAGCAAAGGCCCGGAAATCCGGGCCTTTGCGGGTTCAACAGGTCAGGCAGGGCTTACCAGATCACCACCTGCTGGTCGCCGGTGCGGACCATCGGCGAACCGGCCTTGCACTGGAACGCGGCCGCGAAGCTCGGCAGGTTCGACGGCGCGCCCATCGCGCGGAACTGCGAAGGGGCGTGCGGATCGGTGGCCAGGCGGACCTTGGCGTTTTCCGGGGTGTACTTGGTGCGCCACACGGTGGCCCAGTTGAAGAAGAAGCGCTGGTCGCGGGTGAACCCGTCGATCTTCGGATCTTCCTTGCCGGCCGACGCCTTCTGCAGCGCGTCGTAGGCAGTGGCCAGGCCGCCCAGGTCGGCGATGTTCTCGCCCAGGGTCAGGCTGCCGTTGACGTGCTGGTCGCCGACCTTGTAGCTGTCAAACTGCTTGACCAGCTTGCCGGTCAGGCCGCTGAAGTTCTTGGTGTCGGCCGGAGTCCACCAGTTCTCGAAGTTGCCGGTCGGCCCGAAGCGGCTGCCCTGGTCGTCGTAGCCGTGGGTCATCTCATGGCCGATCACCGCGCCGATGCCGCCGTAGTTCAGCGCGTCGTCGGCCTTGGGATCGAAGAACGGCGGCTGCAGGATGGCGGCCGGGAACACGATCTCGTTCTGCAGCGGGTTGTAGTACGCGTTGACCGTCTGCGGGGTCATGCCCCACTCGGTCTTGTCGACCGGCTGGCCGATCTTGGACAGCGCGAACCTGTAGTTGAACTCGTCCGCCGCGCGCACGTTGCCCAGGTAGCTGTCGCGGGTGGTGGTCAGGCCGCTCCAGTCACGCCACTTGTCCGGATAACCGATCTTCGGGGTGAAGGTCTCCCACTTGGCGATGGCCTTGGCCTTGGTCTCATCGCTCATCCAGGTCAGGCCCTGGATGCGTTCCTTGAGCGCGGCAGCCAGGTTCTTGACCAGCACTTCCATCTTCGCCTTGGCTTCCGGGGAGAAGGCGACCTTGACGTACAGCTGGCCGAAGGCTTCGCCCGCATCATCCTCGATGGTGCCGAGCACGCGCTTCCAGCGCGGCTTCATTTCCTTCTGGCCGTTGAGGATCTTGCCGTAGAAGTCGTAGCTTTCCTGCACGAAGGCGTCGGCCAGGTACGGCGAGGCGGTGTCCACGGTGCGGAAACGCAGGTAGGCGCGCCACACCGACGGGTCGGTATCGCCCAGCGCCTTGCTCACTTCCTGGTGGAAGGCCGGCATGGCCAGCGAGAACGTCTCCGGCGTGGCAACGCCCTGGGCCTCGAAGAACTTGCTCCAGCTGAAGTTCGGGGTCAGCTTGTCGGCGTCGGCCACCGTGACCGGGTTGTAGTTCAGCTCGACGTTGCGCGACAGCTCCACGCTGGACTTGGAGGCCTTGGCCAGGCGGGTCTCGAACTTGACCACGTCGGCCGCCTGCTTGGCGGCGTCGGCGGCAGCCACGCCGGACAGCTCCAGCACCTTGGCCACGTGAGCCTGGTAGGCCTTCAGCTTGTCGGCGTACCTGGCGTCGGTGTAGTAGGTGGTGTCAGGCAGGCCCAGGCCGCCCTGGCTGGCGTACGCCATGTTCATGCTGGAGTTCTTGAAGTCCGCTTCCGGGCCGAAGGCGAACAGCACATTCTGGCCCTTGGCCGCGCTGCTGCGCAGGTAGTCGGCGATGGCGTCCTTGTTCTGCAGGCTGTCGATCGCGGTCAGGTCGGCCTTCAGCGGCTCGATGCCCTGTGCGTTGATCTTGGCCTCGTCCATGCCGGACGCCCAGAAGTCGCCGACGATCTTCTCGATGCCGGTCGGGTTCTTGATCGCGGCCACCTGCTCGGCGAGCTGGTGCTGGACGGTCACCGAGCGCTCGTCGAGGATGGTGAAGGCGCCCCAGCTGGTGCGGTCGGCCGGGATCTCGTTGGCGGCCAGCCACTTGCTGTTGACGTAGTCGCCGAACGCGGTGCACGCATCCAGGCTGGTATCCAGGTCGGACGGGTGGAAGGCGTTGTACGCCGGCAGCTTGGCCTCGTCCAGCGTCAGTGCGGGAGCAGCGGCGGGCGCCGGCGTGGCGGTGGAGGCGGCGCTGTCCGCAGCGGGCGTTTCGGTCTTGCCGCAGCCGACCAGCGCGGCCGAGACCGCCAGGGTCAGCAGAACAATCTTGGGTGTGCGAGCGATCACTTGAATGGCCTCCAGGCCGATGAGTCATGCGGAGTGCCCCCGGGAGGGCCGTGGGCCAGACGATACGCCGGTGGCCCAGCCTGCAAGGGTGTCGAAGGTCATGGCCGGTGGTCAAGGGGGACAGGCAGGCGGCCAATGCCCGGGCCGGGTACAGCGACCGGCCGGGATCGGCACGCCCCCGACGGCCGGGCAGCGGCCCATCCGGCGGTGTATATAGTGCCTATGGGACACGCATCGGCCCGGACGTGGGACGCGATCATCATCGGCGCCGGTCACAACGGCCTGGTGTGCGGCGCCTATCTGGCCCGCGCCGGCAAACGCGTGCTGATCCTGGAGCGCCGGGCCACGGTCGGCGGCGCTGCGGTGACCGAGACCTTCCATCCCGGCTTCCGCAATTCGGTGGCGTCGTACACGGTGTCGCTGCTGCAGCCGCAGGTGATCGCGGACCTGGACCTGGCCGGCCACGGACTGCAGGTGGTACCGCGCCGCATCAACAATTTCCTGCCGCTGCCGGATAACCGCTATCTGCTCGCCGGGCAGGGCAGGACCGCGGCCGAAGTGGCGCGCTTTTCCGCCCGCGATGCCGAACGCCTGCCACTGTATGAGCAGCGCCTGGAGGTGTTTGCCGACGTGCTGCGCGCGCTCGCGCTGCAACCGCCGCCGAACGTGGGCGAGGGCGGCTGGCTGCATGCGCTGCCGGCGTTGTGGCAGGCAGGCAAGCTGGGCAGGCAGCTGTACGCGTTGTCGCCGGCCCTGCGCCAGGAGCTGCTGGACCTGTTCACCATTTCCGCCGCCGAATACCTGGACCGCTGGTTTGAAAGCGAACCGATCAAGGCGCTGTTCGGTTTCGACGGCATCGTCGGCAACTATGCCAGTCCCCATGCGCCAGGCACCGCTTACGTCCTGCTGCATCACGCCTTCGGGCAGAGCAACGGCGTCAAGGGCGCCTGGGGCCACGCGCTCGGCGGGATGGGCGCGATCACCCAGGCGATGGCGGCGGCGGCGACCGCGGCCGGCGCCACCGTGCGCACCGGCGCGGGCGTGCGCCGCGTCCTGGTTGAACACGGTCGTGCGGTCGGCGTGGAAACGCTGGCCGGCGAGCGCATCGGCGCGCGCAGCGTGGTCGCCAACGTCAATCCGAAACTGCTGTACGAACGCCTGCTGGCGCCGGCCGAGGTGCCCGAGGCCACCCGCGAGCGCATGGCCCACTGGCGCTGTGGGTCCGGTACCTTCCGCATGAACGTGGCGCTGTCGCACCTGCCGTCCTTCACCTGCCTGCCCGGCCCGGGCGATCACCTCACTGCCGGCATCATCATCGCCCCCAGCCTGGATTACATGGACCGCGCCTGGCAGGACGCGCGGGCGCACGGGTGGTCGCGCGAACCGGTCGTCGAGCTGCTGATTCCCAGCACGCTGGACCCGTCGCTGGCGCCGCCGGGGCAACACGTGGCCAGCCTGTTCTGCCAGCACGTCGCGCCCCAGCTTCCGGACGGCCGGCACTGGGACGACCATCGTGAAGAAGTCGCCGACCTGATGATCGCCACGGTCGAGCGCCACGCGCCGGGATTCGCCGCATCGGTGCTGGGACGGCAGAGCCTCAGTCCCCTGGATCTGGAGCGCACCTTCGGGTTGATCGGTGGCGACATTTTCCACGGCGCGCTCAGCCTCAACCAGCTGTTCAGTGCGCGACCCATGCTGGGTCAGGCCGACTACCGGGGGGCGTTGCCGGGGTTGTATCTGTGCGGTGCGGGCACCCATCCCGGAGGCGGCGTCACCGGTGCGCCGGGCCACAACGCCGCCCGCGCCATCCTCGCCGACTAGCGGCGCAGCCAAAGAAAAAGCCCGGCGGATGCCGGGCTTTTTCGTGGTGCGGTTCTGGATGGATCAGAACTTGTAGGTGATGCCCATGTACATGTAACGACCGATGCTGTCGTACAGGGCGGCACCGGCGTCGGCACCGAAGTAGTTCACCGGCGGATCCTTGTCGAACACGTTGTCCACGCCCACGTAGACGTCGATGCCCGAGTTCGGGAACTTATAGCCGACCTGCATGTTGTGGTACAGGTACGACGGGTTGCGGATCGGGCTCTGCGAACCCGGGTTGGAGTTGTAGCTGTCCGGGGTGACGCGCAGGTTGCCGTCGACGTAGGTCATGTCCCACGAAGCGCGCCAGTCACCACGCTTGTACGTGGTGGTGAACTGACCGCGCCAGCGCGGATCGGTGTAGTACGTGACGTATTCGGTGAACTCGTCCGGGAACGACTGGAAGGCCCACTCACGCGACTGGATCAGACGGGTGCCGACCAGGCGCATGGTGGTGAAGCCACCCAGCAGGTTGAAGCGGTAGTCCATTTCCAGGTCGACGCCGACGCGACGCGACTTGGCCAGGTTTTCCGAGATCGCGACCCAGTTGTAGATGCTGTATTCCGGGAACGCGGTGCCGGTCGGCGAGGTGTAGCCGCCCACCGGGGCGCGCTTGATGGAATCGCAGAACGGGTTGTTCTGCACGCCTCCGGGCGAATCCACGCAGCGGGTGGCCAGGGTCTGGGCGGAGACCGAACCGATCGCGTCGGTCAGGGTCACGCGCCAGTAGTCCATCGACATGCCGAAGCCTTCCAGGAACTCCGGCTGCCACACGAAGCCGAACGACAGGGTCTTGGCTTCTTCCGGCTTCAGGTTCGGATTGCCGCCGCTGACGCCCGGACGGTTGGCCGAGTAGGTGTCAACCCAGTTGGCCGGGATGCCCAGCGCGGCGCAGTTGGCAGCGCGCAGAGCCGGGTCCTTGGCGGTCGCCGGACGGTTGCTGTTGGTGCTGAGCGTGCTGCAGGGGTCGGCGATGGTCGCGAAGTTCTGCGACTGCGGGTTGTACAGCTCGCCGATGCTCGGGGCACGCACGGCGCTGGCGTAGGTACCACGCACGCGCAGGCTGCTCAGGATTTCCCAATCCAGGCCGACGTTCCAGGTCTTGGTGTCGCCGATGGAGTTGTAGTCCGACCAGCGGCCGGCCAGATCCAGGTTCAGTCGGCGGATCAGCGGCAGGTCGGCCAGCAGCGGCACGGTGGTTTCCGCGAACACTTCCTTGACGTCGTACTCACCGCCGCGGCTCGGAATGGCGTTGAGGAAGGTCAGGCCCAGCGCCGACAGGGCGTCGGTGTTTTCCTGGCTCTGTTCCTTGCGGTACTCGACACCGCCAGCGAAGCCGACGTCGCCGGCCGGCAGCGAGAACAGCGAGTTGTTGGCGACCGAGGCGCTGAACACCTGCTGCTTCAGCTTGGACTGGTTCAGCGAACGGGTGTTGAACCACTCGGCCGCTTCCTTGGAAATGGCGCCGTTGCCGAAGACCGAGAACGGCACGCACCCGGCGATCAGAGCCTGGTTGTAGCGCTGCCCGGTGTTCGGGTTGATCGCGTTCGGGTCCAGCGAGGCACGGCAGACGACACGGCCGCTGGAATCCAGGGCGGTATCCATACCGGCGTGCCAACGCTCGTTGATGCGGTTGTTCAGGTTGATGCGGTCGATGGTGGTCTGGCCGAAGTTGGCCGACGCTTCATACGTCCACTCTTCGCCCAGGTTGCCTTCCAGGCCCAGCACGGCGCGGGTGGTCTGGCGTTCGATCTGCTCGCCGCGACGGCCGGCATCGACGTTGAAGCGGGCCAGGATCAGATTGCTTTCCGCGTTGTTGCTGTCGGTCGAGATCGCACGATTGGTGGTGCTGCCATCGGCGTTCGTCACGGTCACGCGGCGCGAATCCATCAGCGCGCGCAGATCGTTGGAGATGTACGCGTTGTCGCGGCGCAGACGCAGGCTGCTGTCGAACGCCGGCTGGCCGTAGAACTCCGACTCGGTCTTGGTGTACTTGCCTTCGAAGAACAGACGGTGGTTGTCGTTCAGTTCGAAGTTGAGCACGGTGTTGAAGCTGACGCGGTCGAACGACGGCTGCAGGTCGGCAACGGCGTTCAGGTCGGCGAAGTCGCAGTCCACGCAGCTGGTGGCGCTGACGATGGTGCCGTCGTAGCGGTTCTTGCGGAAGGTGCCGTCATCGTTGAACAGGTAACGGTTGGACGGGCTGAACGCCGTGGTGCGGGTGCCGGTACGCGAGATCGTCATCGGCCCCAGATCCATCGTACCGCCGTACGAGATGGAGTGGTTGCCACCCGGGCTTGCCAGGATGGTCTGCGGATTGCTTTCGCTCGGCGGCTTGGTGCGGTCGTAGTTCGGGTTCGGCACCGAGACCTGGTAGCGACGGCCGATTTCACGGTCGCCACGGCCGAAGCGGCCCTGCTTGCTGTATTCCAGCGCGATGGCGGCGCTGCCGCGGCCGTCGGCGAAGTCGCTGCCGCCGGAGAAGCTGACGAACGAGCGGTCGAAGCTGCCTTCGTCTGCCTGGCCCGCCTGGGCACGCAGCTCGAAGCCTTCGAAGCTCTTCTTCATGATGAAGTTGACCACGCCGGCCACGGCGTCGGCACCGTACACGGCCGAGGCACCGCCGGTGATCACTTCAACGCGCTCGATCCATTCCACCGGGATCGTGTTGACGTCGACCGAGGTCGAGCCCGGGCTGGCGCCCACGTGGCGACGACCATTGACCAGCACCAGGGTACGCGACGGACCCATGCCGCGCAGATCCATCAGGCCCAGACCAGCGGTACCGATGAAACGCGTCGAGTTGCCCAGCGAGTAGCTCGGGGTCAACTGCGGCATCTTGTTCATCAGGTCGCCGATGTTCAGCGCGCCCGTGCTGCGGATTTCCTCAGCGGTGATCGCCGTCACCGGCGACGGGGTCACAAAGCCGGTACGCGCGATGCGCGAGCCGGTTACGGTCACTTTGTCGAGGTCGATCGGGTTGGTGCCGGCTTCCTGCGCGAACGCGGGTGCCGAACCGGCGGCGACTGCCAGGCCGGCCAGCAGGGCGCTGGTCAGCGGGTGGCGGATGTGCCGGATGCTGTGGTTGGTCATCTATGAATCCCCTGGTGAAGTGAGACGGCCTCATTCCGTGGTGGCCGTTTTGTGTAGGTTCAGTCGCCGTCCTAGCGTCATTCGAACCTAACATGCAATTAACAAGAAATGTACATGACCATCACGCGAATGAACGAATCAAGCCCCTCGTTTTAAGAAAAGTGCAATAAATACAATCGCTTGGTTGTCATACAGTTTGCTCATCCTGTCTTTATGAGTGAACTATGAATAGGTGACTTCGTGTCGTTTTGCGCAATCGGGCGGTTCGCCGACACAGTCCGACACAAAAAAAGGCCCCCGTCCGAAGACGGGGGCCCGGAGCGACACGGCAGCGTGGCCGGTCGGGTCCGGGTCAGTTGCTGCTCACGCCGAAGTCATACTTGGCCTGCACGTAGATGGCCCGGCCATACGGGTTGTACATGTAGGTGTTGTACGGCGAAGCGATGTTGCCCGCGTAGCTGTGGGCCTGGCCGTCGGGCATCTTGTTGAAGACGTTGTTGACCATCACCGACAGGGTCAGGTTGTCCAGTGCCCGGTAGTTCACGCTCAGGTTGTAGGTGGTGTAGGAGCCCCACTTGCCGGCCTTGTAGCCGGACGAATGGACGTAGTCGAAGCTCTCGCCCAGATAGGACATGTAGTTGGCCGTCTTGCCGATGTAGTTGAAGTACATCGTGGTCGTCCACTTGTCCTTGGCCCAGCCGACCGAGCCGTCGGTGCGCACCTTGGCGTACGCGTCGTAGTACCACATCGCGTAGGGGTCACGCAGCAGGTCCAGGTAGTTGTCGCCCGGCTGCGGCTGCAGTTCACGCTTCAGGATATTGGTGTAGTTGCTGGTGAACTGCAGGGAGCCGAAGCGGCCGATGTCCTGCACATACTTGAAGCTGGCGGTGACCGCCTGCAGGTTCTGGCGGGCCACGTTGAGCTTCGGGGTGAAGATCTGCTCCAGGTTGCCCGCCGCATCGCGGGTGATCCAGTCGGCGACGTTGTCGCAGGTGGCCGACGTGGCGTTGTCCAGGTTGTTGCGGCAGTAATACTCCGCGCGCAGCAGCTGGTCCGAGCTGAGGTTGTCCACCTCGTTCTCGATCTTCCAGTTGTAGTAGTCCACCGACAGCGACAGGTTGCTCATCGGCGCCCATACGATGCCTGCGTTCCAGACATCGGCGGTGATCGGTTCCAGGTCAGGATTGCCGGCCTGGGTGCCGAACACCGATTCCTGCGCGTAGGGGCAGCCGACGGTATCGGCCGGGTCATAGCCGAGCTGGCCGCAGCGGTAGTAGTCCACCGCACCGTTGGCGTAGAAGCCGCTCTCACCCTGGAAGGCATCGGGCAGGGTCGGCGCGCGGAAGGCGGTGCCGTACTTGCCGCGGAACAGCAGGCTCTCGATCGGGCGGTACTCCACGCCGATGCTGTAGGTGGCCTTGTCGACGGTGTTGTCGGCGATCTTGAACGCGTCATAGCGCCCCGAGCCGGTCACGGTCAGCGATTCCAGCAGCGGCAGACGCAGTTCGGTGGTCAGCGCGTAGTTGCTGCGATGGCCGGCACCGGCCACCGAGGTGGTGCCCCACACCGTGCCATCCATCAGGCGCGCGTCGGGGGTGTAGTCCCAGCCTTCGCTGCCCGCTTCGGCCACCACGGCGAAACCGGCATCGCCGCCGGGCAGGGTGAACAGCGAACCGTTGGTGATCTGGAAGCGCCCCAGGTTCTGCCAGGTGCGGCTTTCACTGGTGGTAAAGCCGGTGAAGCTCTGGAAGTCGCCGGCCGGCAGCGTGGAGTAGAACGCGGTCCAGTTCGGGTTGTAGATGTTGTAGCCGTCATCGGTGGTGCCCAGCACCGGGCCCAGCACGCGGTCCTCGAAGTAGCTGTCGATCGCATCGGCCCAGCGCACGAAGCCACGTTCGGTCAGCTTGTACTCGCCACGGCTGAAGCTGGCGCTGTAGTCCCAGTTGCCGAACGTGCCGCGGCCGCCCAACGTGAACTGGTAGGCCTTGTTGCGGTCGGTGTTGAGGATGTCCTTGTAACCGTTGGGCCCGATGTCCTCCGGCGCGAACGCGCGCTGCAGGTTCATGTACTGATCGGTGCCCTGGTCGTAGAAGGCACCGAAGCTCAGGTCGCTGCCCCAGAAGGTGTAGCCCGAACCGGCGGTGTACTTGACCTCTTCCAGGCTGTACAGCGCATCGGCGAACAGCTCGAAGTTGTCGTTCACATCGAACGTCATCGAGCTGTAGAACTGGCTGCTTTCCTTGTCGTTCTTCAGCGTGCGGTAGCCGGCGCCATAGGCCGAGCCGCAGGACTCGCCGGAGGCACGGGTGCCCAGTACGGTGGTGCCGCCGAACTGCCCGGCAACGCTCGCGCAGCGGGTCGGGTCCATCATCACGAACCGGTTGCGGTCGGCAGGCAGGTACACCAGGAAGTCATTGGACGGCACCTGCGGGCTGTAACCGTGTGCATTGTTGGTGCGGGTCAGATCGCGCTGGTAGCCCCAGATCGGGCTGCTCTTTTCGTACTGCACGTTGACCAGTGCGTTGAAGCGGTCATCGGCGCTGTTGAAGCCCTTGGCCGCGCTGAAGCGGAAGTTGCTGCCGCCGCCCTCGGAGTAGGCGCCGCCACGGACGTTGAGCACGCCGCCGTCCATGCGCTCCTTGAGGATGATGTTGACCACGCCGGCGATCGCGTCCGAACCGTACAGCGAGGACTGGCCGCCCGGCAGGATTTCAATGCGCTCGACGATGTCGATCGGGATGCCGCTGAGGTTGTTGAAGGCGTCGCTGCCGTTGTACAGCGCCGGATACTGCAGCATCGGGCGGCCGTTGATCAGGTACTTGGTGTAGCCCGGATCCAGGCCGAACATGCCCGACGCCTCGGCACCCTGGGTGAACGAGGCGGCGGTCTGCCCGCCCTGCAGGCCGCCGGTGGTCAGCGAGGACTGCTGCAGCACTTCGGCCACGCTGGTGAAGCCACGGGTCTGGATGTCTTCGGCGGTGACGGTCAGCACCGGGGTGTGCGTTTCGATCTGGGTCTGCGGAATGAGCGAACCGGTGACGGTGACGCGATCCAGGTTGGTCGCAGGCTCGTTGTCCTGCGCGAGGGCGCTGGCGCTGACAAACAGCAGGCCGGAGAGAACGGCGGCGGTGAGCGGGTGACGCGAAATCTTCAAACCTTGGCAGGACATGTGGATACCCGTGTTGTGGTGAAGTCGAAGCTTTCCCTTCCGTGGGGATGACACTCGGTTGTACGGACGGCTGTCAGGGAAAGTAACGCAGGCTTAACGTGGATGCCGCAGGGTTGTCAATTAATCGGCGCGCGTGAATGTGCGAGGCAGGTAAAAAAGCGGGTAAAAACAAGTGGTTGCGAATTCCATAAAAAATGCGATCTGCACCATCATGAGTGGCAAGTGAATTTACACGCAGTATTAACAATTGAGATTGATCGTCAGATCGAGTTTCACACCGCAAAAAAAAGCCCCGCCGAAGCGGGGCCCTGAAGCGGGGTTGACGCGGCGATTACTTGCCGAAGTCGTACTTCATCTGCGCGTACACGGCGCGGCCGTAGATGCTGTAGAAGGCGTTGTTGTACGGCGTGCCGGAGGTACCCGGGTAGCTGTACACCTGGCCTTCCGGCATCTTGTTGAACACGTTGTTGACCATCACCGACAGGGTCAGATCGTCCTGTGCACGGTAGTTCACGCTCAGGTTGTAGGTGGTGTACGAGCCCCACTTGCCTGCCGACTTGCCCGACGCGGGGTGGGTGTAGTCGTAACCGTTCAGACCGGCCAGGTAGTTCGGCGTCTTGCCGACATAGTTGGCGTAGGCGGTGGTGGTGAACTTGCCGATCGACCAGGCCACGGCGGCATCGCTGCGCACCTTGGCGTAGTTGTCGTAGTTCCACATCGCGATCGGATTGCCCAGCAGATCCTGGAAATCTTCACCCGGCTCGGACTGCACTTCACGCTTGAGCATGTTGGTGTAGTTGCCCGAGAACTGCAGCGCGCCGAAGCGGCCGATGTCCTGCAGGTACTTGAAGCCAACGGTCACGGCCTGCAGGTTCTGGCGCGCGACGTTCATCTTCGGCGTGTACAGGCTGCTCAGGTTGCCGGCGGCGTCGCGCACGACCCAGTCGGCCACGTTCTGGCAGCTGGCCGAGGCGGCGTTGGGCAGGCTGTTGCGGCAGTAGTACTCGGCCAGCAGCAGCTGGTCGGTGCTGGCCGTGTCGACTTCGTTCTCGATCTTCCAGTTGTAGTAGTCGGCGGAGATCGACAGGGTCGGCATCGGCGCCCACACCAGGCCGGCGTTCCACACGTCGGCGGTGATCGGCTCCAGGTCCGGGTTGCCGGCGCGCTCGGAGTACACCGAGACGCTGTTGTCGTAACGGCAGTCGGCGGTGTTGCCCGGGGTGTAGCCCAGCTGGCCGCAACGGTAGTAGTCGGTCGAGTTGTTGGCGTAGTAGCCGCTGGTGCCCTGGAAGGCATCGGACAGGGTCGGCGCGCGGAAGGCGGTGCCGTACTTGCCGCGGAACAGCAGGCTTTCAAGCGGACGGTATTCCAGACCCAGGCTGTAGGTGGCCTTGTCGACGGTGTTGTCGGCGATCTTGAACGCGTCATAGCGACCCGAGGCGGTCACGGTCAGCGATTCCAGCAGCGGCATGCGCAGCTCGGAGGTCACCGCGTAGTTGCTGCGGTGGCCGTTGCCGGCCACGGCCGACGAGCCCCATGCCTGGCCGTCCAGCAGGCGCTGGTCCGGGGAGTAGTCCCAGCCTTCGCTGCCGCCTTCGACGACGACCGCGAAGCCGGCGTCACCGCCCGGCAGCGAGAACAGCGAACCGTTGGTGACCTGCGCGCGGGCCAGGTTCTGCCAGGTGCGGCTGCGGTTGTGCGCGTAGCCGGTGAAGCTGGCGAAATCTTCCGGCGAGATCGCCGAGTAGAACGCGCCCCAGTTCGGGTTGTAGATGTCCCAGCCGTCGGCGGTGGTGCCCAGTACCGGACCCAGCACGTGCTCGGCGAAGTAGTTGTTGATCGGGTCCTTCCAGCGCATGAACTTGTTCTCGGTGAGCTTGTACTCACCGCGGGTGAAGCTGGCGCTGTAGTCCCAGTCGCCGAAGACACCCTTGGCACCCAGAGTCACCTGGTAGGAGCGGCTCTCATCGCTGTTGAGCACGTCCTTGTAGCCCTGGCCGCCGATGTCTTCCGGCGCGAAGGCGCGCTGCAGGTTGACCACCTTGCCCGAGGACTGGTCGTAGAAACCGCCCATCGTGCTCTTGGTGCCCCACCACAGGTAGTTCGAGCCGGAGGTGTATTCGGTCTTTTCCTTGCTGTACAGCACGTCGGCGAACAACTGCAGGTCGTCGTTGACGTCGAAGGTCATTGCCGAATAGAACTGGCCGCTGTCCTTGCCGTTCTTCACGGTCTTGTAGCCGGCGCCGTACACCGAGCCGCAGGACAGGCCCGAGGCGCGCGAACCCATCACGGTGGTGCCACCGAACTGGCCGGCGACGCTGGCGCAGTTGGTCGGATCCATCATGTACAGGCGGTTGGTGTCGGCGTCGATGACCGCGAAGTCGTTGCCCGGCACCTGTGCGGTGTAGCCGTTGGCATTGGTGGTCCTGGTCAGGTCGCGCTGGTAGCCCCAGATCGGGTTGCTCGACTCGATCTGCACGTTGACCAGTGCGTTGAAGCGGTCATCGAAGGCGCTGAAGCCGTGGGCCGCGCTGACGCGCAGGTTGTTGCCGCCGCCTTCGCTGTAGGTGCCGCCACGGACGGTGAGCGTGCCACCTTCCATGCGTTCCTTGAGGATGATGTTGACCACGCCGGCGATTGCGTCCGAGCCGTACAGGGAGGACTGGCCGCCCGGCAGGATTTCGATGCGCTCGACGATGTCGATCGGAATGCCGCTGATGTTGTTGAACGTATCGCCGCCGTTGTACAGCGCCGGGTACGACATCATCGGACGACCGTTGATCAGGTACTTGGTGTAACCCGGGTTCAGGCCGAACATGCCAGCCGCTTCGGCGCCCTGGGTGAACGAGGCGGAGGTCTGGCCGCCCTGCAGGCCGCCGGTGGTCAGCGAGGACTGCTGCAGCACTTCGGCCACGCTGGTGAAGCCGCGGGTCTGGATGTCCTGCGCGGTGATGGACATCACCGGGGTCTGGGTTTCGATATCGGTCTGCGGGATCAGCGAGCCGGTGACGGTGACTTTGTCCAGCGTCGTGGCCTGGTCCTGTGCCAGGGCCGGTGCGGCCGCGGTGGCGATCAGGGCAGAGAACAGTGCAGCAGCGAGGGTGTTGCGACGAGCAGTATTGCGTGGGTAATTCATTGATAGTCCATAGAGCAGATACGAATGCACGACGTCAATGATTCCCTCCCGAAAACGCGCAGAAAACGCTCAACGTGGTGCCAATCGACCGTAACATGAACTTAACGAAAATTGCATGGATTCGTAGCAATCGCGATTCTTAGTCAGGCACCGTCAAGGTTGTATAGTGTTGGGTTCCCCTGAAGCGTTTCCGGAGTGCCCGCAGTGAGTGCCAGCCAGTCTCGTCGTCCCCATGCCAGCCAGGTGCAGAAGGGGCTGACGCCGCATCCGCGCATCCGCAACGTGATCGCCGTTGGCTCGGGCAAGGGCGGTGTCGGCAAGTCCACCACGGCCGTCAACCTGGCGGTCGCACTGGCCCGTCTGGGCGCGCGCGTCGGCCTTCTGGACGCTGATATCTACGGCCCCAGCGTGCCGATGATGCTCGGCCTGAGCGGGCGCCCGGAGAGCCCGGACAACAAGTCGATCGAACCGCTGCGCGCGTTCGGCGTGGAGACCATGTCCATCGGCTACCTGATCGAGGACGAGACGCCGATGATCTGGCGCGGTCCGATGGCGACGTCGGCGATGACGCAGTTCTTCAACGACACGCTGTGGGACGACCTGGACTACCTGCTGATCGACCTGCCGCCGGGCACCGGCGACATCCAGCTGACGCTGACCCAGAAGATTCCGCTGGCCGGTGCGGTGATCGTCACCACGCCGCAGGATATCGCCACGCTGGATGCGAAGAAGGCGCTGAAGATGTTCGAGAAGGTCGAGGTGCCGGTGCTGGGCCTGGTCGAGAACATGGCCGTGCACACCTGCAGCAACTGCGGCCACGTCGAGCACCTGTTCGGCCAGGGCGGTGGCGAGCGCATGGCTGCGCAGTACGGCGTGCCGCTGCTCGGCTCGCTGCCGCTGGACATCGGCATCCGGGAGCAGGGCGACGCGGGCACCCCGATCGTCGCCGCCGCACCGGACTCGCCGGCCGCGCAGGCCTATCTGCGGGCGGCCGAACGGCTGGTGGAAGAGATGGGCAAGCGCCCGCGGGCCAGCATTCCGATCCTGTCCTCGCTGCTCTGACCGGCGCCGGGGCCGGCTGCTAGAATCGTGCCCGGCCCCGACCTGCCCCTTGCCCTTCAGGACCCCTACATGAGCATCAAGAGTGACCGCTGGATCCGCCAGATGGCCGAACAGCACGGCATGATCGAGCCGTTCGAATCCGGCCAGGTCAAGCAGGCCAATGGCGAGCGCATCGTCAGCTACGGCACCTCCAGCTACGGTTACGACGTGCGCTGCTCGCGCGAGTTCAAGGTGTTCACCAACATCAATTCCACCATTGTCGACCCGAAGCATTTCGATCCGGGCAGCTTCGTGGACATCGTCGGCGACGAGTGCATCATTCCGCCGAACAGCTTCGCGCTGGCCCGCACCGTGGAGTACTTCCGCATTCCGCGCGACACGCTGGTGGTGTGCCTGGGCAAGAGCACCTACGCGCGCTGCGGGATCATCGTCAATGTGACCCCGCTGGAGCCGGAGTGGGAAGGCCATGTCACCCTTGAATTCAGCAACACCACGCCGCTGCCGGCGCGCATCTATGCCAACGAAGGCGTGGCGCAGATGCTGTTCTTCCAGGCCGACAGGGACGATATCTGCGAGACCTCCTACAAGGATCGCGGCGGCAAGTACCAGGGCCAGACCGGCGTGACCCTGCCGCGCACCTGAGCGGCAGGTCGGCTCTCTACCCCCCCGTAAACGAAAAAAGCGCGGAGCAATCCGCGCTTTTTCCGTTCATCGCCGCCGCATTACTTGCCGCGGCCGAACAGCAGCCCGATGCCCACCGCCACCAGGATCACCGGCCACCAGGTGAGGATCAGGCGGCCCATGTTCATGTTGGTCCAACCCAAGTTGCTGGCCAGCAGGAACAGGCCCACCAGGATCAGGACGATGGCGGCAATCAGGTTCGAACGCATCAGGGCAGGGTCCGTCAGGAGTGGGCCGGATATCCTAGCCGTTCCTTCCAGTACGCGACACGCTCGGCAAGCACGTCCGGATCGTGACGGTGGGCCTGGCCGTGGCCCCAGACGGGCCCGGGCCACGCCGGATCGCCGACGTGGCGGCCGATGACGTGGAAATGCAGTTGGCGGACGATATTGCCCAGCGCGCCGATGTTGATCTTCTCCACGCCGTCGGTGCCTTTGAGGGCCTTGCAGGCCCGGTTCAACTCGGTGCGCAGCTTGTCCTGCTGCTCGCCGTCCAGCTCGATCCATTCGGTGATGCCGGCCAGGCGCGGCACCAGGATCAACCACGGGTACCGCTCGTCGTTCATCAGCCGCACTTGCGACAACGGCCCTTCTGCTACCAGTACGCTATCGGTGGCCAGGCGTGAATCCAGTTCGAACTCGCTCATCCAAGATGCTCCGCAAAGAAGTCCAGGGTGCGTTCCAGCGCCAGGGCGGCGCTGTCTGGATCATACGCATGTCCGACATTGCGGTTGAAGGCGTGGTCGGCCGGGTAGACGAAGGTGGCCATCTGCGGCAGCTTCTCGCGGTGGGCCTTGATCGCCTCCGGCGGGATGCTCCTGTCCTGGGCACCGAAGTGGAACATCACCGGTGCCTTGGCCGTTTCGTCGAGGAACTGCACGTTGCGTGCGCCGTAGTAGCTGACCGACGGCAGGCCCAGGCGCAGCGCGGCCAGCAGCGCGATGCTGCCGCCCCAGCAGTAACCCACGGTACCGACCCTGCCGGCCGGGGCCAGCCGCGAGGCGGCGGCGCGGACGACTTCCAGGGCCTTCTCCACCCCCAGGGCGGTGACCCGCTCCAGCCCCCGCTTCACGCCATCCGGGTCGTAGGGCAGGGTGTCGGGATCGGCGGCCGGGCCGTCGACCAGGTCGAAGAAGGACGGTGCCAGCACCGCATAGCCTTTGGCGGCGAAGCCTTCGGCCACTTCGCGGATGTGCGCGTTGGCACCGAAGATCTCCTGGATGACCACCAGCCCGCCACGGGGCTTGCCGTCCGGTTCGGCCTGCCAGGCGCGGACCGGGCCGTGATGCGTATCGAGCGTGACCCACTCACCCATGATGCGAGACTCCCGTTGCTGAAGGGCGTCATTATCGGCCCCGCACCGGTTAGCGCGGTGTCGCCGGTCATGCCGGGTCTGGCGGCTTCGCCCGCGATCCGGTTCAGGGCTGGGCGTGCAACGCCGGTATACTTGCCGCCGTTTCCGGCCCCAGGTCATTCCGACCCAGGCCCCCAGAGTCCTGATCCATGTCCCAGCTGAACCCCAAAGTCGGCTTCGTCAGCCTTGGCTGCCCGAAGGCCCTGGTCGATTCCGAGCGCATCCTCACCCAGCTGCGGTCCGAGGGCTACGACATTGTGCCGTCCTACGACTCGGCCGATGTGGTGGTGGTCAATACCTGCGGCTTCATTGATTCGGCGGTGACCGAATCGCTGGATGCGATCGGCGAGGCGATGAACGCCAACGGCAAGGTGATCGTCACCGGCTGCCTGGGCAAGCGCCCCGAGCAGATCCGGGAGGCCTACCCGAACGTGCTGGCGGTGTCCGGCCCGCAGGACTACACGAGCGTGATGGAGGCGGTGCACGCCGCGCTGCCGCCCAGGCACGACCCGTTCGTGGACCTGGTGCCCGACTACGGCATCAAGCTGACCCCGCGCCACTACGCGTACCTGAAGATTTCCGAGGGCTGCAACCACACGTGCAGCTTCTGCATCATTCCCTCGATGCGCGGCAAGCTGGTCTCGCGCCCGGTCGACGAGGTGCTGCGCGAAGCCGAGCGGCTGGTGCGCGGCGGCGTCAAGGAACTGCTGGTGGTGTCCCAGGACACCTCGGCCTACGGCGTGGACGTGAAGTACGCCGAGCGCATGTGGCGCGACAAGGCTTACCAGACCCGTCTGAAAGCCCTGTGCGAAGGCCTGTCCGAACTGGACGCCTGGACCCGCATGCACTACGTGTACCCGTACCCGCACGTGGACGAGATCGTGCCGTTGATGGCCGAGAACCGGATCCTGCCGTACCTGGACATCCCGTTCCAGCATGCCAGCCCGCGCATCCTCAAGCTGATGAAGCGCCCCGGCGCGGTCGACAAGACCCTCGAGCGCGTGCAGCGCTGGCGCCAGCTGTGCCCGGACATCACCGTGCGCTCGACCTTCATCGTCGGCTTCCCCGGCGAGACCGAGGCCGAGTTCGAGGACCTGTTGTCGTTCCTTGACGAAGCGCAGCTGGATCGCGTGGGCGCCTTCGCGTACTCGCCGGTTACGGGTGCCACCGCCAACACTCTGCCCGACCCGGTGCCCGAGGAAGTGAAGCAGGAGCGCCTGGCCCGCTTCATGGCCCGCCAGGCCGAGATTTCCGCGGCGCGCCTGGAGGCCAGGATCGGCACTGTGCAGCAGTGCCTGGTGGATGTGATCGAGGACGGCATCGCCGTGGCGCGCTCGAAGGCCGATGCACCGGAAATCGATGGTCTGGTGCACATCCAGAATGCCGACGAGGCGCGTCTGCGCGTGGGCCAGTTCGTGGACGTGGAAATCACCGAAAGCGACGAGCACGACCTGTACGGCGATGCGCTGATCGACGAAGACGCGGCCAAGACGCGGCTCGACATCAAGGTGCTGTGACCGACGCGGCCGCCCGCGAGGCGGTTGGCCGCCGGCGTTTCCTTGCGCCGGCGCGTGCACAGGTGGACCGGGCGTGCTTCGGTCACCCCCTGTTTACGGCATACGCGGCCTACGAAGATCTGATGGTGGCCGGTGACTGGCCGGCCATCGATGCCCTGGACGTCCGCCTGGCGCTGCCGGGCAGGCAACTGGTCGAGCAGGATGACGCCTTGCTCGCCGATGGACTGCATTACGAGCAGCGCATTGCGCAAGGCCGTATCGCGACTCGTCCGTGCAACTGGCATGACCTGTTCAATGCGCTGGTCTGGGCGCGCTATCCGCAGATCAAGCACGCGCTCAACGCGCGCCAATGCCGTGACCTCCATCGCGATGCGCCGGGAGGGCGGACGCGCGCACAGGCCGCGCTGACCCAGTTCGATGAGACCGGTGTCGTCGTCCGGGTGCGCGATGCGGCACTGGCAGGCGCGTGGGACCGGCATGACTGGGATGCGCTGTTCGTGCAAGGTGCCGACGCATGGCGCAACGGTGATATTGCCGTGGCCGCAGTGTTCGGCCATGCCCTCATGGAGCAGGCATTGCTGCCCGGGCGGCGGCTGGTGGGCAAATGCCTGCTGACAGAAGCCGAAGACGATGCGCAGGCGGTGGCGCAGGTGGCGCAGGCCATCATGCACGGCGAACGGCTGTGCGACCCGCTGGACCTGCGACCGCTGCCGCTGATGGGCATCCCGGGTTGGCATGGGCTGCAGGATGCGGCGTTCTACCGCCAGGTCGACTACTTCAGGCCACGGCGCGAGGGCAGGACGTACCCGCCGATCAACGGGCGGACTACTCCACCCCGTGCGCTCCATACGCCACCGCCAGAACCGCAAATCCGGTCCGGCCGCTCGGCAGCTCCACCTCGAACTCGTCGTCCACGCGCTTCCTGAGCAGCGCACGCGCCAGCGGCGAATCGATGCTGATCCAGCCTGCACCCGCATCGGTCTCGTCCGGTCCCACGATGCGATAGCGGCTGACATCGCCGCTGTCCACATTCTCCAGGTCCACCCACGCGCCAAAGAACACCGCCTGCGGATCGCTCGGAACGGTATCAACCACCCGCAGCGACTCGAGCCGCTTGGTCAGGTAGCGCACGCGGCGGTCGATCTCGCCCAGCTGCTTCTTGCGGTAGGTGTACTCGGCGTTCTCCGAACGGTCGCCTTCGGCCGCAGCGGCCGCCAGCGCCTTGACCACCTCCGGCCGGCGCACCCGCCACAGATCGTCCAACTCGGCCTTCAGCCGCTGGTGGCCCTGCGCGGTGATCAGGGCCGTACTCTTTTCCGCAGGGGGACGCCAACGCGACATCAGGTCTTCTTTCGTGGTGAGGTGACGCGGTTCAACGCTTGCCGCCGAAGATGCCGCCGAGGATGCCGCGCACGATCTGGTTGCCGAGCCTGGTGCCGACGGTGCGCGTTGTCTGCTTGGCCATCGTTTCGATCATGCCCTGGCGGCGCTTGGTGCCGAAGATCGCATCCTTGATCGACTGGCCGAAGCCGCCGGCCTGGGCGTCGTCCTGCTCGCGCGTGCGGGCTTTGGGGGCATCGGCCTGCTGCACCGCCTTCTGCGCGCGCTGGGCCAGCAGTTCGGCGGCCGACTCGCGGTTGATGGCGGTGTCGTAGCGGCTGCCCACCGGGCTGCCGGCGCGTACCTGGGCGCGTTCGGTCTCGGTGATGGTGCCCATGCGGCAGCGTGGCGGCGCGATCAGGGTCTGCTGCACGGGCGAGGGGATGCCCTTGTCCTGCAACGTGGAGACCAGCGCCTCGCCGGTGCCGAGTCTGGCCAGCGTGGCGGCGACATCGAGCTTGGGATTGGGGACGAAGGTCTCGGCTGCCACCTTCACCGCCTTCTGGTCGCGCGGGGTGAAGGCACGCAGCGCATGCTGCACGCGGTTGCCGAGCTGCCCGAGGATGTTGGCCGGGACGTCGTCGGGGAACTGCGAACAGAAGTACACGCCCACGCCCTTGGAGCGGATCAGCCGCACTACCTGCTCGATCCGCTGCACCAGCGCCGGCGGCGCGTCGTCGAACAGCAGGTGCGCCTCGTCAAAGATGAAGACCAGCTTGGGCTTGTCCAGATCACCCACCTCCGGCAGCGTTTCGAACAGCTCCGACAGCAGCCACAGCAGGAACGTCGAATACAGCCGCGGCTTGAGCACCAGCTGGTCGGCGGCGAGGATGCCGATCACGCCGCGGCCGTCGTGATTGACCCGCATCAGGTCGGCCAGCTCCAGCGCCGGTTCGCCGAAGAACGCTTCGCCACCGTCCTGCGACAGGCGCAGCAGTGAGCGCTGGATGGCGGCCACGGTCTGCGCACTGACCAGGCCATAGTCAGTGGAAATGTCCTTGCGCTCCTCGGCGACCAGGCCGAGCAGGGCGCGCAGGTCGTCCAGGTCGAGCAGCAGCAGACCACGGTCGTCGGCCAGCTTGAACACGATGTCCAGCACGCCGGCCTGTGTGTCGTTGAGTTCCAGTATCCGCGCCAGCAGGGTCGGGCCCATCTCGCTCACGGTGGTGCGCACCGGGTGGCCGAGCTTGCCGTACAGATCCCAGAAAATCGCCGGGCTGGCAGCCGGGGCGTAGTCGGCCACGCCGATGTCGTGGGCACGCTGCAGCAGCGCATCGCCGCCCGCGCCGCCGACGGCGAGGCCGGATACGTCGCCCTTCACATCGGCCAGGAACACCGGCACCCCCAGCCGCGAAAAGCCTTCGGCCAGGGTCATCAGGGTCACGGTCTTGCCGGTGCCGGTGGCGCCGGCCACGAGTCCGTGGCGGTTGCCGAGGCGCGGCAGCAGGGTGACCGGAATGTCGTCGGTGATGCCTTTGCCGAGTAGAATCGGGTTCATGGTCAACTCGTTGTGTGAATGCGCGGGATTGCAGACAGTGGCGGCAGGCGCGGCGATGAGCGGGTTGCCCCGATGCGATGGCCGCGGCTACTCTGCCCCATCTCTCGCACACAGTGCCAAAAATGCCCGTTCCTGTCTTGCTTGTCCGCGCTTGGCCTTTGTTGGCGCTCGCTGCGATGGTGTCCTTGGTGCCGGAGGCACATGCCCAGCGGGTCTCGGCCCGCGACCGGGTGAAGATCGAAGCGCTGGAGCAGCGCATGACAGCGGCGGAGAAGCGCTACGGCGACGCGCTGGTGCTGGTGGCCAACGCCGACCCCAAGGGCCGCAACGAGGCCGATGCGGCGCTGGAGGACATGGAGGATGTGATCAGCGCCTGTGTGGCCCAGAAGGGCTGCCAGGTCAGCAATCTGCTGACCACCTACAAGCGCCTGCTCAAGAACACCGCCGATGGCCAGGGCGAAGACGCCGATGCCTTGGTTGCCGATGGCGTCCTGCTCGAGGCCGATCCGGACCACGTCGGGCCGCTGGCGGCCGATGTGCCCGAAGCGGCGCGCGCGGCCGCGCTGCTGAACGACAAGCGCCACGCCTTCGACAGCATGGTCGAGTACAACCCGGCCGTGCAGGCGGGCATCCGCCGCTGGCTCACCGATATGCGTCCGGCGCTGCTCACCAGCTATGAGAACTACCAGAACCTGCGTGCGGTGATGTGGCCGGAGTGGGAGAAGCGTGGCCTGCCCGAGGCGCTGCTGTTCGGCATCATGGCCAAGGAATCCAATGGCCGCGTGCACGCCTCCTCACGCGCCGGTGCGGCCGGTCTGATGCAGTTCATGCCGGCCACCGGCCGCCGTTTCGGGCTCGGCCCGGATGGCACCGGCTTTGACACCCGCTTCGATGCACGCAGCGCGGCCGAGGCCAGTGCCTCGTACATGAACGAGCGTATGCGCGAGCTCAACAAGAACATCGAACTGTCGCTGGCCGCCTACAACGGCGGCGAAGGCCGTGCGGCGCGGGTGTATCGCCAGAGCGCGGGCCAGGGCTTCTGGAGCGACAGCGTCTACAACCAGTTCCCCGGCGAGACCAAAGACTACGTGCCGATGGTGATTGCGGCGGCCTGGATCTACCTGCACCCGCAGCAGTACGGTGTGGAGTTCCCCAAAATCAGCGCGCAGCCGGCCACTCTGCGCCTGGCCAAGTCGACCACCATCTACGAACTGACCATCTGCCTGGGCAGTGCCGGCACGCGTGACGGGTACATGCGTGTGCTGCGCAATCTCAACCCGCGTTACGAAGCGGACGGCTGGATTCCGGCGGGCACCACGATCAACGCCACCACGCGCATCGCCGGGCTTTACAACCGCTACTGCGTCAGCGGCCCGCGCGCGGACCTGGCGCGTACGCTGATCACCGCCGACCTCAACGCCGCCATCGTGCGCCCGTCGGCCGCCACCTACACCGGCAATGTGGCCGTGGGCAGCGTGGTGCCGATCGCCGAAGCACGGGACAGCGCTCCGGCGGTCACGCCGACCGCTCCGGTGGCCGTGCCGCGTGCGTCGGCCAAGCCGAAAGCCAAGCCGGTGCGCAGCCACAAGGTGGCCAAGGGCGATACCCTGGGCGGGATCGCCGCCAGGTACCAGTGCGACCTGCCGGCGCTGGCGCGGGCCAATGGTCTCAAGGCGCCGGGCTACGCGCTGCGCCCCGGCCAGACGCTCAAGCTGCAGGGCTGCGACAGGTAACCGACATCCATCATCGGCCGTGGCAACGCGCCACGGCCCCCATGTACACAGACAAAGGAAGCAGGATGGATATCACCGCAATCAACGAGATGTTCGCCAACATCCGCGAAAACACAGACTGGGACCTCAACGGCCCGATGCTGTGGGGGTACTTCTTCGTCAACACCACCCCGGAACCGCTCAATGGCCTGGCCGAGAAGCTGGTCGCGATGGGCTACAGCCTGGTGGAGATCTTCGAGCCGGAGCTGGAGGAGGGCGAGGCGCCGTACCACGTGCTGCACGTGGAGCGCGCCGAGGTGCACACCGAGGCCTCGCTGGATGCCCGCAACCACGAGCTGCAGACCCTGGCCGAGCAGAACGGCGTGGAAGACTACGACGGCATGGACGTCGGACCGGTCGAGATCTGACCGCCCGTCGGGCGCTGCCCGCCAGCGCAAACGCCCCGCGGGAGCGGGGCGTTCTGCGTTGGGGTCAGCGCAACGTCGCCAGCGCCTGGCCCAGCTGCACGGCGTGCTCGGCGTCCAGGTGCGGCGCGAAATCGGCCACGCCTGGTGGCAGCAGCACGATCACCGTGGAGCCGTAGTTGAAACGCGCCATCTCCGCGAACCGTGCCAGGGTAATGCCCTTGCCGCGGTAATCCTTGCGCGTGATCGTGTCGCCATAGCGCGGGATCTCTTCGCCGCCCCACACCGTTTCCACGCCCGATACCAGCAGCGCACCGACCATCACCGACACCATCGGCCCGAAGTCGGTATCGAAATGGCAGACCAGCCGTTCGTTGCGGGCGAACAGCCCCGGCACCGTGTTGACCGCTGCCGGCCCGACGCTGAACAGCCGGCCGGGCACGTGCACCGTCTCGCGCAGGGTGCCGGTCCACGGCATGTGCACGCGATGGTAGTCCTTCGGCGAGAGGTACACGGTGGCGTACAGGCCGTGGCGGAAGACCTCGGCATCGGCGGCGTCGCCCAGCAGTTCGGCGGCTGTGAACGACTGGCCCTTGGCCTGGAAGATCCGCCCGTCCTCGATCGCGCCGAGCTGGCTGATCCGGCCATCGGCCGGCATCACCAGCGTGCGCGGATCGGGATCGGCCACGCGTGCACCGGGCTTCAGGGCGCGGGTGAAGAACTGGTTGAACGTGGCGTAGCTGCGCGGGTCCGGATTGGCGGCTTCGGCCAGGTTCACGCCGAACCTGGCGGTGACCGTATCGATCAGCCAGCGCGAGATGCGCGGATTGCTGGAATACGCCAGGCGCCGCGCCATCGAGGACAGCAGACGATGGGGCAGGGCGTAGCTCAGCGTGGTCATCAGACTCATGGGGCGGATTTCTCGGTCAGCAGTTGCAGGTCGCGCGCGATGGCCGGCGCATTGAAGGGAGGGCGGATCAGGCCGGCCAGGCGGCCCTGCGGGTCCAGTACGGCCAGGCTGGCCGAGTGTTCGACGGTGTAATCCTCGGGGTTCTCATCGAAGTGCTTGCCGGGCACCTTCTGGAACACGAAGCCCAGGGAGGTGGCGAACCGCTCCAGCGACGGCACGTCGGCGGTAGCGGCCAGGGTGTCCTTGTGGAACGCATGTACGTACTCGCCCAGGCGGGCCGGCGTATCGCGCTCGGGGTCGACGGAGATGAACACCAGCCGCGGACGCAGCGTCTCCGGCAGCGCTTCCCACTGCTTCTGGGCCTGCGCCAGGTCGCCCAGGGTGGTCGGGCAGACATCGGGGCAGAAGGTGAAGCCCAGGAATACCAGGGTCCAATGCCCCTTCAGCTCGCCCGGGATCAGGCGCGTGCCGTCGGACTGGCCCAGGTTGAAGTCGGGCAGGGGCCGCGGCTGCGGATAGAAGGTGATCGACGTGGTGGCCGGCCGGTCGCCGGCCGGCGTGGGCGCGAACACCTTCTGGGCCACGACCAGGCCGAGCCCGGCGGCCAGTGCGATGAGCAGGATGATGCCGACGTTGCGATTGAACATGTAAGGCCCGTTCCCGGAAGGGGCCACCATGATAGGGGCGGCGGCGGCCTGGGTGGTTGTTTTGGGCGGGACGGGTTCCCTCGGCGGTGGACTGGCGCGCAATGAAGGGCAGGTGCAAGGGGGAAGGGGGAGAGCGTGGGTCCCCACCACCCGTTTCTTCTGCAACGGATGCTGCCCGGCATGGGGTCGCCTATAATCGGGGGCCACTTTGTCTGTTGCCCCGCCATGACTGCCGAAACGGCCGCCGAACTCCACACGATCATCGATCTGATCCGCTACGGCACCAGCCGTTTCAACGCCGCCGGGCTGACCTTCGGGCACAGCTACGACAATGCCCTGGACGAAGCGACCCAGCTCGTCCTGCACACGCTCCATCTCCCGCATGACCTTGGCCCGGCCTATGGTGCCGCCCGCGTGACCACGCCGGAAAAGGCCGAGGTGCTGGCCCTGTTCGAGCGCCGCATCACCGAGCGCCTGCCCGCCTCCTACCTCACCGGGGAGACCTGGTTCGCCGGCCTGAGCTTCAAGAGCGACCCGCGCGCTCTGGTGCCGCGCTCGCCGATCGCCGAACTGATCGAAACCGGTTTCGAGCCCTGGCTGGCCGGCCGTGACGTGCACCGCGCGCTGGACCTGTGCACCGGATCGGGCTGCATCGCCATCGCGATGGGCCACTACTACCCGCATTGGGAGGTGGATGGCGTGGACCTCAGCGATGATGCCCTGGCCCTGGCCGCCGAGAACAAGGAACGCCTCGACGCCCACAACGTCACCCTGATCAAGTCCGACCTGTTCAACGGCCTCACCGGCCGTCACTACGACCTGATCGTCACCAACCCCCCGTACGTCACCAACGACGAGACCGATGCCCTGCCGCCGGAGTACTCCCACGAGCCGGAGATGGGCCTGCGTGCCGGCGACGACGGCCTGGACCTGGTGCTGAAGATCCTCCGCGATGCGCCGCTGCACCTCAGCGAAGACGGCCTGCTGATCTGCGAGGTGGGCGAATCCGAGCGCCACCTGACCAAGCTGCTGCCCGAGGTGGTTTTCAACTGGATCGAGTTCAAGGTCGGCCAGATGGGCATCTTCGCCGTTGAGTGCCGCGAGCTCATCGCCCACAGCACCCGCATCACCGAGCTGGCCAATGCCCGATAGGCCGGCCGTCGCCGCGCGCATCCGCTGGGCCGATCTGGCCCTGCTGATGCCGTTGGCGCTGCTGCTGCCGTTCGCGCTGATCATCGTGATGATGTCCCTGCAGAGCGGCGTCGCCTGTTTCAGCGGCGACACGATGCACTGCCGTTATGCCGCCGCACCCGGCGAACAGCTCTGGTACCACCTCAAGGGCCTGGTCTACGGCGTCTCGGCCCTGCTTGGCGGCGCCGCCGTGATCTGCTGCGCGATTGTCGATGCAACGCTGCTGCAACGGCGCCCGCTGCTGTCGCGGGCGCTGACGGTCGCGCTGGTGATCGGCCTGGCGGTCGCCGTGGCCACCGTGATTGCCAGCATCGGCAGCAGCCCGGACGGCTGGCGCGATGGCTGGGGCCGCCCGGTGTTCATCCTCAGCTTCACCCTGCTGCCGGCCATCGTCGCCGTGCGCCACCTGCCGCGCGTTCTGCGCGCCGCCTTCCCCCGTCATGCGGTATCCCATGTCCAGTAATACCTTCGGCAAGCTGCTCTCGGTCACCACGTTCGGCGAATCGCACGGTCCGGCGATCGGCTGCGTGATCGACGGCTGCCCGCCGGGCCTGGAGATCGACGCTGCGGAATTCGTCCACGATCTGCAGCGCCGTGCCACCGGCAAGAGCCGGCATACCTCCGCGCGTCGCGAAGAAGACGCCGTGGAAATCCTGTCCGGCGTCTACGAAGGGCGTACCACCGGTACCCCGATCGCGCTGCTGATCCGCAACACCGACCAGCGCAGCAAGGACTACAGCAACATCGCCCAGCAGTTCCGTCCCGGCCACGCCGACTACAGCTACTGGCAGAAGTACGGCATCCGCGACCCGCGCGGCGGCGGTCGCTCGTCCGCACGCGAAACCACCATGCGCGTGGCCGCCGGCGTGATCGCCAAGAAATGGCTTCTGCAGCGCTATGGCGTGCGCGTACGCGGTTACCTGTCGCAGCTGGGCGAGATCACGCCGACCGGCTTCGACTGGTCGGCCGTGGAAGACAACCCGTTCTTCTGGCCGGTGGCCGGGCAGGTGCCCGCACTGGAAAGCTACATGGATGCCCTGCGCAAGTCCGGCGATTCGGTCGGCGCGCGCGTCAACGTCGTCGCCGATGGCGTGCCGCCGGGTTGGGGCGAACCGATCTACGGCAAGCTCGACGGCGAACTGGCCGCTGCGCTGATGAGCATCAACGCGGTCAAGGGCGTGGAGATCGGCGACGGTTTCGCCAGCGCAGCCCAGAAGGGCACCGGGCACCGCGACCTGATCACCCCCGACGGCTTCGCCAGCAACCATGCCGGGGGCATCCTCGGCGGCATCTCCACCGGCCAGCAGGTCACCGCCTCGATCGTGCTCAAGCCGACCTCCAGCCTGCGCCTGCCCGGTGCCACGGTGGACGCCAGCGGCGCGGCCGTGGAGGTGATCACCACCGGCCGTCACGATCCCTGCGTGGGCATCCGCGCCACCCCGATCGCCGAGGCGATGATGGCGCTGGTGCTGATGGACCAGGCCCTGCGTCATCGGGCCCAGTGCGGCGACGTGGGCGAGGTCGCGCCGCGCATCCCGGGCAGCATCGATGGCTGATCCGCGTCCGAGGGTCTGGGTCAGCCAGCCGCTGTTCGACGATGTCGTCGAACGGCTCGGGCAGTACTTCGACCTGGACATGACCGCAGAGGTCACCCGCTACACGCCATCGCAGTTGGCCGCGCGGCTGGCAGGTGCCGACGGCGCGCTGATCACCCTCAACGAACGCATCGGCGCGGCCGAGATCGCCAACGCCCCGCGGTTGCGTGCGATCGCCAATGTCGGGGTGGGTTACAACAACCTGGATGTCGACGCGCTCAGCGCCGCCGGCATCCTGGCCAGCAACACCCCGGACGTGCTGACCGAGACCACCGCCGATCTCGGTTTCGCACTGTTGATGGCCGCCGCCCGCCGCATCACCGAGTCCGAGCGCTGGCTGCGTGAGGGCCAGTGGGGGCAGTGGTCGTTCCGGACCATGCTCGGCGCGGACATCCACGGCAGCACGCTGGGCATCCTCGGCATGGGCCGCATCGGCCAGGGCATCGCCCGCCGCGGCGCCCTGGGCTTTGGCATGCGTGTGCTGTACCACAACCGGTCACGCCTTCCGGAGGCCACCGAGGCCGAGGTCGGCGCGACGTACGTCGACCTGGACACGCTGCTGGCACAGGCCGACCACCTGGTACTGGTATTGCCGTACAGCGCCGCCTCGCATCACATCATCGATGCGGCCGCCCTGGCGAAGATGAAGCCGGGCGCCACCCTGGTCAACATCGCGCGTGGCGGCATCGTTGACGAGCTGGCACTGGCCGATGCGCTGGCCAATGGCCGCCTGGCGGCCGCCGGGCTGGACGTGTTCGACGGCGAGCCCACGGTCCGTCCGGAACTGCTGGCCCTGCGCAACGTGGTGCTTACCCCGCACATCGGCAGCGCCAGCCAGGCCACGCGCCGGGCGATGGTGCAGCTGGCCGTGGACAACCTGACGGCCGCGCTGGACAAGGGACCCCATGCCGGGCGTCCGCCAAGCGCGATCAACGCCGACGCCGTGCACGCTGCCCGTGCCGGCGCGGCTTTCGTGGGCGCCAAGAAAACCGACGACGCAAAACGATAGGGAACCGCCGCGTCCATCACGCGAGGTTCCCCGAACCCACTCCGCGTTCCCTGCACAGCGGGCAGGTACCGACCGTCGGCCGGTACGCCCTTCAAACAGACACGACAGTGCCGGCCCTGGGTCGGCACCCCATCACACGAGGTTCCCCATGAACAACCCTGATCGTCGTTTCCACGTCGCCGTCGTCGGTGCCACCGGTGCTGTCGGCGAAACCATGCTGGCCATCCTGGCCGAGCGTGATTTCCCGATCGCCACCCTGAGCCTGCTCGCGTCCTCGCGCTCGGCCGGCGGCGAGATCGAGTACAAGGGCGAGAAGATCAAGGTCCAGGACCTGTCCGATTTCGATCCGACCGGCGTGGATATCGCGCTGTTCTCGGCCGGTGGCAGCGTCTCCAAGGAGTTCGGTCCCAGGTTCGCCGCGGCCGGCGCGGTGGTGATCGACAACTCCTCGGCCTTCCGCTACGACGACGACGTGCCGCTGGTGGTGTCCGAAGTGAACCCGGAGGCATTGAAGAACCGTCCCCGCGGCATCATCGCCAATCCGAACTGCTCGACCATGCAGATGCTGGTGGCGCTGGCTCCGCTGCATCGCCAGTACGGCATCCAGCGCATCAACGTGGCCACCTACCAGTCGGTGTCCGGCGGCGGGCGTTCGGCGTTGGAGGAACTTGGCAAGCAGACCGGCCAGCTGCTCAGCTTCCAGGAGATCGACCCGCAGCGCTTCCCGGTGCAGATCGCCTTCAACCTGATCCCGCACATCGACGACTTCCAGGACAACGGCTTCACCAAGGAAGAAATGAAGCTGGTGTGGGAGACCCGCAAGATCCTCGGCGACGACAGCATCCTGGTGAACCCCACCGCCGTGCGTGTGCCGGTGTTCTACGGCCACTCCGAAGCGGTCACCATCGAAACCCGTGACAAGGTCACCCCCGACGCCGCGCGTGAACTGCTGTCGCGTTCGCCGGGCGTGGAAGTGGTCGACCGGCATGAAGCCGGCGGCTATCCGACGCCGGTCACGCATGCGTCGGGCAACGATGCGGTGTATGTCGGCCGCATCCGCGAGGATCTGTCGCATCCGCGCGGACTCAACCTGTGGATCGTGTCGGACAACATCCGCAAGGGCGCTGCCCTCAACGCCGTGCAGCTGGCCGAGCTGGTTGCCGCCGAAGGTTGAGCGGGTGGGCGGCGGCGGCATGGGGATGCCGCCGACCGCACCACATGAATCATCGCCGATCACGGGGGGAGCCGTTATATTGGCCGCCATGAAGAACCGGGCTCCGGGCGCATTGCGCCCGCTCAAGTATGTGTCGACGCTGCTGCTGGCCCTGGCCAGCAGCTCCGCCCTGGCCCTCGGCCTGGGCGATATCCGTGTGCTGTCCAAGCCCGGCCAGCCACTCCTGGCAGAGATTCCGGTGATTTCGGCCGATCCGGCCGAACTGGAACAGCTTCGGGTCTCGCTGGCGTCGCCGGCCACCTTCGCCCGCGTCGGGCTGGAACCGCCCAGTGGCCTGGTCAGCGAGCTGCAGTTCGAGCTGACCCGCAATGCGCAGGGCCGGGCCGTGGTCCGCGTAAGCAGCCATGCGCCGGTCGCGACAGCGTCGCTGAACTTCCTGATCGAGGCTGATTGGGGGCAGGGCAGGCTGGTGCGCGAGTATTCGGCGCTGGTCGATGCGCCCAACAGCGCCGCCGCCGTTGCCGAGCCGGAGATCGTCGCGCCTGCCGGCGCCCTGTCCAATGCCATCGTGCGTGAGCCGGCCCCTGCGCCAGCCGTGGTGCCGCCGGCCGCTGCTGCGGCGGCCCCCGCGCCGCGGACGGCGGCGGCCGCACCGCGCCCCACCGTCAACCGTCCGCCGGCCCCGGCCGCCCTGGGCGCCGAGGGCATTACCGTCCAGCGCGGCCAGACGCTGTCGCAGATCGCCGCGACAGTCGCACGCGAGCAGGGCGTCAGCCGCGACCAGGCGATGATCGCGCTGCTGCGCGCCAACCCCGAGGCCTTCATCCGTGGCAACGTCAACCTGCTCAAGCAGGGCGCGGTGCTGCGCGGTCCGGCCGGCAACGGCGGCGCGGCCATCGATCCCGGCGAGGCGGCTGCGATCGTGCGTGAACATACCGCCCAGTGGCGCCAGTCGCGCGCAGCGATTCCGCAGCCGGCCGACACCGCCGCCAGTGCACCGGCCCCTGCCAGCGCTGCCGCTGCCACGCCGCCGCGCCAGGGGGCCCGTCTGGAAATCGCGCCGGCCGTCGCCGCTGCCGACCACACCGCAGGAACAACCACCGGCACCGCCGCCGGCAGTGAGGGTGACATGCTGGGCAACGAACAACTGCGTCAGGCCAAGGAAGATGTCGCCACCCGCGATGCCGAGATCCAGGAGCTGCGCAACCGGGTGGCCGAACTGGAGAAGCTCAAGACCCAGCAGCAGTCACTCATCGCAATGAAGGACAGCGACCTGGCGGCTGCCCAGCAGCGTCTTGCGCAGGCGCCGTCGTCACGCGACAGCAGTGGGGGTGGGTGGTACTGGCTGGGTCTGGTCGTCCTGGTGCTGGGCGTGGTCGGCTGGCTCTTCGGTCGCCGTCGCAAAGCCTCACCGTTGCCGCCGCTGTCGCGTGACGGCCTTGACGGTGCCGCACTTGCCGCCGCCGTGCCGGCCGCCGATTACGTGGATGAGCTGGCCGCGCAGCAGCGCCTGGCCGACGAAGACGACAACGTACACGTCGCCGCGCTGGACGAAGCGCCGCTGGCCGACGACCTGCGCCGCGAGCCGGTGTTCGCGCTGGCGCCGGTGACCGGCGACAGCCCGGCCGTGGACGAGGACGAGGTGGTCGCCGAGGCCGCGCCCGAGGCCGCGCCGGTGCTGCCGGGCCCGCCGGCGCATGCGCTGGAAGCGGCGGCGCAGCCGTCCTTCCGTGGCGTGTTCGAGTACCCGGCCGAGCCGGTGTCCGACGCCGACCCGACGGACATCGCCGCCGCAGGCCACGATGCGATCGAGGCAGGGGACGCGCCTGCCGATGGCACCGTGTTCGGGCCCGCGCCGGGACGCGACCGCCTGGAGCTGGCGATCGCCTACCTGGACCTGGGCGACGCCGAAACCGCGCGCACGCTGCTGCAGGAAGTCGCCGTGGGCGCGGACCCGCACATGCAGGCCGAAGCGCGCGAGCTGCTGGCGCGCCTGGGATGAACGACGCGTTTGCCCGTCGTTTCCCCGCTTGATTCCCGGGCCGACGCCGGCCCGGTTCCCCGACGAAACAGAGGTTGAGCATGCGCTACGCGTTGGGCGTGGAATACGACGGCAGTGAGTACAAGGGCTGGCAGCAGCTGGGCGAGAGTGGGTGTCCCAGCGTGCAGGCCAGCCTGCAGGAGGCGTTGTCCTCGGTGGCCGATGCACCGATCCAGGTGACGTGCGCCGGCCGCACCGACGCCGGCGTGCACGGCGAATGCCAAGTGGTCCATTTCGATACCGACGTGGTGCGCGATCCGCGCGGGTGGACCTTGGGCACCACGACCCGGTTGCCGCGTTCGATCGCCGTGCGCTGGTGCGTGCCGGTGGCCGACGACTTCCACGCACGCTTCTCGGCCCGGGCGCGACGCTACCGTTATCGGCTGCTCAACCGTCAGGTGCGGCCGGCGCTGTACCGCCAGACCCTGAGCTGGGAACGTCGCCCGCTGGACGCCGGGCTGATGCACGCGGCTGGCCAGGCGCTGCTCGGCGAGAACGACTTCAGTGCCTTCCGCAGCATCCAGTGCGAGGCCCTGCATGCCCGCCGCGAGCTCCAGGCGATCAGCGTGGTCCGCCACGATGAGGTGGTGGAGGTCTGCGTTCAGGCCAATGCATTCCTTCATCACATGGTGCGCAATATCGTCGGCTCACTGATTCTGATCGGTTGTGGGGACAAGCCGGTGTCGTGGATGGCCGAGCTGCTGGCTGGCCAGGACCGCACCGTGGCCGGTCCCACCGCCCCCCCGCAGGGACTGGTGTTCGTTGGCCCCCTGTATCCCGACAACTGGCATCTGCCCGCCGAGGTCACCTTATGAGCCGCTCCTTCTATCGCACCCGCATCAAGTTCTGCGGCATGACCCGGGCCGGCGACGTCCGCCTGGCCGGCGAGCTGGGCGTGGACGCGGTCGGCTTCATCTTTGCCCGCGAGAGCAGGCGCCGCGTCGCGCCGGCTGAGGCCCGCGCAATGCGCCAGGCCATCGCGCCGATGGTGGACGTGGTCGCGCTGTTCCGTGACAACACCAAGGAGGAAGTCCGCGAAGTGCTGCGTACCGTGCGGCCAACCCTGCTGCAGTTCCACGGCGACGAGGACGAGTCGTTCTGCCGCAGCTTCAACATGCCCTATCTGAAGGCCGTGGCGATGGGCGGGCGCGACGACGTCAACGCCCGTCAGCTGCAGCTGCGCTATCCCGGCGCGGCCGGCTTCCTGTTCGACAGCCACGCACCGGGCGGTGGCGGCGGCACCGGCGTCGCGTTCGACTGGACGCGTCTGCCCACCGGCCTGCACCGTCCCTTCCTGCTGGCCGGTGGCATCACCCCGGACAACGTATTCGATGCCATCGTCGCCACCCTGCCGTGGGGCGTGGATGTGTCCAGCGGCATCGAAACCGAACCGGGCATCAAGGACGGCTACAAGATGCGCAAGTTCGTCGAGGAAGTGCGCCGCGCCGACTGCCACGAGGCGGATTAGCCTCCACGGCGGCATTCGACGGCAGCGCCCGACCGTGGGCCGGGAGACCGGTTCACGTCAGTTGTCCGGCCAACCAGTCCGCCAAGGCGTCCACCCGCGCATCCTGGGTCCCCTCCGGCGTTGCCAGCACCCAGAAGCCGCCGGTGGCGGCGAACCCCCACGGTGCGAGCAGCCGCCCTGCCGCCAGGTCGTCGGCCACCAGCGGTTCGGGGGCGATCGCCACGCCCAGCCCGGCCACGGCCGCTTCCAGCAGGTAGTACAGATGCTCGAACCCGGTGCCCAGTTGCAGGCGCGCCGGGTCCAGTCCCTGCGACGTTGCCCACGCCGGCCACGCCTGCGGGCGTGAGGTGGTCTGCAGGAGCGTTTCGTCCAGCAACGCGTGCGGCGGCTTCCCGCGCAGGCGCGCAGCGGCAGGGTGCTGCGGACTCACCACCACGCCGACCCGTTCCGGTGCCAGTGCGCGCACCCGCCAGCCGCGGGGCCACGGCGGTTGCGCCAGCAGCAGGATGGCATCCAGCGCCTGCTGGTCGGCGGTGAAGCTGCCATCCTGCGCCGACCAGTGCAGCGGCAGCCCGGGCAGGGCAGCCTGCAGTGCCTGCAGCCGCGGAATCATCCAGCGCGCCAGAATGCTGCCACTGCAGCCGAGCACCAGCGGCCCCGGCCGTTGCTCGCGACTGATCACCGCAACCGCGTCGCGGATCTGCGCGAAAGCGCCCTCACAGGCGGTCTGCAGCACGGTGCCGGCGGGGGTCAGCCGCAGTCCGCGGCCGTCGCGCACGAACAGGGCCACGCCCAGGACGTCTTCCAGCACGCGCAACTGGCGGCTGATTGCCCCATGCGTCACGTGCAGCGACGCGGCCGCGCGGCCCACGCCGCCGAGCCGGGCCGTTGCCTCGAAACTGCGCAGGGCGTTGAGCGGGGGCAGGGGGGAGGTGCTCATGTGAGTTTTCCTGACAGGTCATGGCAGATATTGTCGATATTACTGTCATGACCCGTGCGTTAAAGTGTCAGCCTGTCTCCACCGGTTGTCGCGCCATGTCCTCCACCCCCGCATCCCCCATCGCCGATTTCCATGCCTATCCGGATGCCCAGGGGCATTTCGGCCGTTACGGCGGCAGCTTTGTCGCCGAAACCCTGATCGGGCCGCTGCAGGAGCTGGCCGCCGCCTATGACGAGGCGCGCCGCGATCCGGCCTTTATCGCCGCCTACGACAAGGACCTCACCCACTACGTGGGCCGGCCGAGTCCGATCTACCACGCCGAACGCCTCAGCCGTCAGGTCGGTGGCGCACAGATCCTGCTCAAGCGCGAGGACCTGAACCACACCGGCGCGCACAAGATCAACAACACCATCGGCCAGGCGCTGTTGGCCGCGCGCATGGGCAAGAAGCGCATCATCGCCGAGACCGGTGCCGGCCAGCATGGCGTCGCCAGCGCCACCGTGGCGGCGCGGCTGGGCCTGGAATGCGTGGTGTACATGGGCGCCACCGACATCGAGCGGCAGAAGATCAACGTCTACCGCATGAAGCTGCTCGGGGCGACGGTGGTGCCGGTCACCTCCGGGTCGGCCACGCTCAAGGACGCACTCAATGAAGCGATGCGCGACTGGGTCACCAACGTGCGCGATACCTTCTACATCATCGGTACCGTCGCCGGGCCGGACCCGTATCCGCGCATGGTGCGTGATTTCAACGCCATCGTCGGGCGCGAAGCGCGCGCGCAGATGCTCACCGACTACGGCCGCCTGCCCGATGCGATCACCGCCTGCGTGGGCGGTGGCAGCAACGCGATCGGCCTGTTCCATGCCTTCCTCAACGATCGCGATGTGCGCATCGTCGGCGCCGAGGCCGCCGGTGACGGCATTGAAACTGGTCGTCATGCGGCCTCGATCGCGGCCGGCCGCCCGGGCGTGCTGCATGGCAACCGCACTTATGTGATCTGCGACGACGACGGGCAGATCATCGAAACCCACTCGGTTTCAGCCGGCCTGGACTACCCCGGCGTGGGCCCGGAGCACGCCTTCCTGGCCGATGCCGGTCGCGCCGAGTATGTCGGTATCACCGACGACGAAGCATTGGCCGCGTTCCATCAACTGGCCCACAGCGAGGGCATCCTCGCCGCGCTGGAATCCAGCCACGCGGTCGCCCAGGCGATCAAGCTGGCGCGCGCGCTGCCCAGCGACAAGCTGGTGCTGTGCAATCTGTCCGGTCGGGGCGACAAGGACGTGCACACCATCGCCGCGCGCGAGGGTCTGATGCTGTGACCCCCCTGCTGCGCCAGGGAAGTGCGCTGCTGATCGTGGTCGGCCTGACCGGCTGTACCCCGCCGGACCCGCCGGTGCTGCCGGCCGCGCCTGCGGCGCCCGCGGCGATCGCACCGGCACGGATGCCGGCAAGCAACGAAGACGACATTGCCAACCGCCCGATCGAGGACGACCCGGCGCCCGAACCGGCCGTCGAGCCGGTTGCCCCCGACGCCGCGGCTCCGGCGGTGGTCTCGGTTGCCTTGGACCATGCCGGCGACATCGTGATCGGGCAGCGCTTCAGCGTGACCGATGCCGATGACCAGTGGCATTCGGCGGGTCTGAGCGAGGGCGGGGCGCCCGGGAGCTGCGAGTTCTATGAGCGCGGCAGTCTGCCCGAGGGCGTTTCGATGATGATCCAGGATGAGCACGTGCTGCGTTTCGACCTGGCGTTGCTGGACGGATCGGGCGAGACCATCACCCAGCCCGGGCCGTTCGGACTGCGCCTGGGCATGTCGCGCGAAGACGCCCTGCGGCGCCTGCCCAGCGGCAGCACCGTGCAGCCGCATGCCTATGTCCCTGACGCGGGCGAGTACCTCACCTGGCAGGACCCGGGCTCGGATCTGGCGATCCGGCTGGAGATCGTCGATGGGGCGATAACGAAGATGTACTGGGGCGCCAGCGGCGCCGTTGAAACGTTCGAAGGATGTGCCTGACATGAGTGTGGACCGTATCGATGCCTGTTTTGCCCGTCTGCGTGCCTCCGGCCGCAAGGCGCTGATTCCCTTCATCACCGCGGGTGACCCGGGCCTGGAGGCGACCGTGCCGGTCATGCACGCATTGGCTGCCGCGGGGGCGGACGTGATCGAACTGGGCGTCCCGTTCTCCGACCCGATGGCCGACGGACCGACCATCCAGCGCAGCTCCGAGCGCGCCTTGGCGCGTGGTGCAGGGCTGCGCTACGTACTGGAGACCGTGGCTGCCTTCCGACATGACGACGCTGCCACCCCGGTGGTACTGATGGGGTATCTGAATCCGGTCGAGATCCACGGCACCGCACGCTTTGCCGAGGCGGCGATCCGCGCCGGCGTGGACGGTGTGCTGCTGGTGGACCTGCCGCCGGAAGAGGCCGACGAAACCCGCAGCATCTTCGCGGCCGCAGGCCTGGCCCTGATCCTGCTGGCCTCGCCGACCACCGCCGATGCACGGCTGGACACCCTGTCCACGATGGCCCAGGGCTACCTGTACTACGTCAGCTTCGCCGGCGTCACCGGTGCATCCGACCGCCTGGACAGCAGCGCCGCCAGCGCCCGCCTGCGCGACCTGCGCCAGCGCTCCCACGTGCCGGTGGTGGCCGGTTTCGGCATCAAGGATGCGGCCAGTGCGGCGGCGATGGCGGTGGAGGCCAATGGTGTCGTGGTCGGCAGCGCCCTGGTTGCCGCCCTGGCCGGGACCGGTGATGCCGCTGCCGCCGCGCACGTGGCCCGGACGTTCCTGCAACCGCTGCGCGAGGCGCTGGACGTGCGGTAACGCCGACCGCCGCGCCCCCTCGAACGTACGCCCCAGCACGGTTTTCACGCCCGCTTTACTGCACGGGCAGGGGGTCCCGGGCACCGTACGGGTGAGCTAGACTGTCGGCCTTTGCGGCCCCCGGGCCGCCCTGAACGGAAGTAGCATCCCGCATGAGTTGGCTCAGCAAGTTGATGCCGTCTGGCATCCGCACCGACAACGTCCCCAGCAAGAAGCGCAGCGTCCCCGAGGGCCTGTGGGAGAAGTGCAGCAGCTGCGGCAGCGCGCTCTACCGTCCCGAGCTGGAGGAGAACCTCGAGGTCTGTCCCAAGTGTGGCCATCACATGGCCATCCGCGCACGCGCGCGTCTGGCGGCGCTGTTCGACGTCGACAGCACCACCGAGATCGGCGCGCGCCTGGGCCCGACGGACCTGCTCAAGTTCAAGGACCAGAAGAAGTACAGCGAACGCATCAAGGCCTCGCAGAAGAACACCGGCGAGTACGACGCGCTGATTGCCATGCAGGGCCTGATGAAAGGCCGCCCGCTGGTGGCCTCGGCCTTCGACTTCGCCTTCATGGGCGGTTCGATGGGCTCGGTGGTGGGGGAGCGCTTCTCGCTGGCCGCCGAAAAGGCGCTGGAGATCGGTGCGCCCTACGTGTGCTTCTCCGCCAGCGGCGGCGCGCGCATGCAGGAAGGCCTGTTCTCGCTGATGCAGATGGCCAAGACCTCGGCCGCGCTGGGTCGCCTGCGTGATGCCGGCCTGCCGTACATCTCGGTACTGACCCACCCGACCACCGGTGGCGTGTCGGCGTCGTTTGCCATGCTGGGCGACATCAACATCGCCGAACCGCAGGCGCTGATCGGCTTCGCCGGTCCGCGTGTGATCGAGCAGACCGTGCGCGAAAAGCTGCCCGAAGGCTTCCAGCGTTCGGAGTTCCTGCTGGAGCATGGGGCGATCGACCAGATCTGCGATCGCCGCGAAATGCGTGACCGTCTGTCCGAGCTGCTGGCCATGCTGGGCCGCCAGCCCGCGCCTGCCGCGGACGCCGCTGCCTGATGGGCGCGCGCAGGTATTTCGGCACCGACGGCATCCGCGGTCGGGTCGGCCAGGGGGTGATCTCGGCCGATTTCGTGCTGCGCCTGGGCAACGCGCTCGGTCGCGTGCTGACCGCGCGCAACGGCCATCGGCCGGGCCACCGCCCGGTGGTGGTGATCGGCAAGGACACGCGCATCTCCGGCTACATGTTCGAAGCCGCGCTCGAGGCGGGGCTGGTTGCCGCCGGCGCGGACGTGCAGCTGCTGGGGCCGATGCCGACCCCGGCCGTCGCGTTCCTGACCCGCACGCTCGGGGCCGACGCCGGCATCGTCATCAGCGCCTCGCACAACCCGCATTACGACAACGGCATCAAGTTCTTCTCCGCCGATGGCGAGAAGCTCGATGACGCCACCGAGCTGGCACTGGAAGCAGCGCTGGACGAACCGTTCACCACCGCCGAATCGGACCGTCTCGGCAAGGCCATGCGCGCCCGGGACGCGGTGGGCCGCTACATCGAATTCTGCAAGGCCAGCGTGCCGCGTGCCTTCGACCTGCGCGGGTTGAAGATCGTGCTCGACTGCGCCCACGGCGCCACCTACCACATCGCGCCGCTGCTGTTCCGCGAGCTCGGTGCGGAGGTGGTCGCCATCGGCGCCGAGCCGAACGGTGTGAACATCAATGACGGCGTCGGGTCGATGCACATCGACAACCTTGCCGCCAAGGTGCGCGAGACCGGTGCGGATCTCGGCATCGCCTTCGATGGCGACGGCGACCGCGTGCTGATGGCGGACGATCAGGGCAACCCGGTCGATGGCGACGACCTGCTGTACGTGCTGGCGCCCTCCTGGCGCGGCAATGGACGCCTGCGCGGTCCGGTGGTCGGCACGTTGATGACCAACTTCGGGCTCGAGCAGGCGATGGAGCGGCTGGGCATACAGTTCCTGCGCAGCAACGTCGGTGACCGCTACGTGCACCAGGCGCTGGTCGAAGGCGGTGGCGTGCTCGGCGGTGAGGCCTCCGGTCACCTGCTGTGCCTGGACCGCGCCACCACGGGCGACGCCATCGTCAGCGCACTGCAGGTGCTGGAAGTGCTGCGGCGTGAGAATACATCGCTGCGGCAGGCGCTGTCGGGCCTGCACAAAGTGCCGCAGAAGACCGTCAACGTGCGTCTGGCCGGTGTCTCGGCCAAGGCCGTCGTGCAGTCCGACAGCGTGCAGGCCGCTCTCGCGGCCGCGCAGCAGTCGGTGCAGGGCCGCGGTCGTGCGTTCCTGCGGCCGTCGGGGACCGAGCCGGTGGTACGCGTGACCGTCGAAGCGGACAGCAGCGACCTGATGCAGGCCACGCTGGACAACCTGTCCGATGCGGTGAAGGCCGCCGCAGCGGCCTGACATGTCGCAGGCGGCGCAAACGAAGAACCCGGCCTCGGCCGGGTTTTTTCGTGGCGCACGCGTTCGTTTCCGGGCCGTTACGGCCCCGGCGCCATCTTCTTCTGTTTCGCCTTGAAGCGGTTGAACAGCGGCGCGATCAGCGGGTGGTAGCTCAACGCGATCCGCTTGCGCAGCCAGCGTGCCGGACGGTTGCGGATGGCGAAGCGATAGATGTGGCCAGGATCGCCGCCCACCACATTGCGGCCGAACGGATGGGTGGTATGCAGGTGGGTGAAGCCCTGTTGCCGTGCGATCGCCACGTAGTCCTCGTCGAAATCGCCGTACGGCCAGCACAGCGTGTCCGAGACGCTGCCAAGCTCCTGCTGCAGCACCGCGCGCGCGCGCGACAGGTCGCTCTCGATACCCACGCATTTCTGCGCCCGGCTGATCGCCTGCTTCATCCAGCGCGTATGCGTATGGGTGTGGCAGTGCACTTCGAAGGTGCCGGCGGCGATCATCGCGCGCGCCTCGCTCCAGCGCATCATCACCGAGTCGGCGCGGTCCTGTTCCAGGATCGCCGCTTCGCAGCCGCGATGGTCCGGTGTTGCCGGCAGGGTCGCGCCGGTCTGGCCGGCATGCGGCCGTTCCGGGCCATCGCCCATCCAGCCGGTCACCACGAACACCACCGCGTGCATGCCGTACTTGAGCAGGATCGGGTGCGCGTAGACCCAGTTGTCCAGGTAGCCGTCGTCGAAGGTGATCACGATCGACTTGCGCGGCACCGGCTGGCCGGCGAGGAAGCCGGCGTACTGCTCCAGCGTCAGCGAGGTCCAGCCGTCGGCGGCCAGCCACGCAATCTGGCTTTCGAAGTTCTCCGGGGACACGGTGATCATGCCCGGCGAGGGCGATACATGGTGATGCATCAGCACCGGGACGGATCTAGCGTTGGCCATGCCCAAGTTCCTTCAACCACTGGTGGTAATAGTGTTCGGTCGCTTCGGTGTGGCCGGCCGGCGTGAAGCGCTGCGCGCTGTGCATCCATTCCCAGCCGGCGCGGCCCATGCGGCGGCGCTCCTGCGGGTCTTCGACCAGCGTCTGCAGCGCGTGCGTCAGCGCGGCCGGGTCGCCAAGCGGCGCGAGCATAGCATTGCTCCCTTCCATCACCATTTCCGGCACGCCACCCACCCGCGTGGCCACGATCGGCACGCCGACGTAAGCTGCTTCCAGGAACACGGTGCCGGCCGCTTCCTTGTGGCTGGCCAGCGCGAAGATGTCGAAGGCGGTCATCAGCCGGCACGCGCCGAGGCGGTAGCCCAGCAGGTGCACCTGGCTGGCGATGCCCAGTTCCGCGCGCAGCGCCAGCAGGCGGTCCATCACCGGCTGTCCGTCGCCGACGATCACCAGCTGCAGGTTGCGGTGGCGGCGGCAGAGCGGGGCGATGGCGTGCAGCAGGTCGGCGTGGCCCTTCGGCTCACGCAGCACCGCCACGCAGCCGACCACGATCTGGTCCTCGTCGAAACCGAGTTCGCGCCGCACCTCGGTGCGGGTCTCCTGCAGGCACTGCCACGGATCGTCCTTGTTGATCTGCGTCCACTGCGGCGGGACCGCGATCGGCGGCACGATGCCGATCCGCTCCCCGGCGATGCCGCGCGTCACCAGCAACTGCTTCACGAAGCTGCTGACGGTCAGGACCCGGTGCGGCAGGCCGGTGTAGGTCAGCAGTGAGTTGACCGGGCTCATCAGGTGACGCGAGCGCACCACCAGGGGCGTGCCGCCCAGGCGCGCTCCGGCAGCGGCGATAAGGCTGTCGCGCCGGCTGGTCGTGTTGACCACGTGGTAGCCGTGGCGTCGCACCAGTCGCGAGACCGTGCCGATGCCGCGCAGCAGGCGCAGCAGGCCGCCCATCTTCAGGGTGTGCACGGTAAACCCGGCTTCCCGTGCGATTTCGCCGAGCCGCGCGCCGGGTTGGCACAGCAGCGACACGTCATGGCCGCGCTCGCGCATGGCCAGCATGTGCCGGTAGATGTAGATCTCCTGACCGCCAAAGCCTTTGGCCGCTTCGGTATGCAGGATCTTCAGCGGGATGACGCGGTGGCCGGCAGCCTCCGCGCCCGCCGCGAGGGCCTGAGCGTGGGGATCGGCGACGGGCGCACCGGCGTCGGCCTGCCGGGGGCTGCCAGCGAAGGAAGAGGGCTCAGCGGGAACCGGCGAGGTGGCGTCCATAGGGCGGATCGAGTGCTGCAGCAGAGGAGGGGACGCGTGGCGGCGGCAGCGTCGTTGGCCCGTTCACACAGCCCGGGTGGCGCGCATTGTATCGGCTTGTATCAATGTATCGGTGGCGGCATGAGCCCGATCTGTCACAATGTTCAGCCGGGCCACAGGTGCGGCCCTTCGTCCATCCAAGAACAAGCCAGGTAAC
Organism: Stenotrophomonas sp. NPDC077461; assembly: GCF_049545475.1. NCBI lineage: Bacteria > Pseudomonadati > Pseudomonadota > Gammaproteobacteria > Lysobacterales > Lysobacteraceae > Stenotrophomonas > Stenotrophomonas sp. NPDC077461. Next base: position 165,541 of record NZ_JBMWDO010000002.1, read on the forward strand.
GCTGTGAGCCAGATTCCGACCCTCGACATCACCCGTTTTGACAGTGACCGCGACGCCTTCGTTGCAGAGCTGGGCGCGGCCTACCGCGAATGGGGTTTCGCGGGCATCCGCAACCACGGCATCCCGCAGGCCGACATCGATGCGGCCTACGACGTCTTCAAGGCCTTCTTCGCTCTGCCGGAGGAGACCAAGCGCCAGTACCACGTGCCGGGCAGCGGTGGCGCCCGCGGCTACACCCCGTTCGGCGTGGAAACCGCCAAGGGCTCCCAGCACTTCGACCTGAAGGAGTTCTGGCACATCGGCCGCGAGATCCCGGACGATTCCAAGTACCGTGACGTGATGGCCCCGAACCTGTGGCCGTCCGAGGTTCCCGGTTTCCGTGAGCGCGGTTACGGCCTGTACCAGGCCCTGGACAACCTGGGCTCGCGGGTCCTGTCGGCGCTGGCGCTGCACATCGGCCTGCCGATCGACTTCTTTGCCGACAAGACCAACAACGGCAACTCGATCCTGCGCCCGATCCACTACCCGCCGATCACCGCCGAGAACATTCCCAACGTGCGCGCCGGCGCACACGGCGACATCAATTTCATCACGCTGCTGGTCGGTGCCAGCGCGGCGGGGCTGGAAGTGCAGTCGCACGAAGGCAAGTGGGTGCCGTTCACCTCCGACGCGGACACCATCGTGGTCAACATCGGCGACATGCTGCAGCGCCTGACCAACCATGTGTACCCGTCCACCATCCATCGCGTGGTCAATCCCCCGGGCGAGCAGGCGCGCCAGCCGCGTTACTCGGTGCCGTTCTTCCTGCACCCCAACCCGGACTTCCTGATCGACGTGCTGCCGACCTGCATCACCCCGGAAAACCCGAGCCGCTACCCGGAGCCGATCACTGCCCACGGCTTCCTGGAAGAGCGCCTGCGCGAGATCAAGCTGAAGTAACCGCCCATCCGACCGAACCGGCAGGTACCGACCGCTGGTCGGTACGCCCCGGAAGGCTGCCAAAAGGCCACCGTCATGGTGGCCTTTTTGTTTGTCGCGAACGGCGCGGCTGCTCATTGCTATCAGCGCGGGGCGAGGCCCGGCACACCCCTCCGCGACACGCCGTGAACCCATCCCTGGGGGCTGCTCCAAAACATCCATGTTTTGGAGCGTCGCTGCGGGGTGCACCGGTCCTCACCCCTCAAGCAGTCCGTCGACCGGATCGGAATGGGCCGCTTCTGCCGTCCGGTCGCCATCATCTGTAGGGGGCTGGGGCCGGTACGCCCCGGAGGGACTGTCGAAAACATGGATGTTTTCGACAAGCCCCCAGGGATGGGTTTACGTGCGTGTCCCGGAGGGGCGTACCGGACCCGGCCCCCTCTCCGACAACAATGAACAGCCGCGCTCTTCGCGCCAAACCCAGCCACAGATCATTATCCATTTGAAATGTAAGCGTTTTCGGCGGGGCGCTGATTCGTTACATCCGGTATCATTGCCCGTTGATACCCAACTGGAGCCCCGCCATGCGCCGCAAGATCGTCGCCGGTAACTGGAAGCTGCACGGCAGCCGCCAATTCGCCACCGACCTGGTCAGTGACCTGGTCGCCAGCCTGCCGCGCGATGGGGTGGAGGTGGTCATCCTGCCGCCCCTGCCGTACCTGGGCGAACTGGTCGAGGACTTCGAGGGCCGGGCCATCGCCTTTGGCTCCCAGGACGTGAGCTCCAACGAGAAGGGCGCCTACACCGGCGAGGTCTCGGCCTCGATGCTGGCCGAGGTCGGCGCCCGCTATGGCCTGGTCGGCCATTCCGAGCGCCGCCAGTACCACAATGAATCCAGCGAGCTGGTGGCACGCAAGTTCGCCGCCGCCCTGCATGCCGGCCTGGTCCCGGTGCTCTGCGTGGGCGAGACGCTGGAGCAGCGCGAGGCCGGCCAGACCGAGCAGGTCATCGCCGCCCAGCTGGCCCCGGTGCTGGCCCTGGTGGGCCCCTCCGGCTTCCAGCATGCCGTGGTCGCCTATGAGCCGGTCTGGGCCATCGGCACCGGCCGGACCGCCAGCAAAGAGCAGGCCCAGCAGGTCCATGCCTTCATCCGTGGCGAAGTGGCCAAGCTGGATGCTAGAATCGCTGATTCGTTGCCGATCCTTTACGGCGGCAGCGTGAAGCCCGACAACGCTGGGGAACTGTTCGCGCAGCCCGATGTCGATGGTGGGCTGGTGGGCGGCGCCTCCCTGGTGGCCGCGGACTTCCTGGCCATCGTCGATGCGGCGGCCGGGCGCTAACAAGATAATGTGCCGACCGACCGTCGGCGCGACATGTCCGAGGACGGATTCGAAATGCTGATGTTGATCCTCAATGTGGTCTACGTGCTGGTGGCGGTGGCCATGATCGCGCTCATCCTGATGCAGCGTGGTTCCGGCGCGGCCGCGGGTTCGGGTTTCGGCGCGGGCGCCTCGGGGACCGTGTTCGGCGCGCGCGGCGCGTCCAATTTCCTGTCCAAGTCGACCAAGTGGCTGGCCGTGGTGTTCTTCGGCATCAGCCTCTTCATGGCCTGGTACGCCAGCCACGGCTCGCGCCCGGCAGCGCAGCAGGACCTGGGCCTGATGTCGGCCCCGGTGGAAAGCGTGCCGGCAGCGCCGGCAGGTGAGTTGCCGGCCGTGCCGAAGGCCCCGGCAGCACCCGTCCAGACCCCGGTCCAGCAGCCGGTTCCGCAGGCCACTGTGCCGGCTGAGGCGGGAGCGAAAACTTCTGGTGAAGAAAAGCCTTCGGAAGGCACCCAGAATCGCTGAAGACGGTTACAATATGCGGCGCATTGGGAAGTAACCCCCGGTGCGATCGTAAGCCCAGGTGGCGGAATTGGTAGACGCACTACCTTGAGGTGGTAGCGACGAGAGTCGTAGGGGTTCGAGTCCCCTCTTGGGCACCATTGTTTGTAAGCGGATTTCGTCTGGCGCGCACGGCGCCAGGGTGCGGAGTCCGTCCACTCCCCCATGCCAAAGCGCCTGCAGGCGCAGCGGCAGAGGCAAGAGAGAATCGCTGTGCTGGCCGAATATTTGCCGTCTCTGCTGTTTCTGATCGTTGCCACCGGTATCGGCGTTGCGCTGATGCTGGTCGGCCGATTCCTCGGTCCACGACGTCCTGATCTGGAAAAGCTCTCGCCGTACGAGTGCGGCTTCGAGGCTTTCGAGGACGCGCGCATGAAGTTCGATGTGCGCTACTACCTGATCGCGATCCAGTTCATCGTATTTGACTTGGAAATCATTTTCATCGTGCCGTGGACCCAGGTCTTCATGGAACTGGGTGCGCGTTCGCTGGTCACGATGGGCCTGTTCGTGGGCATGCTTTTCCTCGGTTTCATTTACGTCTGGAAGAAGGGAGCGCTGGAATGGGAGTGATTCAGACTCTCGATGGCCTGATGAACAACCCGGTCCCGGAAGGGCGGGTCGACGACATCCTGCGCCCCGAAGGCGACAACCCGCTGCTCGAAAAGGGCTACGTGACCACCAGCGTCGATGCGCTGTTGAACTGGGCGCGGACCGGCTCGATGTGGCCGATGACCTTTGGTCTGGCCTGCTGCGCGGTGGAGATGATGCATGCCGGCGCGGCGCGCCTGGATCTTGACCGCTACGGCGTGGTGTTCCGCCCGTCGCCGCGTCAGTCCGACGTGATGATCGTGGCCGGCACCCTGGTCAACAAGATGGCCCCGGCGCTGCGCAAGGTCTACGACCAGATGCCGGACCCGAAGTGGGTCATTTCGATGGGCAGCTGTGCCAACGGTGGCGGCTACTACCACTACTCCTATGCAGTAGTGCGTGGTTGCGACCGCGTGGTCCCGGTGGACGTCTACGTTCCCGGGTGTCCGCCTACCGCCGAAGCGCTGGTGTACGGGATCCTGCAGCTGCAGAAGAAGATCTGGCGTACGCAGACCATCGCCCGCTGACATTCCTCCTGACAAGAGCACGCCAAGCCCCATGGCAGAGCAAGCATCCTTCATCGACCGACTCTCCGCACGCTTTGCCGGTGCGCAGGTCTTCGTGGTCGAACCCCGCGGCGAAGTGACGCTGGAAGTGCCCGCCGCTGACTGGCATGCCACCGCCCTGGCGCTGCGCGACGAATTCGGTTTCGAGCAGTCCGTCGACCTGTGCGGCCTGGACTACCTCGGCTACGGCAGCGACGAATGGGATACGGCCGACGTGTCGTCCCAGGGCTTCAGCCGCGGCGTCGAGGGCAAGTCCGTCGGTCGTTTCGCATGGGGCGAGTTCCCCACCCGCGAAACCAGCGATGGCGCCCAGCCGCAGCCGATCCCGCTGCAGCGTTTCGCCGTGGTCGCCCAGCTGCGTTCCTACCAGCACAACCTCACCATGCGCATCCGCTGCTTCGCGCCGAATGAGGAACTGCCGGTGGTCGCGTCGCTGACCAGCGTCTGGCCGGGCCTGAACTGGTTCGAGCGCGAAGCGTTCGACCTCTACGGCGTGATCTTCGAAGGTCACCCGGACCTGCGCCGGATCCTGACCGATTACGGTTTCGTCGGCCATCCGTTCCGCAAGGATTTCCCGCTGATCGGCAACGTCGAAGTGCGCTACGACGAAGAGAAGAAGCGCGTGATCTACGAGCCGGTGACCTCGGTGGAGCCGCGTGTCGGCGTGCCGCGCGTGATCCGTGACGATGCCCGTTTCCAGACCGCTGCCGGCGAAAGCGCGCAGACGGAGGCAGTAAAGTGAGTGAATTCCACCAGGCCAGCCAGGCCTTTGCGAGCAATCCCGCCGAAAGCCGGCAGGAAATCCGCAACTACACGATGAACTTCGGCCCGCAGCATCCGGCCGCGCACGGTGTGCTGCGCCTGATCCTGGAAATGGACGGCGAAACCATCATGCGTGCCGACCCCCATGTGGGCCTGCTGCACCGTGGTACCGAGAAGCTGGCCGAGTCCAAGCCCTTCAACCAGTCGATCGGCTACATGGATCGCCTGGATTACGTGTCGATGATGTGCAACGAGCACGCCTACGTGCGCGCGATCGAAACCCTGATGGGGATCGAAGCGCCCGAACGCGCGCAGTACATCCGCACCATGTTCGACGAAATCACCCGCATCCTGAACCACCTGATGTGGCTGGGTTCCAACGCGCTCGATCTGGGCGCGATGGCGGTGATGCTGTACGCCTTCCGTGAGCGTGAAGAGCTGATGGACTGCTACGAAGCGGTCTCCGGCGCGCGCATGCACGCGGCCTACTACCGTCCGGGTGGCGTCTATCGCGACCTGCCGGATCGTATGCCCAAGTACAAGGAATCGCGCTGGCACAAGGGCAAGGCCCTGAAGAACCTCAACGCCGCGCGCGAAGGGTCGCTGCTCGATTTCCTCGAGAACTTCACCGTCGAGTTCCCCAAGCGTGTCGACGAGTACGAGACCCTGCTGACCGACAACCGTATCTGGAAGCAGCGTACCGTCGGCATCGGCGTGGTCAGCCCGGAACTGGCCCATGCGTGGGGCATGACCGGGGTGATGCTGCGTGGCTCGGGCATTGCCTGGGATCTGCGCAAGAAGCAGCCGTACGCCAAGTACGATGCCGTCGAGTTCGACATTCCGCTGGGCAAGGAAGGCGACTGCTACGACCGCTACCTGGTCCGCGTGGCCGAGATGCGCGAGTCCAACCGCATCATCAAGCAGTGCGTGCAGTGGCTGCGTGCCAACCCCGGCCCGGTCATGGTCAAGAACTTCAAGGTCGCGCCGCCCAGCCGCGAGGACATGAAGGACGACATGGAAGCGCTGATCCATCACTTCAAGCTGTTCAGTGAAGGCTACTGCGTCCCCGCCGGCGAAACCTACGCTGCGGTCGAAGCGCCCAAGGGCGAGTTCGGCTGCTACCTGATGTCCGATGGCGCCAACAAGCCGTTCCGCGTGCACCTGCGCGCGCCGGGTTTCGCCCATCTGTCCTCGATCGACTCGGTCGTGCGCGGGCACATGCTCGCCGACGTGGTGGCCATGATCGGCACCTACGACCTGGTGTTCGGTGAGGTGGACCGGTGATCCCGGCCGCATGCACGATGCCTGACACCCGCCGGCTTCTGCCGGCGCTGCAGGTTCTGGTCTTTCACGATTTGGTATTCGCTGAGGTCGGCCGATGAAGGCGACAGGTAATTTCGAGGCGGCGCGCGACGTCGACCCGATGGTGGTGTTGAGCGACAAGACGCGCGCGCACATCGATCACTGGCTGGCCAAGTTCCCGCCGGATCGCAAGCGCTCGGCCGTGTTGCAGGGCCTGCATGCGGCACAGGAACAGAACCAGGGCTGGCTGACCGACGAGTTGATCGCCGGCGTCGCCAGGTATCTGGATCTGCCGCCGGTGTGGGCCTATGAGGTTGCCAGCTTCTACTCGATGTTCGAGACCGAGAAGGTGGGCCGCCACAACGTCGCCTTCTGCACCAACATCAGCTGCTGGCTGAATGGCGCCGAGGACCTGGTTGCGCACGCCGAGAAGAAGCTCGGCTGCAAGACCGGCCAGTCCACCGCCGACGGCCGCGTCTACCTCAAGCGCGAAGAAGAATGCCTGGCTGGTTGCGCCGGTGCGCCGATGATGGTCATCAACGGCCATTACCACGAGCGCCTGACCGTCGAGAAAGTCGACGAGCTGCTGGACGGGTTGGAGTAAGACATGGCACATCATCACGCACCCACGGGTCCGGTCGGTCCTGCGCCGCTGCCGCACCAGGTGGTCTACACCACGCTGCACTACGACACCCCGTGGTCGTACGAAAGCTACCTCAAGACCGGTGGCTACGCCGCCCTGCGCAAGATCCTCGAAGAGAAGATCTCGCCGGAACAGGTCATCGAGATGGTCAAGCAGTCCAACCTGCGCGGCCGCGGTGGCGCCGGCTTCCCGACCGGCCTGAAGTGGTCCTTCATGCCCAAGGGCACCATGCAGAAGTACATCCTCTGCAACTCGGATGAATCCGAGCCGGGCACCTGCAAGGATCGCGACATCCTGCGCTACAACCCGCATTCGGTCGTGGAAGGCATGGCAATCGCCTGCTACGCCACCGGCAGCACCGTGGGCTACAACTACCTGCGCGGTGAGTTCCACCACGAGCCCTTCGAGCACTTCGAGCAGGCCCTGGCCGACGCGTACGCCAACGGCTGGCTGGGCAAGAACATCCTCGGCAGCGGCGTGGACATCGACATCTACGGTGCGCTCGGTGCCGGCGCTTACATCTGCGGCGAAGAAACCGCGCTGATGGAGTCGCTGGAAGGCAAGAAGGGCCAGCCGCGCTACAAGCCGCCGTTCCCGGCCAACTTCGGCCTGTACGGCAAGCCGTCGACGATCAACAACACCGAGACCTATGCCTCGGTGCCGGCGATCATCCGCAACGGCCCGGAGTGGTTCCAGAGCCTGAGCCTGACCAAGAACGGCGGTCCGAAGATCTTCTCGGTTTCCGGCTGCGTGCAGAAGGGCGGCAACTTCGAAGTGCCGCTGGGCACCACTTTCGACGAGCTGCTGGAAATGGCCGGCGGCCTCAAGCCGGGTCGCACCCTGAAGGGCGCGGTTCCGGGCGGTGTGTCGATGCCGGTGCTCAAGGCCGAAGAACTCAAGGGCCTGCAGATGGACTACGACACCCTGCGTGCCCTGGGCACCGGTCTGGGCTCGGGCGCCATCGTGGTGCTCGACGACAGCGTCTGCTGCGTCAAGTTCGCCTGCCGCATCTCGCAGTTCTTCCACAAGGAATCCTGTGGCCAGTGCACCCCGTGCCGCGAAGGCACCGGCTGGATGCACCGCGTCCTGGAACGCATCGTTGCCGGCAAGGCCACGATGGAAGACCTGCACCAGTTGAAGGCAGTGGCCGGCCAGATCGAAGGCCACACCATCTGCGCGTTCGGTGAAGCGGCGGCATGGCCCATCCAGGGCTTCCTGCGCCAGTTCTGGGACGAATTCGAGTACTACATCGTCAACGGTCATTCGATGGTTGACGGCAAGAAGGTGGAGGCAGCCGCTGCATGAGCGCGCAACCCGTAAATCCGAGCGTGCCACCGGATCATGTGACCGTCGAAATCGACGGCCAGTCCCTGGTCGTGCCCAAGGGCTCGATGATCATCCAGGCCGCCGACAAGGCCGGCATTCCGATCCCGCGCTTCTGCTACCACGAGAAGCTGCCGATCGCGGCCAACTGCCGCATGTGCCTGGTCGACGTCGAGAAGTCGCCCAAGCCGGCGCCGGCCTGCGCCACGCCGGTCATGGATGGCATGAAGGTCGCCACCCGCAGTGAGAAGGCACTGAAGTTCCAGCGCTCGGTGATGGAATTCCTGCTGATCAACCATCCGCTGGACTGCCCGATCTGCGATCAGGGCGGCGAGTGCGAGCTGCAGGACGTCTCGCTCGGCTACGGTCGTTCGGTGAGCCGCTTCAACGAGCGCAAGCGCGTGGTGCCGGACGAAGACATGGGCCCGCTGGTCGCCACCGAGATGACCCGCTGCATCCAGTGCACGCGCTGCGTCCGCTTCACCGCCGACGTAGCCGG